>SCRR01000091.1 GCA_004322085.1 Burkholderiaceae bacterium
CGCTGGCGCAGACGGCGGGCGCAGCCCCTGTGGCAGGTGCCCCGGTCGCCGCCGCGCAAGTCATCAAGGTGGTCTATCACATCAATACCGGCATCGACACCGCGGCAGCGGCGCTGAACAACATCAGCAACCACCTCAACGCGGCGCCCAGCACCAGGATCGTCGTCGTCACGCACGGGCCGGGCATCGACTTCCTGCTCAGCGACGCAAAGGACGGCAAGGGTCGCGTCTTCAGTGGAACCGTGAGCGATCTGGCGAGCCGCGGCGTTGAATTCAGGGTCTGCAACAACACCTTGAGCGACCGCAAAATCGACCCGGGCCAACTCTTGATGGAAGCCAGCATCGTGCCCTCGGGTGTGGCCGAAGTGGCCCGGCTCCAGGCGCAAGAGGGCTACGTCTACATCAAGCCCTGAGGCGCGCCGTCAACCGTGCTGCAGGTCCGTCTCGATGGCGATCTGCGTGCACACCGCCCGGCACAGCGTAACGACCCGGTCATTGATGATCCGGTAGTAGATCTGCACCCCATCGCGCCGTTTCCCGACCACGCCGGCCTGGTACAGCGTGTTCAGGTGCTGCGACATATTGGGCTGCGTCGTGGCCACCTCGCCGAGCAGTTCGCCCACGTTTTTCTCGCCATTGCACAGGCTGGCGATGATCTTCAGGCGCATTGGCGCCGACATCACCCTGAACACCTCGGCCGCCGACTCGAACACCTGGTCCGACTCGGTAAAGGAAGTAATGGCAGTCTGAACGGGAAGTCTTGCCATGCGTGTGCGGGCCGCCGCAGCGGCAGGGGGTGTGATTCGGTGCATGCGAATATACGCCTGTCCGGCAGTACGTAAATTCCCATGGGATGGGTGGTTTTCACCGTGTCGCCTCTTCCTTGATCTGATACAGCGACGGCGCGCCCTCGGGCAACGGCTCCAGCG
This sequence comes from Burkholderiaceae bacterium, assembly GCA_004322085.1. GTDB lineage: Bacteria > Pseudomonadota > Gammaproteobacteria > Burkholderiales > Burkholderiaceae_C > Rhodoferax_A. The sequence continues at coordinate 930 of SCRR01000091.1, forward strand.
TCCAGCGCTTGTTGTGAAGGGCGCCCAAGGACGGCCTGTGCGCTATTGAGACGATAGCGCCCCCGGCGCGCTTTACCTGCGCCAGAAGTTTCTCGTACAGCTTTTGTTCCGCCGGCCCGTCGAGTGCGCTGGTGGCTTCGTCGGCAAAAATCCATTTGGGCTTTTTCAGCAGCACGCGGGCCACGGCCAGGCGCTGCTGCTCGCCCCCCGAGAGCTTCTGGCCCCAGGCGTCGGCCTCATCGAGATGATCGGCGAGCTGCGGCAACAATGCGTCGTGCAACGCTTGGCGCAGGGCCTCGTCGCTGTACTGATCGGCGGGCACAGGGTAGGCCAGCGCATCGCGCAGGGGTCCGTTGGGAAAATAAGGGCGCTGCGGAATGAACATCGAGTCCGCCGGCTGCTCCACGCGTCCGGTTGCGAACGGCCAGATTCCGGCAAAGGCGCGGAACAGCGTGGACTTGCCACTGCCCGACGGACCCTTGATCAGCACAGTGTCGCCGGCGCGCGCGCGCAGGTTGACGCCTGCCAGCAGCACCGCGCCGGTGGGCAGGCCGAGCGTCAGGTCATGCGTGTCCAGCGCGCCGGTCGCTACGCTATTTGTAGCACTTGTTGCAGATTCCGTAAGGGATTGAGCGATCATGTCCTCCTCGAAACTGGTCAACCGATCGGCCGTGGCGCGCCAGGCGGCCAGGCTGCTGTAGTTGTCGACAAACCAGCCCAGCGAATCCTGCACGCGGCCAAAGGCCGACGCGATCTGCATCAGTTCACCGAGCTGGATGGCGCCGCTGAAAAAGCGTGGCGCCGCCACGATGAATGGAAACACCACGGCGGCCTGGCCGAAAAAATTGGTGAACCAGAGCAGATTCTTCTGCGCCTTGATCAACCTGAGGAAATTGGACAGCACGCTGGAAAAGCGGCCGTCGAGCTGCGTGCGCTCCACCGCCTCGCCCTTGTCGAGTGCGATCGATTCGCTGTACTCGCGCACCCGCACCATGTGGTGCCGAAAGTCGGCCTCGTAACGCTGCTGCAGGAAGTTCAGCCGGATCTGCGGGCGGCCGATGTAGTGCGTGATGATGCTGCCGGCCACGCAGTACAGCACCGCCATCCAGACCATGAAGCCCGGAATGTTGTAGCTGGCGCCGTCGAACTTGAAGGCAAAGCCGCCCGACAGGCTCCACAGGATGCCGACGAAGCTGGCCAGCGTGACCACCGCATTGAGCAGCCCCATGGTCAGCGAGATGGTGTAGGTGGTGAACAGGTTCAAGTCTTCCTGGATACGCTGGTCCGGGTTGTCGGGCGTGGCCCCGGCGTTGCCGGTATAGCGCGCCAGTTCGAGCTGGTAGAACGCGTGATGGCTTAGCCAGCGCTGCAGGTAATGGCCCGTCATCCACGCGCGCCAGCGCAGCTCCAGCAGTTGCGTCAGGTAGAACCGGTACACGGCGATCAGGATGAAGGCGAACGCGAGATAGGTGAAGCGCCCGAGCTGGGTCCAGAACACCGGTTCGTTCTTGTTCTGCAGCGCGTCGTAGAACGCCCGGTTCCAGTTGTTGAGCAGCACCAGCAGGTACACCGCCGCCAGGTTCAGCACGATGATGGCGGCCAGCAGTGCGCGTGCCTTCCATTTTTGTTCCGACCTGAAGTAGGGCAGCGACAGCGCCCAGACCTTGCGTGTGAAAACCTTGAAGTTGTTGATTTTGGCGGACAGGCTCATGCGGCAGGACCCTTGATCTGGTTCGCCACTCCGCTGACCACATGCCCGGCGGGAACGTGTTGCGCGGCGGAATTGACGTGGCCGGTCTGATCATCAAAGAAGAAGTCCGGTTCAAATTCGCGCAAAAACTCTCCTTTCGGCAATCCGCCGAGGAACATCGCCTCGTCGATCTCGATGTTCCAGTTCATCAAGGTGCGGATGGCGCGCTCATGCGCGGGCGCACTGCGTGCGGTGACCAGTGCCGTGCGAATGCGCATGCTGGGTGTGCCCTCTTGCTGCAGCCGCTGCAGTGCGGCCAGCAGCGGCTTGAACGGGCCGGCCGACAGCGGCAGCGCGGCCTTGTCCTTTTCGTGCTGCTGGAACGCCGACAAACCCTGCGCCTGGAACACGCGTTCGGCCTCGTCGGAGAACAGCACCGCGTCGCCGTCGAACGCGATGCGCACTTCGTGCGGATAGGCGTCGCCCGCATGCACCGACAACGGGTACACCTGCGCAGCCGGCACACCGGCATCGAGCGCCGCGCGCACATCGCTCAAATGCGCCGACAAAAACAGGTTGGCATGCAGTGGCTTGAGGTAGCGCCACGGCGGCTCGCCGCGCGTGAAACTGCCACGCTGGATTGGCAGGCCGTAATGCTGCGCCGAGCGGAACACGCGCATGCCCGAGACCGGGTCGTTGCGCGACAGGATCACGACCTCGACGCGCTGCGGCGGCGGACTCGCACCCGCACCGGGCGCGTCGTTGAACGCGAGCAGCTTCCTGACCAGCGAGAACGCCACGCCCGGTGCGGCCGGCTGTTCCAGCCGCTCCAGCTGCAGCTTCATGTAGGCGCGGTCGTCGCCCTGCTCGAAGATCTTGTTTTCCTGCTCGAAGTCGAACAGGGCCCGCGACGAAATGGCCACCACCAGCTGACCGTCAAGCGAGGCAGCCATTTATTTCACCAACTGGTTGAGCTCGATGATGGGCAGCATCACCGCCAGCACGATCAGCATCACCACCAGCCCCATCACCACGATCAGCAAGGGCTCCAGAATGGTGGCCAGCTGCATCGCGCGGCGCTGCACCTCGGCGCCGAGCTGGGCGGCGGCGCGCGCCAGCATCAGCGGCAGCTGGCCGGTCTGCTCGCCGAGCCGCGCGAACATGCTGACCAGGCCCGGGAAGCGCTTTTTCTGCCCGATGGCGGAGGCCAGCGGCGCGCCCTCGCGCACCAGCACCAGCGCATCGAGTGCGTCCGCGCGCATGGCGCGGTTGTGCAGGGTTTCGGCGGCGGCCTGCAGCGCCTTGAGGATCGGTACGCCAGCTGCCGCGAGCATGGCCAGCGTGCTGGCGAAGCGCGCCGCGTTGTAGCCACGCGCGAGTTTGCCAAGCAGCGGCAGGGTCAGCCAGCGGGCATCGAATTTCTCACGAAAAGTCTCGTTCTTCAATGCTACGCGAGTACTGGTAGCTATCAGAACAAGAGCAACCAGCATGAACCAGCCGTAACTCCTGACGAAGCCGCTGATACCGAGCATGGCCACCGTGAGGAACGGCAGCGCGCGTTTGGAGCCGGCAAACACATTCGCCACCTGGGGCACCACGTAGCCCACCAAAAACATCACGATGGCAATCGCCACCAGGGTCACGATGGCCGGGTACAAGGCCGCGCCGATCAGCTTGGCCGTGAGCGCCTGCTGAGCCTCCAGATCGTCGGCGAGCCGCTCCAGCACCAGCCCGAGGTTGCCGGTTTGCTCGCCGGCCCCGATCACGGCGGTGTAGATCGGCGAGAACTCGCGCGGGTGCTGCGCCAGCGCCCGCGCGAACGGGGCGCCGGCGTTGACCTCGGCACGCAGCGAGGCGACCAGATTGCGCTGCGCCTCGTTTTCGGCCTCGTCGGTGAGCGCCGTCAGGGCCCGCTCCAGCGGCAGACCCGACGACACCAGGCTGGCGATCTGGCGCGTCCAGATCGCGAGCCCGGTGGCATTGAACACGCGCGGCCTGAACAGCACGGTGTTGAACCCGAGGCGCGCAGCGTCGGCTGCATTGCCACTGCCCAGCGGCTCCACAGACAAAGGCACCAGTAGCTGCACGCGCAGCAGGCCGCGCGCCGAGCGCGCCGTGTCGGCCTCCAGCACGCCCTTGCGGATCTGGCCCTGGGCGTCCAGTGCTTCGAAGGAGTAGGCCGGCATGGGGCTCAGTCGGCGCCGGGCCGCCCCAAGACGACTACGGCCCCCTCGGGGGGCAGCGCAGTACACGCAGTGACAAGCGTGGGGGCCATATTCAGTCGCGCGTCACGCGCACCAGCTCTTCGCGCGAGGTGATGCCGGCGGCAACCAGCCGCTCGCCGTCGTTGCGCATCAGGGTCATGCCGGCCTGGAGCGCGGCCTCGCGGATGTCGGCTTCCGCCGTGCGTTTGTGGATTTGTGCCCGGATCGCGTCGTCGGTGACCAGCAACTCGAACACGCCGGTGCGGCCCTGGTAGCCGGTTTGGCCGCAGTCGGCGCAGCCGGTGCCGTGACACGTTTTGCACAGCTTGCGCACGAGACGCTGGGCCAGCACACCGAGCAGCGACGAACTCAGCAGGAACGGCTCGACACCCATGTCGGTCAGGCGCGTGACGGCGCTCGCCGCGTCGTTGGTGTGCAGCGTGGCCAGCACCAGGTGGCCCGTGAGCGAGGCCTGGATCGCGATCTGCGCGGTCTCGAAGTCGCGGATCTCGCCGATCATGATCACGTCCGGGTCTTGGCGCAGGATGGCGCGCAGCGCCTTGGCAAAGGTCAGTTCGATTTTGGCGTTGACCTGGGTCTGCCCTACACCCGCCAGTTCGTACTCGATCGGGTCTTCCACCGTCATGATGTTGCTGTGCGCTGCATCGAGCCGGCTCAGCGCCGCGTACAGCGTGGTGGTCTTGCCCGAGCCGGTCGGGCCGGTCACCAGGATGATGCCGTGCGGCTGCGCAATCAGGTGCTGCAGCCGCGCCAGCGCGTCGCCCTGCATGCCCACCGCCTCCAGGCTCAGCCTGGACTCCGACTTGTCGAGCAGGCGCAGCACGGCGCGTTCACCGTGCGCGCTCGGCAGCGTGGACACGCGCACGTCCACCGCGCGCGTGCCGATGCGCAGGCTGATTCGCCCGTCCTGCGGCAGGCGTTTTTCGGAGATATCGAGCTCGGCCATGATTTTCAGCCGCGAAATCAGCGCTGCATGCAGCGCCCGGTTCGGCTGCACCACTTCGCGCAGGCTGCCGTCCACGCGAAAACGCACGCTCGAATGGCGCTCGTACGGCTCGATGTGGATGTCGCTGGCGCCATCGCGCGCGGCCTGCGTGAGCAGGGCGTTGAGCATGCGGATGATGGGCGCGTCGTCCGACGTCTCGAGCAAGTCCTCGATGGCCGGCAGCTCCTGCATCATGCGCGACAGGTCGGCATCGCCCTCGACCTCGCTGACCACGGTGGCGGCACTCGATTCACCCTGCGCGTAGGCCGCGCTGATGCGCTGCGCCATGGCCGGCGCATCGGCCTGCTGTACCGAGCGCACCGCGTATTTGCGCATGACTTCGCCCCAGGCCCCCGGGTCCGGCTGGCCGGTGTGCCACAGGACGCGGTCCTGCCCGTCGTCCTCCAGCAATAGCTGGTAGGTGCGCGCAAAAGCGTAGGGCAACGGGTAGCGCATGGGGCACCGTCAGCGCGCGTAGGGCTGGCCCGGCGTGGGCACGCCCAGCGGAGGTATCGCCGGATTGCTCGCCGGCACCGTCGTGAGGTTGGAGGCACCGGTGACCGGCGCCGAGCCTGTCACGGGGTTCATGGTGGCAGACGCCGGTGCGCCTCCCCAAGTGCCCGACAGGCCGGGCGCCTGCAGGGGTGCAGGCACCGGGCCGTTGCCATGGGGCACGGGCTGCGGCGCCATTACCGGGGCCGCGTTCACCGGCACCGTCACGCTTGCGCTGGGTTGCGCGCTTTGCTGTACACCGCGCATCAGGTCGTAGCGGCTGAGCGCCAAGGCACTGCTTTCGTCCCCGCTGCGCACCACGATGGGCCGCAGAAACACCATCAGATCGGTTTTGGTGCGCTCGCGCGTGTCGCTGCGAAACAGGGCGCCCACCACCGGCACGTCGCCGAGCAGCGGGACTTTCTGCTGACTGCCCGAATAGTTGTCCTGCATCAGTCCCCCCAGCACCACGATATTGCCATCACGCACCACCACGGTCGACGCAATGGACCGGATTGTGGTGGTCGGACCGTTCGGGTTGTTCAGTGTCGAGGCTTGCAACGCGGAGACTTCCTGGTAGATGGTCAGCTTGATGGTGCCGTCCTCGCTGATCTGCGGCTTGACCCGCAAGGTGATCCCCACGTCTTGCCGCGTCACCGTGGTGAACGGGTTCACCGCGCCGTTGCTGGTGTTGTTGTTGGTGTATTGGCCCGTCACAAACGGCACGTTCTGTCCCACCACGATTTTCGCCTCCTCGTTGTCCAGCGTCAGCAGCGTCGGGGTCGACAGCACATTGCCATCGCCCGTGGTCTGCAGCAGATTGGCCAGCGCACCCAGCGAGAACACGCCATTGATCTTGTGGGCAATGCCCAGGTTGCCACCCGCCGAAGAAGCCGGAACCGTGCCGGCCTTGATGTCGTTGGCAAGCGAGAAAATATTGGTGCCGCCATTGGTGAAATTGCTGCCCAGGACACCCACGGTACTGCCGTTGGTGCTGTTGCCCAGCAAGGCTTGCCATTGAATGCCGAATTGCGCAGCCTTGTCTGTATTGACTTCGGCGATCAGGCTCTCCACCAGCACCTGGGCGCGGTGGCCGTCCAGCTTGTCGATGACGGCGCGCAACTGACGATACAGCGGCGGCGGTGCCGTGATGATGAGCGAGTTGGTGGCCGGATCCGCCTGGATTTGCCCCCCGGTGGCCGGCTCGGCGCTGGTCTGCACTGCGTCCCCCGCCGATTTGCTGCCCATACTGGTGCCACCGCTGGTCGCGGAGGTGGACGCGGTGGTGGTCGTGTAGGCGCTGGCCCGCGGGGTGGCCGCACCGGAGCTGGTGCTGCTGCTCGCTGCGGTGCTGGCGTGGCCTTCGCTGGCCAGGGAGGCTCGCAAGACGGCTGCCAGCTTGGTGGCGTCGGCGTTTTTCAGGTGCACCACATAAATGTTGCCGGTCGGATTGCCGTCGTCCGCTGGCGCTTTGTCAAGCTGTTGCACCAGCGACCGGACCAGCGCGGCGCGCGCCGGATTGGCCGCCCGCAAAATCAGCGAGTTGCTGCGCGGCTCCGCGATCAACGTGGTCTGGTACGACGTCTCGGCCTGACCCGGCGCGCCCGGCCGCCCGGTATCCGATCCAATCAGCTTGATGATCAGCGGTGCGAGGTCGGTGGCGATCGCGTTTTTCAGGGGAATGATTTCCAGGTCGGTGGCGTTCGAGACATCGAGCGCCGCAATGATGCGGCCGATGCGCTCCAGGTTGTCCGCGTAGTCGGTAATCACCAGTGAGTTGTTGTCCGGGTTCACGTTGATCGTGTTGTTCGGGCTGATCAACGGACGCAGCACCGGCAGCAAGCTGTTCGCCGATGCGAAATTGAGCCGGAAAATCTTGGTGACGATCTGGTTGCCGGCCGCCGTCACCGAGCTCCCCCTGCGCGAGACCGAGACATTCGTGGACTGCAGTTTGCCCTCGGCCTCGGGCACCACCTTGTACAGGCCCTCGGTGTCGACCATCGTGTAGCCGTGCAGGCGCAGCGCCGCGAGGAACTGGTTCAGCGCGGCCCTGGCGCTGACGGGCCTGTCGGTGATCAGTGTGATGGTGCCCTTGACGCGCGGGTCGACCACCACGTTGCGTCCGCTGATGGTCGCCATGGTGCGGGCCACCGCGTCGATCTGCGCATCCACGAAGTTCAGCGTCACCGGCTCACCGGGCTTGATGGGCGCGAAGCTGGTCGCCGCGTCCGATTGGGCCGCTGCCAGCGTGGGCAGGCCCACCAGCCCGGTCAGCAGGACCAGCACCGCAACCGACAGGCGATGCGCAAAGCGAAGTTTCATGAGCTTATCCCAGGGTAATGATGGAGCGGGCGCCGCTGCGCCGTCCGAGGATGTTCAACAGGTTCGACAGCGCAGCCTCGCGCTCGGGCGCGGCGCTGGCCACCCCGTTGAAGCGAAGGCGGGAACCGACCCAGCGCCCGCTGCCGGTCAACTGCAGGCTGCCTTGCAGCGTCTCCAGCGTCAGGGTTGGCGTGGCGCCTCCGTTCAGTGTCATGCGATAACTGCCCATGGGTTTGAGCGTCGACAGGCGCGACGAGAGCCCGATGGCATCGAGCTGGGCTTGCCCCGAAACCTCCATCCGGCCATCGGTCCATTCTAGTGACAGAGTCCTGGACGACAGCGCCAAGGTGCCGTCGAGCTGCACCGTGTTCCACGGTGCGCCCAACCCGGCCAACAGCGCTGCCGGCCATTGCGAGCGGCCGTCCGCCAGCGCCAGCCGTGCGCCGCTCCAGCGCGGCGTGATTTGCAATTGCAGGGGTTGCGCGCTGCAACACGTCGCGTCAATCCGGGCGATCAGGGCGCCCCACGCGGGCCGCAACTTCCACACCAGCCGGCCCGGCAGGGCCAACGCGACCCGGCTGTCGGCGCCGGCCGCCAGCACCAGTTGCGCCGATCCGTTCCAGATCGTGCCGCGCGCCTGTGCCAACACCACGTGTCCGTTCGTGCGTTGCGCGAGCAGTTGGGCCAGCCAGCTCGCCGGCGCAAACATCAGCAGCCCCGCGAGCGCGCCCAGCAGCAGGCCGCCGCCGGCCCACGCCCAGGGGTTGCTGGCGCGCACGACGGGGGTAGGGCGGCGCGGCATCAGCGTGATGGCAGGCTCAGCACCAGCGTGCCGTCCCAGTAGGCCGTGCCTGACTCGCCACGCTGGCGAGTCAGTCGCGCATCGGTGGGCAGTGCCCGCGCATTGATCCGGACCTGTGTCAGCCATTGGGCCAGCGCATCCGCCGGAATGGCCCGCAAGGTGATGGTCGCGCGTTCGCCCGCCTCCCCCATCTGCGCACGGGCTCCCAAGGCCTGGACCGAGGCCCGCAACGCGCGCAGTGCCTCGTCGTAGCCCAGTCGCGGCTGCGCCTGCAGCGACCGGGCCTGCGATTGCAGGGTCTTCATCTGTTCGAGTTCGGCCTGCAAAGTGCGATGCTCGGCGCCCGCCGTGCGCACGGTGTGCAGGGCAGGCGCCAGGAACAGCCACCACAGCACGGCCGCACTCACCAGCGCCAGCGCACCGCGCACCAGGGTCTGCTCGCGATCGGCAAGACCGTCCCATCGCGCCTGCAGTGCCGGCGCCAGCTTCACCGAGCCGTCTCCTGACGTACCACCAGGCTGTCGCCATCGGTGTGCACGGTGTAGCCGGCGGTCAATAGCGCGCGGGTCGCGTCGGCAGACAAATCCAGCCCTTTGACGCGCACTTCACCCGCTCCGTATTCAATAGCGTTAACACTTTTATTGACGGGGGTTGCAGTGCTTATTTTTGCGAGAATTGCCTCCAGGTCGTGGCCCGACACGGCGCCAGTGGCCTGGCGCAGCGCGGCGACTTCGCGCTCCATCTGGACCGGCGCGTCCACCACCACGCGTACGCTCGGGAAGGTTTGTGTGAGCACCTGGCGCACCGCCGTGCGCTCGTGCTCAAGCGCACTGCGTTCGTGCCAGGCCCACGCGTTCAGGCCAATGAGGTTGCCCAGCAAAAGCAGCCCAACGCCCCAACGCAGCGCGCGCCATCGCGGCGCCCGCACCAGCGCCTGCCAGGCAGCGCCCCATTGCTTCAACACGCGGATGCGGCCGGAACTGGCCAGCTCGAACTGCGCCAGATCCCACGGTGAGGCGGCGGCGCGCAGCCAGCGCTGCGATGGCTGCTCAAGTCGGACCGGGTGCTGAAACAATTGTTCGGCCAGTTCGGCCACGGCGGGCTCCGCCACGATCTCGGTGGCGTTTGTGTCCAGACCCGGCGGCAACGCCAGCGTGACGCCGGCCCGATTCAAAGGCAGCACCGTGACGCCGCTCTCAAGACTGCGGCCTGTCAGCACCAGGGCGGCCTGCTCGGGCGTACCCACCGCATACAGCACCGGCTGCGGCGCCGGCGACATGTCGGGTGCGAATTCGGGCACGATGCGCGACACTGGCCGCTGTGCTGTCTCCAGCGCACCGACGGCGCCGCGCAGCCAAGCCCTGTCGCACGCAGCGACCCACACGGTGGCGCCGCCACGCGCCTGCGGCTCGACTGCGAAGTGCAGGGTCTCGGGGTCGTCCAGCACGCGCTCCTCCAGCAGTCCGTCCAGCACAGCGCGCAGCCGTGTGGCGCCGCTCCCGGTGCCCTGCGGCAGCGTCACGCGGTGCCACGACAGGGCCGCGAGCGGCACCACCGCCACCACCTCACCACCCGACTTCGGTGGCCGCGGCAGCAGCGCCACGGGCGCGCTCGCGGCGTTGGCAACACCCAAGGGGCCCGCCGCACCGCTCGAGGCGTGCCGGTCCGATGGCAGCGCGTAGCCGTACAGCGTGGCGGGCCCGGGGCTCTCCAGCGGAAGGTAAACGATCAGGTGGCTCATGACATGGGTGGGGAGGCCTTGCATTGTAGAGAGACGGCGCCGGCTGGCCTTTGGTTCCGGCGGCCTGGAACCTGGCTCACGGACCCAACGTGTCCGCCGAGACCGGCGGCACCCCGCGTTCGCGCCACAGCACGCTCACGGCCAGGCCCTCGCGCTGCACTGCAGAGCGCTCCTGCACCACTGTCTGGTCCAGCCGGAACCGGCCGATCACCTCGAAAAAGCGCGAGGAGACGGCGTGCTCGGTCGGGTTCAGCGGGCCGGCTTTGGCGCCCAGTGCGGCGCTGGCAGCGGCCAGCGTGGCGAAGTAGGTCCCCTGGCGTTGCTGCACCAGGCGCTGCGCATCGGCCATTTCGAGCCCGGGAATGCAGGCGTACAGCACCTGCGCACCGGCGGTGTTGAGGTTCACCGGCGTCGGCACGGGCAACAGCGTGATGTAGGGCCGCAATGCGGCCAGCGTACCGGGCGACAGTCCGAGCCACACCAGTTGCCCGACCCGCTGGGGCAGCAGCGGCGCCGTGGGGTTGTCATTGCTGCCTGACGAGGCGGTGGTGTTAGTCGCGGCGCTGGCGATCGAGGTGGCTGCCGCCGCTGAGGTGGCCGGAGCGGTGATCGGCGCCTGGTTGGTGAGCGCCAGTTGCAGGTTTTGGGCGAGCAGGTTCAACTCGGCCTGCGGCAATCCCAACACGCTGAACAGCCGTCCGAAGGCCAGCATGGCGGGCTGGGAAATGGTGCCACCCGCCACCAGGTTCAGCACGTTCAGGCGCGATTGAAGGTCGATGATGCGGCCCGACAAAGACGCATTCATCGCGTCATCGTCGTCGCTGTGGCTGGGCGCGCCGCCGGCAGGACCCTGGCCCGCCGCCAGAAAGGCCGATAGTCGCGCCTCTTCCAGCGGCACCGCCCAGGGCTCGGACAGGTAGTCGGCGCCTCCCGTCATGGCGTCCTGGCGCAGGATCAGGCGGGCCCAGTCGAGCGCGCCCACCAGCACCCAGCCCGCCTGAACGCGCGTGCGCTGCGCCGCCTCGACCTCGGTGGCACGCCATTGCTGCCAGGCCGCCGCCGCGGCAAACGTGGCCACCAGCGTGACAGTCAGCATTGCCATCAAAAGTGCCGCCCCGCGCTGCGCACGTGCCCGACGAGCCCCGAAACGAGCACAAGTGCAGGGCGCGGGAGCGCCAGGTTTCGCCGCCGGGCCGCCCCAAGGCGAAATGCGGCCCCCCCGGGGGGCAGCGACCACACGAAGTGAAGGAGCGTGGGGGCCATTCCTTTTCATGATTTGTTCCCGCCCAGGGTGGGCCGCACCCAGTCGCGCGTGATCGTGCCGCTCAGGGCCTGGCCGGGCGGAATGCGCAGCATCAGGCGCACGCCGTCCGGCACGCTGGCGTTGAGTGCGGCTTGCGCCGGCAGCGCCGGGTTCGTGGCCACAGTGCTTTCGCTGCTCGAGAGCGGGTTGGTCCAGGCGTTGTTGCGAAAGTAATAAACCTGCCAGTCCACCAGCGGGGTGATGGTGACCTCGCGCTGCATTTCGGCGTTGCTCGGGTTCTTTCCCCACAGGGCGGCCTCGCTCCAGGCGTTGTCCAGATCGCCTCGCGTCAGTAGCGGTGCCGATTGCCAGCGCAGCCATTGCCCCGTGCCATTCACATCGCGTCGCGCCCACGCCACGACTAGCATGCCGTCAGCGGGATTGGGGGCGAGCCGTGTCATGCGCAGCACATTGCCGTTCCAGTCGAGCGCGGTCATCCGGGGTTGCTGCATCAGTGCGTCGAGATCGACGGTCCACTGGTCCAGCCCGGTCTGCAGGGTGAGCAGCTGATCCGAGCGCTCGCGCGTCTGCGCCACCGCCCGCGTCATGCCCTCCAGCCCGCGCCAGCTCAGCACCGCGATCACCGCCAGAATGGAAATCGCCACCAGCAGCTCGATCAGCGTGAAGCCGCGCGGCGGTGCAGTGTGTTTGTGCGTCTTGGTGAGTCGCCCGCCTCGCTCGTCCTGTGCCAACCAGCCGGCCCGCGCAGCGTGGCCCGTTCGGAGAACACCGCGGAACCGGCTTGGCCGAGCCGCTGGTGTTGCCCCCTTGAGGGGGGAGGCGGCTACACGAAGTGAGCAAGCAACGGGGGGGAGCATCAGTACCGCCCCACGATGGTGGACAGGCGCAGCACCGGCTCGTTGCCCCTGAACACCTGCGCGTCGACGCGCTGAAAGCTCGGGTTTGGCGTGGGACGAACCGAGATATGGACATTGAAAACCTGGCCGGCCTGCTCGCAATCGTCGCTCGAATCACCCACCCCCGGCATCTGGTTGGCCAGGCGCATCTTGACCAGTTCGTTCTCGGCGCACAGGTGCGCCAGCAAAACGTCGGACTGGCGCCGCGCGTGTTCGGTCAAGGCCATCGTGGCCCGGGTGCCCGCCGTCAGCGCGATCGCGACGATGGCCAGGGCCACCAGGACTTCGAGCAGGGTGAAGCCCGCTTGGGCGATCGGCTTCATGGGCTGTTTGCAGGCTGCACCGAAAAGGGCCGCAGCCCGTCGGTGGCGATGCGCAGCGACTGCTGCGGTTCCCCGTCCAGACCCAGCACGACCTCTTGCGGTGCGATCAACGGCTCGGGCCCGAGTGTCAGTGTGGCCTGACCGCCCGTCACGGTCGTGGCACTGAGTACCCGTGTGCTGGCGTCGAGCCAGTGCTCGGGCAGCGACCCTGCGGTCGCTCCGTCGAACACAAAACCGTCGGCGGTCGTGTGCCAGACGACGGGCACACCGGTGGTGCGTGACTGTGCGCGGCCCGACTCCAGCAGCGCCGCCAGCCGCTGCCCTTCGCGCTGGAGCTGCGTCTGTGACGAGTCGCGCAAGGCAAAAGCGACGCCCGCCGAGGCGATCCCGATGATCGCCACCACCACCAGCAGCTCCAGCAGGGTGAACCCCGCGCGCCGCGCCGCCCCAAGGCGAAATGCGGCCCCCTCGGGGCCGTGCCGAAGCGTGATGCCTCGGCACGTGCATAGCGCAGGCCCGGCATGGGCTCGCTCCGCTGTACAGCTGCGCGCACGGACGCTAAGCGAGCCCAGCGCAGTACGCGAAGTGACAAGCGTGGGGGCTAGATCACTGCCAACTGCCGATGTCCGCATCCTTGCCCTCGCCGCCCGTCTTGCCATCGGCGCCGAACGACATCACGTCGATCTCGCCCTTCACGCCGGGGTTGAGGTACTGATAGGGGTTGCCCCAGGGATCGTTCGGCAACTTGTCAAGGTACGGCTTCCAGTTCGACGGAATCGGGGGAACGGTGGGCTTGATCACGAGAGCCTGCAATCCCTGCCCGGCCGTTGGATAGCGCTGGTTGTCGAGTCGGTACAGCTTGAGTGCCTGCATCAGGTTGTTGATGTCGGTGCGTGCGGCCGTGACGCGCGCCTCATCGGCGCGCTCGAGCACATTGGGCACGATCAGCGCGGCCAGCACGCCGATGATGACCAGCACCACCATCAACTCGATCAGGGTGAAGCCGGCCTGCACGCGCCGGTGCAGGGAAGGGGGAAGCAAGGTCATGGTTTCGGTGCTCGTCGTGGACCTGATGTCGGACTCGCTTCAATGATAATCGTTGCATGCCGACGAATTCACCCCGCCGATGGTGGTTGCACAGTGCCACGCTCATCGTGTGGGCGCTGGCCGCAGCCAGCGTGGTGTTCTGGGCGCTCAAGTTCGTGCCGGCGCCCAGCGCGCCGACCGCGCTGCCGATCGCGGGCAGCGGCGCTCCAGCGGTGGATCCGGCCGCCGTGGCGCGCCTGCTGGGGGCCAACGCGGCGGCGCCTGCGGCGCAAACCACGAGCGGTGCGAGCCGCTACGTGCTGCTGGGTGTGGTGGCGGACCGCGAGCACCGCGGCGCCGCGTTGATCGCGGTTGACGGCAAGCCGCCCAAACCGTTTCGCGTGGGCGCCACGGTGGACGATGGCCTGCTGCTGCAGTCCGTCGCGCCGCGTCGCGCGTTGCTCGGGCCCAGCCTGGGCGCACCGGCCAGCGTGACACTGGATCTGCCCGTTGCCACCGAGGCCCCTGCGGCCAGCGCACAAGTCAACACGCGGGCCACGGCGGCAGTTTCCCTGCCACCCGGTGTTCCTGCGGAGCGGTTTCTGGTCCCGTCCCCCACGGGCGCCCCGGCCTCGATCCAGCAGAGTCACGGCGCGTCAGGCGCCGAAACCGCGGGCTTTCCTGGGCCGCCGCGCGATCAGCCGCCACATGCACAGTAGTGCAAGACCTTTCGTGGCCACGAATACTATTAAAGACAGAGCATTCTGCGTATAACCCATAAGGGTTAGCGGCACAAAACATCATAAATTGGCGCGAACCAGGGCGCCCGGCGCGATGGGGTCCGCCAGCGGCGAATGCCTGACCGGGGGCGACCCTGGCCAGTCAACGGGTCTGCAAGAACAGCCGGTACGCCGGGTTGGCGGTTTCTTCCACGTACGGGTAGCCCAGCGTGTCGAGAAAACGCTCGAAGGCCTTGTGGTCGGCCGGCGGCACCTGCAGCCCGACCAGGATGTGACCGTAGTCGGCGCCCTGGTTGCGGTAGTGGAACAGGCTGATGTTCCAGTTGGGCCGCATCAGGCTCAGGAACTTCAGCAGCGCGCCGGGCCGCTCGGGGAACACGAAGCGCAGCAGCCGCTCGTCCTGCGCCAGGCTGGAGTGGCCACCCACCATGTGGCGGATGTGCTCCTTGGCCATCTCGTCGTGCGTCAGGTCCAGCGTGTCGAAGCCGTGCTTGCCGAAGTTCTCCGCAATTTTGGGCGACTCGCCCTTGCCGTGCGTCGTCAGTCCGACGAACACATGGGCGCGCGCCGCGTCGCTGATGCGGTAGTTGAACTCGGTCACGTTGCGCGGGCCGCCCGGCAGTTGGCCGATCAGTTCGCACAGGCGGCGAAAGCTGCCGCGCGCTTCGGGGATCGTCACCGCGAACAGCGCCTCGCGCTCCTCGCCGACGCCGGCGCGCTCGGCGACGAAGCGCAGGCGATCAAAATTCATATTGGCGCCGCACAAGATCGCGGCGTAGGTCTCGCCCCGGGTCTTGTGCGTGGCCACATATTGCTTGATGGCGGCCACTGCCAGCGCGCCGGCCGGCTCGACGATGCTGCGCGTGTCGACGAACACGTCCTTGATGGCGGCGCAGACCGCGTCGGTATCGACCGTGATGTAGTCGTCCACCAGCGCGCTGGCCACGCGAAAGGTCTCCTCGCCCACCAGCTTGACGGCCGTGCCGTCCGAAAACAGGCCGACGTCGGGCAGCGTCACGCGTTTTTTGGCGGCAACCGACTGGATCATCGCGTCGGAGTCGTTCATCTGCACGCCGATCACGCGCACCTCGGGACGCACCGCCTTGATGTAGTTGGCCACGCCCGAGATCAGTCCGCCGCCGCCGATGGCGACAAACACCGCATCCAGCGGACCCTGGTGCTGGCGCAGGATTTCCATCGCAATGGTGCCCTGGCCGGCGATCACATCCGGGTCGTCGAACGGGTGCACGAAGGTCAGGCCTTGTTGCTTCTCCAGCGCGGCCGCGTGCGTGTAGGCATCGGAATAGCTCTCACCGTACAGCACCACCTCGCCGCCGAGCGCCTTCACGGCCTCGATCTTGAGTTGCGGCGTGGTGGTCGGCATCACGACCACGGCGCGCGTGCCGAGCTTGTGCGCGGACAGCGCCACGCCCTGTGCGTGGTTCCCCGCCGAAGCACATATGACGCCCTGTTGCAATTGCGCCGCAGTCAGCTGCACCATCTTGTTGTAGGCGCCGCGCAACTTGAAGCTGAACACCGGCTGCTGGTCCTCGCGCTTGAGCAGCACCTTGTTGTGCAGCCGCCGGCTCAGGGCCTTGGCGGGCTCCAGCGCCGACTCGATGGCTACGTCATAAACGCGTGCCGTAAGGATTTTTTTCAGGTAGTCGCCGGGTTGCAGGTGCTTGGTGTTCATGGAGGCCCAATGATAAGCGGCCAAAATATGCGGGCAAAAAAACGCCCCGGACCTTGCGATTCGGGGCGTAATCCATCTTTTCAGAGGATGGAGGAGACAACCGGTGCGTAAAAATACGCGTTGGGTACAGTATAAACCCTAATTGCTGCGACGCACAACCGGGTTCGCCGCAATATGGGACTTGGTTGGCATGTTTG
>SCRR01000092.1 GCA_004322085.1 Burkholderiaceae bacterium
TCAGCGCCCAGAACGAGCCAGGCTCGCCGGTCACGCCGGCGTCCTTGGTTTTCTCCAGCAACACCGCCTGCGGGATGCCGTGCTCGAACGAAAACCCCCCCGCCTTGATGCACAGGCCGATGGCCAGAACCAGCATCGCCACCCAGACAGCCGGACCGGCCCAGTCTTGGAACCTGCGCACGGTCTCCATGCCGTTCTGGATGATCAGCAGCTGCAGCGCCCACACCACGACGTAGCAGATCACCTCGAGGCCCGAGTGGCCGAACCAGTGTGTGTTCTGTTGGAACTGCATGAACACATCGGAGCGCGTCAGCAGTGCGACGATGGCGCCCGACGCCGCGGCCGTCTGGGCGCCGTACCAGAAGCAGGCAACGATGGCGCGCACGAGCGCCGGCAGATTGGCGCCCCAGACACCGAACGAGGCGCGTGCCAGCACTGGGTAGGGCACGCCGGTCTTCTCGCCCGCATAACCCACCAGGCTCATCAGCGCGAAGATGATGAGCGAGCCGATCCCGATGGCGATGATGAAGTTGAGGAAGGTGCCGCAAAGCAGGAACAGGCTCGCTGCCAGGTAGTAGCCCCAAAGACTGTGCACGTCCGAGGTCCAGACGTTGAAGATGCTGAAGGCGCCCCAGCGGCGATCTTTGGCGGGGGCCAAGTCTTCGTTGTACAGGCCAGGTGAGGGATTGCGAATGTCCATGGATTTTCTCCAATCGGTTGAAAATACAGATGGCCAAGGCCCGTAATTGGCGTTTTGGGGACGCTACCAGCAGACTTACTGTATACGGTATGGTGCATTAACTGTATACAGTTTTGGTTTATCGTAACCACGGGTTTACCCGTAAAGACACTCGATTCTTCGCATAACTCTTTGAACCAGAAGTCACGTAATGGGCATCAGACTGTTCACGAAATGTGGTTCCAGCGCCGGGTAGAGTGAGCGAAAGCGCTGGTAGCGCGGCCGCAGCATTGCGGCCTCGATAGCGTCGGGCTCGAACCGCTGGCCGCCCTGCGGTGCGCAACACACCTGCGCCTCGTCACCGCCGGTGGCCAGCCATCCAAGCCGGGCCGCTCCTACCGCTGCTGCGGCATGCGCGCCCTCATGCCGTCGCAAACCACAGCCCAGCGCGGAGGCCAGCAGCTGTGCCCACGCGTCGCTGCGGGCGCCGCCGCCCACCAGGGCGAGTTCCCTGGTCTGGGGGTCATCCCTGCGCATGGTGGCGAAGCCGTCCATCAGTCCAAAGCTCACCCCCTCCATGACGGCGTAGCCAAGGTCGGCGGCCTCATGCTCCTGCCGCAATCCCGTGAACGAAGCGCTGGCCTGCGCGTTGTTGTGCGGCGTGCGCTCGCCGGAAAGGTAGGGCAGGAAGAGAGGCGCCTGTGCGCGCCGGGCGGGCGGCAACCGGGCCGCTTGTTCCAGTAGCGTCGCTTCATTGCGGTGCCCGGTCAGGCGCGTGGCCCAGGACAAGGCGCTCGCGGCGCTCAGCATGACCGACATCTGGTGCCAGCGACCCGGCAACGCATGCGCAAAGGCGTGTACCGCCTGCGCGGGCGACGGGCGAAACGAGTCGGTGGCCAGAAAGATCACACCCGAAGTGCCAAGGGAGACGAAGCCGTCGCCCGCCCGCACAACACCCATACCCACGGCGCTGGCGGCGTTGTCGCCCGCGCCGCCGGCCACGACCACGCCCGCGGGCAACCCCCAGGCCCGCGCGACCTCCGCGCACAGCACACCACTTGCAGCGCTGCCTTCCACCAGGCGGGGCATGTGCGCCGGCGTCAGGCCGCAGGCCTGCAGCATCGCCTCGCTCCAGCGCCGCGCCCCGACGTCCAGCCAGAGCGTGCCGGAGGCGTCGGACATGTCGCTCACCGCCTCGCCCGTGAGGCGCAGCCGCAGCCAGTCCTTGGGTAGCAGCACGGTGCGGGTTTGGGCGAACACGGCAGGCTCGTGCCGGCGCAGCCAGAGCAGTTTGGGTGCCGTGAAACCGGGCATCGCCAGATTCCCCGTGATGGCGCGTGAACGCGGCTCGGCCGCTTCCAGCTGCGCACACTCCGCGAAGGCGCGGCCGTCGTTCCACAGAATTGCCGGGCGCAGCACGCGCTGGTGCGCGTCGAGCAGAACGGCACCATGCATCTGGCCCGACAGGCCGACCGCGCGTACCTGGGCCAGCGCCCCGGGCGCGCTGTGGCGCAGCTGTTGCATCGCCTGCTCCAGCGCCTGCCACCAGCTCTGCGGGTCCTGCTCGCTCCACCGCGGCTGCGGACGCGAGACTTCAAGCGGTGCATCCGCCACCGCTACAAGTTGCTGTGCCTCGTCCAGCAGCACCGCCTTGAGGCCGGAAGTACCGAGATCGATGCCGAGGTACATGGCGTTAATGGCGGATGCCGAAGCGCCCGTCCACCTGACGGCGGAACTCGCCCGGCGTCATGCCCTTGAAGTCGAGGAAGCGGCGGTTAAAGTTGGCCACGTTGTTGAAGCCGACCTCATAGCAGATGTGGGTGATGTAGTGGTCCGACTCCATGAGCAACTGGCAGGCGCGGTTGATGCGCACCTGGTTCACGAAATCGGTGAAGGTGTTGCCCGTGGCGCGGCGAAAAAAGCGCGAGAAGCGGCTCTCGCTCATGCCCAGTTCCGCCGCGAGCTGCGCGGCCGGCAGCGGCTGGGCCAGGTCGTCTGTGAGGCGGCGCAAGATGGCATCAATTTGACGCAGTTCGGTATCGTTGTCTTCACTCTGCAACTGTGCATGTGAGAGCAACCGGTAGTCGGTGCAGCTTGCGAGTTCGCCCAGAAACTCGCAGAACGCGCCCAGGCGCCCCAACCCACG
>SCRR01000093.1 GCA_004322085.1 Burkholderiaceae bacterium
AAAACTTGCCGATTCGTCCCATTGCGCCGCGCGTTGCGCAAACTTGTCGCGCCCGAGCTCATGCGCCAGCGTCAGCAGCTCACGCTGGCGGGGCGTGAAGGGCAGGTCTCCGACGGCCGGCGTAAAAGACAGGGTTGTTACAGATTTCATAGCCGATAGTGCATGTCCTATAAGGGTTAGTGAAGGTTTTTGTGCGTACTGGCAAGAAAGTCGAGCACCAGCGCGTCGAACGGGTCGGGCGCTTCGAGGTTCTGCAGATGGCCCACGCGCGCTATCTCGGCGTAGCGGCTGGCGGCAATCTGCCTGGCCATTTTCTGCATGACGGCGGGCGGCGCGTTCCTGTCGAATTCACCGGCCACCAGCAGCGTCGGTACATGGATGTTCGCCAGATTCGCCTTGCGGTCGAACGTGACCAGCGCCTGCAATGCGCGCCGGTAGGTGGAGGGGTTCACCTGCGCCATGCAGTGCACACCAAGCTGAACGCCCTCCGGCACGGCACCGGGGCCGATCATCTGCGGCACCAGCAACCCGGCCATCTCCGCCATGCTCTGGCCAGCATCGAGCGGGGCCGTGCGCCGCGCCACAAAGTCACGCTGCCAGTCACCGTCGGGCCGACCGAACGCGGGCGAAGTGCCGCACAGGATGAGCCGGTTCACGAGCTCGGGGCGGCGCGCCAGCACCTCCTGCGCCACCATGCCGCCCATGCTGTGGCCGAGCAGGATCACACTGCCGCACTGCAGTGCCTCGATCAGCGCAATGCAGCTTTGCGCGAGTCCCTTGAAGGTGTAGGGCTCGATCGGCGCGCTGTGGCCGTAGCCGGGCATGTCCCAGGCCACGGCGCGGTAGCCCGCGGCGGCAAAGGCCTCCACCTGCGGCGCAAACGCCAGGTTGCCGCCGCCGATGCCATGCAGCATGAGCAGGGTCGGGCCGGCGCCCAGCGCGGTGAAGGTGGGCAGCATCGTCATGCCACCACCTCTCCCTGATCGACCACGACGGCGCCGTCCAGCGCGATGGTGCAGTGGCGCATCGGCAGGTCGAAGTGGCCCTGCGTGTAGCGCCCGGCCACCTCGTTGGCACCGGTGCTGTACAAAAAGTTGCCGGCAAAGGCGCGCAGCTCGGTGCCGTTGAAGTCACGTTTGTCGTACAGCGCCATGCTGTCCCAGCGCGCGGCCGGATTGAGGCCGTAGCCGACGTGGCTCACGGCATACGCATTCCGGTCGGAATGCGCTCCCGATACCGCCGCGCGGTCGCCCTCGTCTGTGGACCATGCCGCGATGTAGCTGCGCATCAACTCGGCGTCCACGCCCGCGCCTTCGATTTTGGTCACGTAGTCGTGCTCGATGATCAAAGTGATGGGGCGCTCGATATAGCGCTTGAAGGTCAGGTTCACGTCGCCCTCGGCCAGAACGAGACGCCCGTTCACGCTGCCGGCCGGCGGGAACGCCAGCGCGAGCCCGCCGGGCCAGTGTGTCAGCGTGCCGGGCCGCGTCGTACTGCCCCAGTTGCCACCCACCACCGCGTTGCCATGTGCCCCCTGCAGCGCGATGCTCAGGTCGGTCCCGGCAGCGGAGGTCACGCGCATCGTGCGGGCGGCGCGCAAGCGCTTGACGTGGTCTTTCACGCGCGCTTCGGTCGCCGCGTCGGGGAGCAACCGCACCAGCGCCTCGGGGTGCTCGTTGCTGACGTAAACGATGCGCGGCTGCCCACCGTTCGCGCCGCGCAGGATGGCCGGTAGCTCGGGCGCGTGCATCAGGCCCTCGACCGTGCAGTCCACCACCAGCGTGCTTGAGGCCAGCGCGGCGATCACGGACACTACGTTTTGAATAGCATTTGATGCTCCTGTAGAGCGGGTTACAGGCCCTTTTGATTCAAATACGCTGGGCAGCGTGAGAGTGAAACTGCGAGCCCCGAGACGCGCCGCCGCGAGTCGCGCCAGCTCGGGCAGCACCGGCCTGCTCTGGCTTTCGCAGAGAATGGCGACCGTGTCGCCGCTTTGCAGCGCGCAGCGGCGCAGCACCGTCTCGAAGGCGTCGATCCAGGCAGGTTCGATTCGTTCTTGCAACATGGCGGCCCATTATTCATGAATTTTCATGTAAATTCCAACCATGCCCCCCCGCAAAGCCTCCCCGCCCAGTTTTTCCCGGCGTGAATTTCGCGCCTCGCTGGGGATGTTCGCCACCGGCGTGACCATCGTCACCGCACGCACCACGGCGGGCCAACTCGTCGGGCTGACGGCCAACTCGTTCAACTCGGTGTCGCTGGAGCCGCCGCTGGTGTTGTGGAGCCTGGCCCGGGCCGCGGCCTCGATGTCCACCCTGAGTGCGGGCTCGCACTATGCCATCAACATCCTTGCCGCGAGCCAGAAGAACCTGGCCGAACGCTTTGCGACCCGGGGCGCCAATCGCTGGGACGGCGTCGACTACACCGAGGGCACCGGCGGCGCGCCGCTGCTGACCGGTGCGGCCGCCACCTTCGAGTGCTTCAACCGCAGTCGTTACGAAGAAGGCGATCACGTCATTTTTGTCGGTGAAGTCGAACGCTGCGCGCACCGCCCCGGCGCCGTGCCGCTGCTGTTCCACGGCGCCCGGTATTACACCGAGCACGTGCTGTAAGGCCGCCCCAAGGCGCACGCAGCCCCGGCACCATGAAAACCGCCACCCGCTTCGTCGATGGCTACCTGGGCTACCTGCTGGGCCAGGCCAATCACGCCGTGTACAAGGACTTCGACCGCGAGGTGCGCGCGGCGGGCCTGCGCTCGATTGAATGGCGCGTGCTCGCGACGTTGCACGACAGCCCACCGCAGGCGATCAGCCAGCTGGCGCTGGAGGTATTGAGCAAGCAGCCTACCGTGACCAAGCTGGTGCAGCGCATGAGCGAGCAGGGATGGGTGCAATTGCTGGCCGACCCGCATGACCAGCGCCGCACGCTGGTGGCCGCCACCGCAGCGGGGCTGGCCGTCGCCACCCCGCTGATTGGCAAGGCCAGACAGCATGAGGCCCGCATCCTGCGGGCGTTGAGCACTGCGGAAACCACGGCACTCAAGCAACTGCTCGGGAAGCTGGCATGAAGCGCGCGCTGATCCTGCTCTGCCTGACCTGCGCCTGCGCCGGACTGGCGTTCGCACAAACGTCGGCGTCGGAGCAGAAGAAAAACTGGTTTGGCGACCCGTTTTTTCAGGTGGCGTCGGGCCTCGCCGCATGCCCGGTGCCTGAAGGGCCGCTGCTCACGCAAGACGAGGAACGCGCCGAAGAACACTGGCGCGCCGAGCGCGGCACCAGTTGCTTCGAGGCCGGCAAGTGCCGGTTGCCAAACTCATACCTTTACGACAAAGCCCTGGCGGCGCCGGTGGCGGCCGCGCTGGCCGCCACCGGCGTGCAACGCGCGAGCGTGTGGGTCACCATCCAGCGGCGCTGGGTGTTCCTGCAAGGCTGCGTGACGGCGCCAGCGCAGATAACAACGCTGCAGCAGGCCGCCCAGGCGGTCCCCGACGTTGAAGTCGTCGTGCCCATGCTGCTGGTCGGCACGACCGGCAAGCCGCGCTACAACGTGCGCCAACCCTGATCGACTTACACCCCCCATGATCTCACGCAAAGAACATCTGGACACCCTCGCCATCTCCCTGCTGCTCTCCTGCTGCGTGTTCTGGGGTTTCCAGCAGGTGCTGGTCAAGGCCACGCTGCCCGAGTTGCCGCCCGTGTTCCAGGCTGCGATCCGCTTCGTCGGCGCCACTGTGCTGTTGTGGCTGTGGTGCGTGGGGCGCGGCATCAAGCTGTACGACCGCGACGGTACCCTGCCGGCGGGCCTGGTGGCGGGCGCGCTGTTTGCCGCGGAGTTTGCCTGCCTTTATATCGGCTTGCAGCACACCACCGCCTCGCGACTCACGGTGTTTCTGTACACCTCCCCCTTCTGGGTCGCCGCGCTGGTGCCGATCTGGGCTCGCGCCGAAAAACTGCGGCCACCGCAATGGCTGGGCATGGCCTGCGCCTTCGCCGCGGTCGTCTTTGCGTTCGAGGAAGGGCTGGGCGCCGGCACTCCGAATACGTGGCTGGGCGACCTGCTCGGGCTCGCGGCCGGCATGATGTGGGGACTCACGACGGTGGTGATCCGCACCACCTCGCTGATCAAGGTGTCGGCCGAAAAAATGCTGTTCTACCAGGTTGCCGTGAGCGCGCTGGTACTGCCCTTTCTGTCACTGGCGCTGGGCGAGCCGTGGGTCTGGCACTTCAGCGCGTTCGCCATCACCTCGCTGGCGGTGCAAACCGTGATCGGTGCATTCGTCAGCTACCTGGCCTGGATGTGGATGCTCGGGCATTACCCGGCCACCAAGATTTCCGCGTTCGTATTTTTGACGCCCTTGTTTGCACTGCTGTTTGGCGCGCTCTGGCTCCATGAACCCGTCACTCTCAATCTGATAGCGGCATTGGTTTTGGTGGCTGGCGGGATCGTGCTGGTGAGTCGCAAGCCGAGGTGACGGTGGATCGGCGCCGGGCGCGGTGCCCGTTGAAGCGGCAGGAAAAGCACCGTTCGCGCCTGTGAGCACTTGGGCCAACCGTCACTCGCCCAGGCTGCATAAGCATATTCCTTAATAGTATTTTTCAACCTAAGAAGAAACCAATATATTAAATGCTTCATTAATTCCCATCGAAGAGATTCCCAATGAGTCGCCTTGTCATCCAGACGGTGGAGTCCGCACCTGAAGAAGCCAAAGAACGCCTGATCAATGCCCGCAACGCCAGCGGATTCCTGCCCAACCTGCTGGGCGTGCTGGCCAATGCGCCGACGGCGCTTGAAACCTACCAGGTGGTCAGTGCGATCAACGCGCGCAACGGGCTGTCGGCCACCGAGCGCGAAGTGGTCCAGATCACGGCGGCGACGCGCAACGGCTGCGGTTTTTGTGCGGCGGGTCACACGGCCATCGCGCGCAAGAAGCTCGGGCTGCCTGAAGAGGTGATTGCGGCGCTGCGAAACACGCAGGCCCTGCGCGATCCCAA
>SCRR01000094.1 GCA_004322085.1 Burkholderiaceae bacterium
GGTTTGTAGTCATGCTCACGGCACCGTTCGTCGACGACTCTCATTTTAGGTGCGGTGACCGTGCAGAGGTCCACAGTTAGAATGGCCACCGATGCGGCTGTAGCTCAGTGGATAGAGTATTGGCCTCCGAAGCCAAGGGTCGTGGGTTCGATCCCCGCCAGCCGCACCACCGTTCAGCACATGAATAAAACCACAGTGTGTAGATTCCGGCAATTCTTGAGCGTTTGATCAAGTAATGCCGGAAATTGCGAGCGATCAGGAATTGCCGGAAGCTGCAGATTGCAGTTGGTTTAAATCGGCCTCAGCAAGAGCGGCGTAGTGTTTTGCGAGTGCCAGCACTTGCTTGCTTTCGGCCCAGGTCACTTGGTAGCCGCACTTCGCCAGTTCGTCGCACATCAGGCGTCGAGTTACTTTGCTCCTTTTCGCTGCCAGAGTCGCTGAGACGGCCCGCAGTAACGTCTCGAGATCTTGGAGCCGATTTTCGGCCTTGGCCGCCTGCTTGGCAGCCTTGCGTGCTTGGATGGCCGCTGAAGCTGCCTTCGTGGCGTCCGGAGCGATCCGGTACATTTCCCTGACATCCATCCCCAACCGAACAGCTGCGTCCCGCGTAGATGTGACCGACAAATACATGCCCATGGCGACTTTGGCAAGGAAGGCTGAGACGACGACGGGGTCTCGCTTCGTGGGCCCCTTGCGACGGCGTCCTTGTCGCGGCCGGACAGCGGTCGGAAGCGTCAAAGGGTTCGACACGGTAATCTCCGCAAATTCGCCTCGGAGTAGCTGGTCCAGCGGCTACTGATAAACATATCCGACCCTCGAGATTCTGGCTTGGCGATGACCGTTGTAAGCGATAGCGGTCATCTGACCGCGCTGCCCTGAACGACTCAAATCAGCCTCAAGCCGCCCTCAAATCGAAGATGCCAGCTTCGCAGCGGATGCTGCCGGTCGCCACACATCTGCCAACGGATGGAGTCGTCCGCAACCGGATCTGCACCTTCTTCCGCTGCCAGAGCGCCGCGTTACCGACACGTGAGCAGCTTGGTGCAGATCAATGCATCGGCCCGCCGAGCCGTTTGCTCGCCTTTGATATCGCGTAGTTCACGAGGCAGTAAAGCGCCGCTACAACGAGGTACACGGGCACCAGCGCGTGGTAGTTGGCGATGAGCACCTTGGCGTTTTGCATGAGTTCACCGTAGGTGACGACGTAGCCGAAAGTGGTGTCCTTGACCACGATGACCAGTTGCGCGACCAGCGCCGGGACAATGTAGCGAAGGGCCTGAGGGAAGACGACGTGGAAGAAAACCTGGGCTTCGGTCAGCCCCAGGCTTCGCGCAGCATCGGTCTGGCCGCGGGGAACGGCGAGCACGCCCGCGCGGTATACCTCGGCCACCACTGCGGCAGTGCCGAGGCCGATGGGCAACGTCAACATCCAGTACGTGCTCAGCTTGATTCCGACCGACGGAAGCACCAGAAAACACACATAGATGAGCAGCAGCGTCGGCGTGCCACGCAGGAACTCGATGACCGTGATGCTCGGCCAACGCACGAGCCGCAGCCGCGCCAGGCGCCCCACCAACAGCACCAGCCCGAGGGTCAGCGCGATGACGGCGGCCATCGCCGCCGATGCCAGCGTGCCGAGCAGGCCCCTGGCCAGGAAAGCCCAGGTCGTCGGCCAGGCGAAGAACTCCCAGAATCGGGCGTCGAGCTGCCCTGCGGCATGGAACCGGAACACGATACCCGCGGCCAGCAGGAGCAGCACGGCCGCTGCGATCGCGCTTGCCATGCGTATGACGGTCTGGGCCTGGGGGCTTGGAGCACCAAACAGAATATCTTCCAGAGCGCGGCTCATCGCAGTATCCGCGCCTTCCTTTCCAAGGTGGCGCCAGCCCAGGCGATGAGCAACCCAGTCGCCACATACATCGCGGCTGCCACCGCGAACGCGACAATGCCTGCGGCGGAGTCGTTGGCGATCTTGGACACGAGCGCGGTGAGCTCCCGGCCCGGAAACGGCACCTGCGACGCCAACGAGGTCGATAACATCAGCGCAATCAGCAGCGAGGTCATCGGCTGCACCACCGCGCGCAGCGCCTGCGGCAATACCACCGCGTAGATGATGTGCATCGGCCGCATGCCCAGGCTGAGTGCGGCCTCGATCTGGCCGCCGGCAATGGTGTTGATGCCCGAGCGCAGATAGTCCGCCGTGAACGCCGAGCAGACCAGCGCCAACGTCAGGATCACGCTGGGCTCATAGTCGATCACGACGTTGAGATCGGGCAGCGCGAACACGATGAAGATCAGCAGCGCCACACTGGGAATGTTGCGGAAGATCTCGACGTAGACGGTCAGGGCCGCGCGCAGCGGCGGCACCGGCAGCAGCCGCAGCACCGTCACGGCCATGCCCAGCAGGAAGCCGGGCACGAACGATAGTACAGTGAGCTTCCATGTCAAAAAGAGGGCCTGCCCGAAGGCAGGCCCATAGTCGGTCAGGAGCCTGGAAACCTCGCTCATCGATGACGGGAGATTACGGGATCGCTGGCGGCGTCGGAACGGCCGTGCTGCCGGTGCGCTGTCCGATGGAAATCGTCCAGAGCTTGGCCCAGGTGCCGTCGGCTTCGATTTTTTTCAGGAAGGCATTGACGAAGGCCACGCCATCCGAGCCCTTGGGCAGTCCGACGCCGTAGGGGTCCTGCGCACCAAAGGGCGCGCCCGCCAGCCGCTCGTCACCGGTTCCGAGGCTCAGGGCGTTGAGCAGCAGCGTGTAATCGGTCACGTAGGCGTCCACGCGTCCCTGGCGCAGTGCGTCGAGAGCTTCCTGATGCGTCTGGAACTCTTGCACGACCGCCTTGGGCGCGTACTGCGCCAGGATCGCGGGCCCCGTGGAGCCCGCCTGCGTGGCGACTTTCTTGCCGGCCAGATCGTTGTACGACTGGATCGTCTTGTTGTTCGCCTTGACCAGCACCCCAGCCTGCGAGGTGTAGTAGGGGCCGGCGAACGAAATCTTCTCGGCGCGGGCGGGGGTGATGGAGTAGGTGGCAAGCACCATGTCCACCTGATCGTTGATGAGTACCTGTTCGCGCGTGGACGAGGTCACCTGCGTGAACCGGTACTTGGCCCCATCGCCCAGGATGTAGCGCGTGATGAGTTGGGCCAAGCCCGCGTCGAAGCCGCGGGTCTTACCGTCTTTCTCGTTGAGCAGCGAGAAAAGATTCGAGGTTTGTGTGCCGCCCAGGCGCAGCGTGCCGGCCTGCTTGATCTTGCTGGCCCAGGTGCTCGAGCGAATAGTCGCAGCGTTGGCCACGGGGCCCTGCGCAACCAGCGCGTCAAACGCCGCTGTATTGATGGGCATGCCCTGTGCGAAAAGCGACCCACCGGTCACGATCGCCAGTGCCACCACGGTGGATTTCAGAATGGATTTGATCGACATGCGGTCCTCTTGGATGGTCTGTGACGGAAATCAATATATCGCAGCTGTGGAATGCGCGAGCTGCGGCGATTTCGGCGGCAACCGCTTCGTCACGATGGCACAGAGGGCCCTGAGCCGAACCGCGCGCGATACTCCTGCGGGGTCGCGGCGAGAAGGCGCAGAAAGCTGCGCCGTAGCGTTTCTTCCGAGTCGAACCCACAGCGCAGAGCTATCCGCTTGATCGGTATCTTCGACTCCGACAAGAGCCGCCGCGCTTGCTCCACCCGCAACCGCTCCACTGCGCGGGCGGGTGTCAGGCCGGTCGCTTCGCGGTAGTGCCGACTGAAACTGTGCTCGCTCATTGCAGCTTGGTCAGCCAGGATCGGGAGCAAGAGATCACGGTCCAGGCGCTCATTGATCCACGCGTGCAATGCTCCGAACTCATGGTCGGCCATCTGCAGTGACAGGGCGGTGCTGAACTGGGCCTGGCCGCCCGGGCGTTTCAGGAACATCACGAGATAACGCGCCACCGCCAGCGCCACTTCACGCCCAAGATCCTCTTCCACCAAGACCAGGGCCAAATCGATGCCGGCGGTCACGCCAGCCGAGGTCCATAGTATCCAATCGACCAGGACGGGATCGGCTGCAGCTGCATCGACACCCGGGCCACCGGCAATCACCATCGTGTCTAGCGGCGCGTCTTCTCGCGACAGCGCATCAGTCGTCAGACCAAGGCCGCTTGAGGCGGTGATACTTTGACCGTCCCGCGCCACGACTCTAAAGGAATAAGGTGGCATTCTCCCTGCCTCGGTCACAGCGTCGTTGGCACTGGCAAATACCTGCATCGGACCTGTGAGATCGAGCATCTGCACAGAGGGGAATGCCACAAACTCGACCGCACGCAGCGGCGCGAGTCGGTTAGATGCTGGCGGAAATCGAGGGTTTATTGGCATTTCGGTGAAAGCATCGACGCGCACACTTTGGCTGTCTATCAACACCCACCTGTCCCGCGAGGCAACCATGATTTCCGTGCACGATCATATCAAAATCGGCTCTTTCATCTTCGACGGCATGGATCAAATCGACCTGACCGGACCGTTCGAAGTGCTGTCACGTTTGCCGAACGCGACCATCCGTCTTTACGGCGTCACGCGCGAGCCTGTTCGCGACGTGAACGGCTTGCGGATAGTGCCTGATGGGGCTTTTTCTGACGCACCTGCGCTTGATGTGCTGCACGTGCCCGGGGGCTTCGGCCAGGAAGGACTGATGGAGAACGAGAAGGTGTTGGCCTGGATGCGCAGGCAAGCCGCGGGTGCGCGTGGCGTGTTCTCGGTCTGCACCGGTGCTCTGCTGCTAGGTGCCGCGGGTCTGCTCAAGGGCTGCCGTGCCACCACGCACTGGGCCTCGTTTCACCTGCTGCCGTTCTTCGGTGCGACTCCAGTGAACCAACGTGTGGTGGTGGACGGCACCTGGGTGTTTGCGGCGGGCGTCACCGCAGGCATTGACGGCGCGCTGTGCCTGGCCGCCGAGCTACGCGGCGAGGCGGTGGCCCAGGAAATCCAGCTGTACATGGCCTATGCACCCGAGCCCCCGCTCAACAGCGGCACGCCCGAAACCGCACCCGCTGAGATTCTGGAGCAGGTGCGCAAATCGACCGCCGCCATCACCAAGCTGCGCGAGGTAACGGCTCGATGTATTGCGGCACGGCTAGGTATTACCGCCACCGCAGCCAATTGACGGTGTGATTTGGGGAAAAGCGAGGGCAGATTGGCCGCTTCGTCTGGAGTGAACCCCTGGGACTGGGCCACCGGGCAAAGCAGAATTGATACGCTGGCGAAAAATCTGATCGAGAAGCGCGGTCGGCTGAATAATCAGGACGCCGATCGGTTTATTGCCGCGGGCTTCAGCAAGGAGCTGTTACTGGAGGTGATCGCTGTCGTTGCCGCATCCACGATCACCAATTACACGGGAAGCGTCACCCTGCCGCCGGTCGAGGCGCCTTTCAAGGCGCATGTGTGGAGTGCCGACTGAGCGCAACTTTGTCCTGAGCCAGAGAGGTAGGCCACCAACCAGAAGGCGCGGCTGGCACACAGCTTCAGGTGTGCGACCTGCATCCGGCAGTAGATGCCACGGACGACCAGACCTTCTTCGCTCCAATCGAATTGGAACGCCTCGCCGAGCTCGAAGGCAGGTGGCACGTACGCGGTGACGTTCACCGCCAGCACCAAATTCCTGTCAGGGACAATGTTACTATCAAATAGATAGCATATGAGTTATATTGACCAAGGGCTTAGACCGAAAAACGTCTTTATATCTCGGTGAGTCGTGGCGCGGCCCGACCAGCCTCAGCCGCCGGAGCCACTGTTCTTCAGCGCCAGCGCTGTGTCGTACAGGGCATTGCGGGGCGCTCCCGTGATCTCGGCGGCGAGCCGCACGGCGGTTGTCAGGGGCAACTCGGCCAGCAGCAACTTCAGCACATGCTCCTCCCTGCCGGATTCAGCGGCCACTGCGGCGGGGTGCAACAGCAGCACGAATTCGCCGCGCGTGCGTTGGGGCCCGGTGGCCAGCCACTGCGTCAGTTCGGCGGCCGCGACGGTGGCGATTTCCTCGAACTGCTTGGTCAACTCGCGTGCCAGCGTCACCGGCCGGTGGCCCAGAACGGCCAGCGCGCGCGCCAGCGCTTCGATCCGGTGCGGTGCCTCCAGCAGCACCACGGTGTGCGGCTCGCGCGCCAGCCGCTTCACGGCGGCCTCGCGCTCCAGCGCCCTGGTGGGAAGAAAGCCCGCAAACACAAAACCGCTATCGGCGTCGCCGTCCGTCACGATCCCGGCGGCGCTGATGGCCGCGGTGATGCTGCTGGTGCCCGGCAACGGGACGACGCGGAGTCCAGCGTCCCGCACGGCCGCCACCAAACGGGCCCCGGGATCGCTGACGGCAGGCGTTCCGGCGTCGCTGGCATAGGCAATGCGCTGGCCCTGCCGCAGCCGTTGCACGACAGCCTGCGCCGCCTGCGCCTCGTTGTGCTGGTGCACGGCAATCAATTGCGCCGCCGCCTTGTCGATACCGTAGGCGCGCAGCAGCGCCTGTGTATGGCGCGTGTCCTCGCAGGCCAGCGCATCGGCCAGCGCTAGCACGTGCAAGGCGCGCAGGCTGATGTCGGCCAGGTTGCCGATCGGCGTGGCGACCACATACAGCGTGCCTTGCGGATAATGCTGGGCAGCCGCCGCCTCGTGTGCGGCGCCCAGGGCTAAGCCATAAGAAGCGGTCAATGGAATTCCTCAAAAAGAAAACCCAAGCGGCGGACAAAACGCAGGCGCCTGGCGCGGGCCGGCGGCGCACCACCAAACAGGCCGGCGATGCCGCCGAAGACCGGGCCCTGCAGCATCTGCAGGCGGCGGGTCTGCGCCTGCTCGAGCGCAATTATCGGACGCCCGGGCGCGGCGGCGGTGAAATCGACCTGATCCTGCGCGATGCCGACGGTACCCTGGTGTTCGTGGAGGTACGTCAGCGGGCCAGCGCCTCACACGGCGGCGCGGGCGCGAGCGTAGGTGCCGTCAAGCAGCGGCGCGTCGTGTTCGCGGCGCGCTTTTACCTGATGCGCCTGCGCGAGCCGCCACCGTGCCGCTTCGACGTGGTGGCCATCGAGGCCGGCGAACTGACCTGGCTGCGGGCGGCTTTCGACGCGTTCTGACGCCATCGCGCGTCGATGCGGTGGCGGGCGCCGCGAGCAGGCGTGGGGGTTTTGACCTTGTGCTTCAGGTGGCGCGGTTATCATTCACGCTCATGCTAGAGCTTCAGATCCAACAGCATTTCATCGACAGCGCCGACCTGAAATACCAGTCCGCCCAGTCCCTGAGCAAGCCCATCGCGGCGGCCGTGCAGGCCGTGCTCGCCTGCGTCA
The DNA here is from genome assembly GCA_004322085.1 of Burkholderiaceae bacterium. Classification (GTDB taxonomy): domain Bacteria; phylum Pseudomonadota; class Gammaproteobacteria; order Burkholderiales; family Burkholderiaceae_C; genus Rhodoferax_A. The sequence continues at coordinate 7,305 of SCRR01000094.1, forward strand.
CCAGCGGCGGCAAGGTGCTGGCCTGCGGCAATGGCGGGTCGGCGGCCGATGCGCTGCATTTTGCGGCTGGCTTCGTCGGGCGCTTCGAGCGCGAGCGGCCCGAGTTGGGCGCCATCGTACTGAGCGGCAGTGGCGCGGTCCTGACGGCGCTGGCCAGCAATTACGGCTTCGACACCGTGTTTGCCAAGCAGGTGCGTGCACTGGGGCAAGCCGGGGACGTGCTGCTCGCTATTTCCACGGACGGCGATGCGGCCAGCGTGCTGGCGGCCATCGAAGCGGCCCATGAGCGCGACATGACCGTGGTGGCGCTCACAGGGCGCGATGGCGGCAAAACCGCAGGCGCGCTGCGCGAAACCGATGTCCATGTATGCGTGCCGCACGACCGCGCGGCGCGCATCCAGGAAGTGCATGGTCTTGTGCTGCACTGTATTTGCGATTGCGTAGATACCCAATTACTGGGTGAACAGGAGATCCCGACATGAAGAACTGCAACTCGCGACGTGCCGCGATGGCCACTCTGGCGGCGCTTGGCGCCGTGGCCAGCCTGAGCGGCTGCGTCCCGCTGGTGGTCGGCGGGGTGGCCGGCGGCGCCCTGGTTGCCACCGACCGGCGCACCTCGGGCACCCAGCTGGAAGACCAGGGTATCGAGTTGCGCGCCAACAAGGTGCTGCGCAACAGCTCGCTGGAGCCGGCGCACATCGACGTCACCAGTTACAACCGGCGCGTGCTGCTGACAGGCGAGGTGCCCAGCGAAAAGGACAAACAGCTGGCGGGGCAACTGGTGTCGCGCGTCGAGAATGTCAACGCGATCGTGAACGAGCTTCACATCGGGGAAAACGCCTCGTTCTCGCAGCGCTCATCCGATACGCTGATCACGGGCAGGGTGAAGGCCTCGCTCGTGGACGCGAAGGACTTGTACGCCAATGCCTTCAAGGTCGTCACGGAGAACGGTACGGTTTACCTGATGGGCCGGGTCACGCAGCGCGAGGCCGAGCGTGCCACAGACATTGCGCGCAGCGTCAGTGGCGTGCAGCGCGTGGTGCGGATTTTCGATATCGTTGACGAGGCAAATCTGCTCCAGCAGGAAGTGCCCCAAACACCGGCGAAATAGGTGCGGGGCGACTCCGTCCCCTGAGCGTGGCTTGTGCTCGCGGCCAAGCGGCGTGTTAGCGCAGCCGCTTGATCAGGCTTGAGGTGTCCCAGCGCTGGCCGCCCATTCTCTGAAGATCGGCGAAGAACTGGTCGATCAGCGCGGTGGCTGGCAGACGGGCGCCGTTGCGCCGGGCCTCGTCCAGCACCAGCCCCAGGTCCTTGCGCATCCAGTCCACGGCGAAGCCGAAGTCGAACTGGCCCGCGATCATGGTCTTGCCGCGGTTGTCCATCTGCCAGCTTTGCGCCGCGCCCTTGCCGATCACCTCCAGCGCCTGGCCCATGTCCAGCCCGGCGCTGGCGCCAAAAGCAATGGCCTCGGCCAGGCCCTGCGTGATGGCGGCCACGCAGATTTGGTTCACCATCTTGCAGAGCTGGCCCGACCCGCTGGTACCCAGCAAGGTGACGGCGCGCGCGTACGCCATAGCCACGGGGCGTACGGCCTCGAAAGCCGCGGCTTCTCCGCCGCACATCACGGTGAGCTGGCCGTTCTGGGCGCCCGCCTGGCCGCCAGAGACGGGTGCGTCGATGAACTGCAGGTCAAGGTTTTTTGCGGCCGCGAAAAGCTCGCGCGCGATGTCGGCGGAGGCCGTGGTGTGATCGACGAAGATGGCACCGGCCCGCATGCCCGCGAAGGCGCCGTCGCCAGCCTGGGCGTGCACGCCGGACGCGTCACCCAGCGTCACGGCGCGCAGGTCGTTGTCGTTGCCGACGCAGCACAACACGATGTCTGCGCCTTGCGCGGCGAGTCGTGGCGTTGGTGCATGTTTCACGTCCGTAGCCCTTGAGAACTCTTCACACCACGCTATGGATTTAGAAGCGGTGCGGTTGTACACCGTAACCTGGTGGCCGGCCCGTGCCAGGTGGCCGGCCATGGGGTAGCCCATGACACCGAGGCCGAGGAAGGCGACTTTGCGCGAGGGAACCGTTTCGTAGGTTTTAGAGGTGATGCCGGGCATGGTTAGACAATGGAGAGGTGTTCGGTGCCTGCGGACAGGTCCTGCGTTTTGGCGCGCTGCGAGTTGAGCTTGATGTGCAGGCGCAGATCATTGAGCGAATCGGCATTGCGCAGCGCGTCTTCGTAGGTAATCACGCCGTTTTCATAGGCATCGTAGAGCGCCTGGTCGAAGGTCTGCATCCCGAGGTTGCGGCTCTTCTTCATGATTTCCTTGATCTCGCTGACCTCGCCCTTGAAGATCAGGTCGGAAATCAGCGGTGAATTGAGCATGACTTCGACCGCGGCCGAGCGGCCCTTGCCGCTTTGCTTGGGTACGAGCCGCTGCGACACCAGCGCGCGCAAGTTGAGCGACAGGTCCATCAGCAGCTGCGAGCGCCGCTCTTCGGGGAAGAAGTTGATGATGCGGTCCAGCGCCTGGTTGGCGCTGTTGGCGTGCAGCGTCGCCATGCAAAGGTGGCCGGTCTCGGCAAACGCCATCGCGTGTTCCATGGTTTCCCGGTCCCGGATTTCGCCCATCAGTATCACGTCGGGGGCCTGGCGCAGCGTGTTCTTCAGCGCCGCTTCCCAGCTGTCCGTGTCAATACCGATCTCGCGCTGGGTGATGACGCAATTCTTGTGCGCGTGCACGAACTCGACCGGGTCCTCGACCGTGATGATGTGACCGTAGGAGTTTTCGTTGCGCCAGTCGATCATGGCCGCCAGCGTGGTGGATTTGCCCGAGCCGGTGGCGCCGACCAGGATGCACAGGCCGCGCTTGGACATCACGATATCCTTGAGAACCTGCGGCATTCCCAGTCCGTCGATGGTTGGTATCACGTTGGGGATGACGCGCAGCACCATCCCGACCATGCCCTGCTGCATGAACGCATTCACCCGGAAGCGGCCGATGCCTGCCGGCGAGATCGCGAAGTTGCACTCCTTGGTGCGCTCGAAGTCCGCCACCTGCTTGTCGTTCATGATGGAACGCGTGAGTGCCAGTGTGTGCGCCGCATTGAGCGGCTGCGGCGAGACCTTGGTGACCTTGCCGTCGACCTTGATGGCCGGCGGGAACTCCCCCGTGATGAACAGGTCGCTGCCGTTGCGGCTGACCATCAGTTTGAGCAGGTCGTTGATGAACTTGCTGGCTTGATCGCGTTCCATAGTGGTATCTACCTATCGCAATTGAGTCTGTCAGCGTCCGAAAAAACGCGTGGGGAATTATTCATGAAACACCTCGGAACCGGCTCTGCCGGGCCGCCGGTGTTGCCCCCTGCAAGGGGGAAGGAGGCTACGCGAAGCGAGCAAGCCTGGGGGTGTGCCATATCTAGCCGGGGAAATTTTCCGGGATTTTCGCCTTGCCGCGCGCCTCCAGCGGGCTGATCAGGTTGCGCTTGACGAGGTCGGTCAGGTTCTGGTCCAGCGTTTGCATGCCCATGCTGTTGCCGGTCTGGATGGTCGAATACATCTGTGCCACCTTGGCCTCGCGAATCAGGTTGCGGATCGCGCTGGTGCCGAGCATGATCTCGTGTGCGGCGACGCGGCCGTTGCCGTCCTTGGTCTTGCACAGGGTCTGGGAGATCACCGCCTGCAGCGACTCTGACAGCATCGAGCGCACCATCTCCTTTTCCTCGGCCGGGAACACGTCGATGATGCGGTCGATGGTCTTGGCGGCGCTCGAAGTGTGCAGCGTGCCGAACACCAGGTGACCTGTTTCGGCCGCCGTCATGGCCAGTCGGATGGTTTCCAGGTCGCGCATTTCACCCACCAGAATCGCGTCCGGGTCTTCACGCAGGGCCGACTTGAGTGCAGCGCTGAAGCTCAGGGTGTGCGGCCCGACCTCGCGCTGGTTGATTAGGCACTTCTTGGATTCATGCACGAACTCGATGGGGTCTTCCACGGTCAGGATGTGGCCGTACTCGGTCTCGTTCAGGTAGTTGACCATCGCCGCCAGCGTGGTCGATTTGCCGGAGCCTGTGGGCCCGGTGACCAGCACCAGACCGCGCGGCTTGAGCGCGAGCTCGCCAAAAATCTTCGGCGCACCCAGTTGTTCCAGCGTCAGGATCTTGGACGGGATGGTGCGGAACACGGCGCCCGCACCACGGTTCTGGTTGAATGCGTTGACCCGAAAGCGTGCCAGACCATCGATCTCGAACGAGAAGTCGATCTCCATGAACTCTTCGTAGTTCTTGCGCTGGGTGTCGTTCATGATGTCGTACACCATGCTGTGCACCTGCTTGTGGTCGAACGCATCGACATTGATGCGTCGCACATCGCCGTTCACGCGAATCATCGGTGGCAGGCCGGCGGACAAGTGAAGATCGGAAGCCTTGTTTTTAACGCTGAACGCCAGCAGTTGGGTGATATCCACAGCTCTCCCGGTGGTTTGATACTCTCACAAGATTATGACCATGATTGGCGACAACCTCCAGACGGTGCGAGCGCGCATTGAGGCGGCCTGCCAGGCCGCCCGGCGGGACGCGCGCGCCGTCACCTTGCTGGCCGTGTCCAAGACCTTCGGCCCCGAAGCGGTGCGCGAGGCCTTTGCCGCGGGGCAAACCGCATTTGGCGAAAACTACCTGCGCGAGGCTGTGGACAAGATGTCCGCGCTGCACGATCTGCCGCTGCAATGGCATTGCATTGGCCCGATCCAGAGCAACAAGACCCGGCTTGTGGCCGAGCATTTCAGCTGGGCGCATACCATCGACCGGCTCCGGGTCGCCCAGCGTTTGAGCGAGCAGCGGCCACCCGACATGGCGCCGCTGCAAGTCTGTGTTCAGGTCAATATCGACGCCGGTCCAACAAAGTCGGGGGTGGCGCCTCAGGACGCTTTGCGGCTGGTGCGCGAGGTGGCGAAATTGCCCCGCTTGCAGGTCCGCGGACTCATGACCATCCCTGATGCCTGGCCTGACTTTGACGATCAGGTAGCCGTGCATGCCAAGACCAGAGCCTTGTTCGATGCGATCGCGGCGGCCGGTGGGCCGGGCCTTGATCACTTCGATACGCTGTCCATGGGCATGACCGCGGACCTCGAGGCAGCAGTCCAGGCTGGCAGCACGATGGTGCGTGTCGGCACCGCAATTTTTGGCGCCCGTCCCAGGCCTTAGAGACGCGGCGGGCATCAGCGTCGCCAGCCCGGCAGCCAGCCCAATACGTGGCCGACGATGCGGTGCGCGGACGGCCGCGCGGATACGGCGCGCACGACCCGGCTCACGGCCAGACCTGCCAGCACGCGCATGAGTGTGGTCTCCGGCAGCTGGCATTTGCCGCGCAATTGCGCCAGGGTGAGCGGGGCCTGTTCCAGTAGGCCCAGAATGATCTGGCTGTCCTCGTCGAACTCTGCCATGGGGAATGGCATGCGATTCGAGCGCATCAGCCGTGACTTGAGAAACGCTGGTGGCACAAGCCGTGGCAGCGCTTCTTCGTTGCAGCGCCGGGCCAGTTCCCACAGCACCGACTCCATGGGCAAGACGTCGAAGTCGGATGACTGCGTGATGGGGCGCGCCGGCAGCTCTCTCAGGGCCACGCGCTCGATCTGGATCGCGGTCGCCGTGCGGCGCAAGTAAACCAGCCAGTTAGCCGGGTCGATGATGGCCATGACCTGGCCATGGCTGAGCAGGTGCAACTGGCTGGTGGCCCAGACTTCGCGGTTCAACCACGCCGCGCGTCCCAGCGCGTAGCGAACGCGCTGCCGCGAGAGCTGGGCCGCCGCAAAGCGCAGGCCGGCATTGAGCTCGCCAATGGATTCGGCATCGTTCGAGCTCCAGGCCAGGTGAGTACTTTCGCAGCCGCCGATAAAGCAGACGGGCCGGCCCTGGTAGCGTCCACGATCGTCCACCGCGACGCGCGGCGGATAGCGGTCCATGCTCCAGGGGGGGGTGGAGTCCGTCCGGTCTTCGGGCAGGTCGACCGAACGCATGTGCGTGACATAGACGTCCGGCGTAGTGTCAGGTGCCGGCTGCTGCCATTGCACTGTGCTGTTGTTGCGGCTGGCCGACGTCAGGATGGCGTTGGCCTCGACCGGCGACAACCCCACCGGCTGCAGATAAGCCAGTGGGGTGATTGCAAATTCGGTACGAGGGGACGCCATGAGCTGCTTGCTGATTAGATCATATGCACTGTACGCAAATTATCGCCATTGCGAACGGAATACGGAGAAAAGACGAGCACTTGCGGCATTAGTACACAAGCTTTATGTGCCCCAAGGAACGAGATAGCGACAAGCGGTGTCACTCGTGTACCGGCAGCGACGCGCGCGTGGTGTTCTTGGGCCAGTCGATCACGCCTGGGCTCGAGTCTCGCGCACGTCGCCCAGCCGGCAGTGCCGGCCGATACCGGCTGCGTCGCATGCAGCTATCTGTCGACGGTTGTCCTGTCGCTCATGAAGACTTCCAGCTCGTCGATCGGCAGAGCCCGGCAAAACAGGTGCCCCTGGTAGGCGTCACAGCCAAATCCGGACAGAAGTTCGCGCTGGTCTTCGGTTTCGACGCCCTCGGCCATGACCGACAGGTCCAGACTTCGTGCCAAGCCGATGATGGTGCGCGCGATTGCCGCGTCGTTCGGGTCGGTCAGCATGTCCTTGACGAAGGACCGGTCGATTTTCAACTGGTCCAGCGGCAACCGCTTGAGGTAGGACAGTGCGGAGTAGCCCATGCCGAAGTCATCGATCGACAGGGTCACGCCGGCTGCCTTGAGTATTCCCATTTTCGCGATCGTCACCTCGATGCCGGTGGCCAACAGAGTCTCGGTGAGCTCCAGTTTGAGCCGGTGGGCCGGTACGCCCGTACGTTCGATCACGCGCATGACCTGATCGACAAATTCGGGGTTACGGAATTGGCGCACGCTCACATTCACTCAAATGCTGAGCTGTGCGGTGTCGGGGTGTTTGGCCCACTGGGCCAGCTGTGCGCAGGCGTCTTCGAGCGCCCACTGACCCATCGGCAGGATCAGTCCGCTGTCTTCGGCTTGCGGAATGAAGGCGTCAGGTAGTACCAGGCCGCGCTGTGGATGTCGCCAGCGCATCAGCGCCTCCACGCCCAGCATGCGCCCGTCGCGTGCCACCTGCGGCTGGTAATGCAGCACGAATTCCCGGCGCCGTACGCCCCGCCTCAGCTCCGAGGTCAGCGCCGCATTGGCCGTGGCCACCGCCTGCATCTCGGGGTCGAAAAAACACACGGCGTTGCGCCCGGCCGCCTTGGCCTGGTACATCGCCAGATCGGCCTGCTTCAGCAGGTCTTCGATGCTGACATCGTTCTCGTTGAACGAAGTGACCCCGATACTGCAGGTGCCGTGGTAGGAGTACTGCGCCAGATCGTAGGGCTCGCCCAGTGTGGCCAAGATCTTTTCGCCGACCGCCCGGGCCCGCACATTGGCCGCCAGCAAGCTGTCACCGACATCTTGCAGCAGCACCACGAACTCATCGCCGCCCAGGCGCGCCACCGTATCGCCGGGACCAATACACGAGGCCAGGCGTGAAGACGCCTTTCTGAGCAGCATGTCGCCGCGGGAGTGCCCCATGGTGTCGTTGAGCAGTTTGAAGTGATCCAGGTCAACAAACATCAACGCGCCGACTTTTCGTTTCGGCTGGGCCAATATATGCCGTAGACGGCTCATCAACAGCTGGCGGTTGGGCAGCTGCGTCAGCACATCGTAGAACGCCAGGTGCTCGATCTCGTCCTCGGACGCCTTGCGTGTGGTGATGTCACGTGCCACGGCGATCCAGTGGGTCAGCCCGCGGTCGAAGTAGTCGACCGGGACGACTTCGAGCTCCATCCAGAACTGCTCTCCATCCTTTTTGTAGATGATCAGCTCCGAGCGCACCGGCTGCGATTGCGCCAGCGCCGCGCGGATGCGCTCGAGTTCGTTATGCTGGGTCAAGGGGCCCTGCAGCATGCGCGGCGTCTGGCCCAGTACCTCATCGCGGCTGTAGCCGGTGCGCCGCTGGAAGGCGTCGTTGACGAATACGATGCGCGGATCCGGCAGTTCGGGCGAGCCAGCATCGGCGATCACCACGATGTCGTTCAGGCGATTGATGCTGGTCTGCAGCAGCAGCAGCTGCTCTTTGGACTGCTGCAAGGCGCTGACGTCGCGCAGGTAGACGGCGATGCCTTCCTCGAACGGATAGGCGCGCAGCTCAAGCCATATACCCAGTTGCGGAACAAATTCTTCGAACTCGACGCTGAGCTGGTTGATCTGGACGGCACGCAACTCGCTGCGCAGCCGGCTGCTGCCGTTCTCGTCCAGTACGCGCCAGAGGGTGCGGCCCAGCAGTTGGGTGCTGCTGCGTTGCAGCACGCGCTCGGCCTCATGGTTGACGTAAGTGAACCGGCCTTCATGGTCCAGCGTCACACTGGCAAGGGTCGAGCTCAGCCGTACCGTTGCGTTCAAGGATTCCTCCTCGGCGCGCTTTTTCTCCGTGAGGTCCTGCAGCAGGCCTTGAACACACACGATGGCCCCAGCGGCGTCACACAGCGCCTTGCCTACCGTGCGCACCCACAGGCGGTTGCCATGGGCCGTGATGATCTCTGCCTCCCTGTCAAAGGACGCCGCGCTCTGCACGCAAGCCTCGAACGCCACAGCCATCGCGGCACGCGATGTGGGCGCATACAGGTCCAAAGCCTGCGTCAGCGTCAGCGAGGGGGCTGAGTCGTGCGGCAGCCTGAGCAGGGCGGCGAGCCGGCGCGTCCACGTGACGCGCCGCTGTGGCAGCTCGAGTACCCATGCGCCCGAACCTGTGTACCGCTCCACCAGGTCGAGCAATTGTCCAGCCGTCGCCGCGGGCCCCATGCGGGTAGCCTGATGCAGCGCGGGAGCGTTGACTGATGACATCTTGTGAATGGATTAAAACGAATCCCGGGGTAAAGCCGGGCTCGCAAAGGCCAACCGTGAATAAGTGTAGTTCTTTTTGCCACTGGTTCCCCCTGTCGGGACTGGATGGCGCGACTTGCCGCCCCCGGGAGAGCACAAACCAGCCGGGCTGCTGCAGACCCAGGTCGGACCCGGTCGGCGCGCAGCAGATCCTGCAAGCCGTCAACGATTGAAGGGCTTTTGTCTTTCGGGAAACGGACTCAAGACGATGGACACGCAAATACGTCGACCAGCGGCGCCTTCGACGGCGGACCAGCCAGTTCCGCCAGAGGATGGCATTGGCCATCCCAGCAGAGCTTGTAATCGGCGACATAGTCCGAGCGCGTCAGATGCAGCCGCGCTAGCGGTGCCAGGGGGGGCCGGTAGTGCCACACCCCGTTCTCCAGCACGGCATCGGGCGGCGGCTCCATGCCGGCGCCGGAGCCGCGGATGCGCGCTTCGGTGAGTTGCAGTCGCGCGCCATCGGTCGTTTGCACGACCTGGTAATCCTCTTCCCACAGGATCTTTTCGATCGAATGGGTCCAGTTCAGGGTGAACGCCTGAAATGGCAGGCTGATGGCCAGGCCGGCCGCGGCCAGGCAGACCGCGATCATGCAGCCACCAACCGGCGCTGTTGCCAGACGTGCCAGCTGATGAAAATTGCCGCCATCACGAACCCAATCTGGTCGCTCAGCGCCCCCGCCGCCACCAGCATCAGCGCGGCGACGCCGGTAAACACCCGCTCGTGGATTCTCAAAGGCGTCAGCAGGTAGCCGACGGCGGTCGCACCCCACAAGGCGATGGCCAGCAGCGCCTTGCCCACGATGTAAAGCACCGCCAGCGTGGTCCATTGGCCTTGCAGCATCAGCGCGGGCGTGTAGACCGCCATGTAGGGGATGACAAAGCCGGCGATCGCGATCTGGGTTGCCTTGAAGCCAATGCGCATGGGCGAGGCCTTGGCGATTGAGGCCGCGGCAAATGCTGCCAGTGCCACCGGTGGCGTCAGATCGGCCATGATGCCGAAATAGAACACGAACATGTGCGACACGATCAAGGGCACACCCAGACTGAGCAGCGCAGGCGCCGCGATCGAGCTGGTGATGATGTAGTTCGGGATGGTCGGAATCCCCATGCCGAGGATCAGACACACGATCATGGTCAGGAACAGCGACAGGAACAGGCTCTTCTCCCCGACGGTCAGGATGAATCCGGCGAAGCTGGAGGCGGCGCCCGTCAGGGTCAGAACGCCGATGATGACGCCGACGACCGCACAGGCGACACCCACCGGCAATGCCTGCCTGGCGCCGTCGATCAGGCTCAGGCGTACGGCGCGCAAGGTGTCACGCCCGCCTTTGACCCGCCAGCACAGCAGCGCCAAGAGTGCGATCACGGCAAGAATCGCATAGATTCCGAACTCGACAAAACTTGCCGCCGCCAGGCCCAGAGCCAGCCAGAACACATAACGAAATGCGGCGTTCGACAGTCGCGCTGCCACGGCCGCGCCGAGAATCAGGATCGCGGTCAGCGCCAGGCCGGTGAGTCCCGCAAACATCGGCGTGAAGCCATGGAACAGCATGCCGACCAGGCCTGCCAGCGGCAGCACCAGGTACCAGCTTTCCCTGAGCGCCTTCATCGGGCTGGGGCACTGGTCCTTCGGCAGACCCACCAGACCCATGCGGCCGGCTTCGAGGTGCACGATCCAGAACGCCGTCACGTAATAAAGAATGGCCGGAATGACCGCCGCCTTGACGATGTTCACATACGGCACGTTCAGCGTCTCGGCCATGATGAACGCCACCGCCCCCATGACCGGCGGCATGATCTGGCCTCCCATCGACGACGTTGCCTCGACCGCGCCGGCAAAGATCGAACTGTAGCCAAAGCGCTTCATCAAGGGGATGGTGAACTGGCCGACGGTCAGCACGTTGGCCACGCCGGAGCCCGAGATGGTTCCCATGAAACCCGACGAGATCACCGCCACCTTGGCTGGCCCGCCCTTGGCCGTGCCGACCAGGCCCAGCGCCACGGAGTTGAACAGCTTGATCATGCCGGCGTGTTCAAGAAATGCGCCGAACAGGATGAAGAGAAAGATATAGGTCGCGGACACCATGACGGGGATGCCCAGAATGCCTTCGGTGCCAAGCCACAGTTGATTGACCATCTGATCGAACCCATAGGCCCGGTGCGCGAGCGGGCCCGGCAGGTACTGGCCGAACAGGCCGTACAGCAGGAACGTGCCGCACACCAGGGGCAGTGCGATGCCGAGAATCCGGCGTGTGGCTTCGAACACCAGCACCACCATGATGGTGCCGACCACCAGATCCGTGGTGGTTGGATCCCCCGAGCGCTGGATCAGGTCGGACTCGAAAATCCAGTGGTAGAACGACAGCGCGAATCCGACGGCGGCCAGCAACCAGTCATACCAGACGATGGAGGTCAGCTTGCCGCTCTTCAGGGCCGGGTACATCAGGAAGGTCAGCAGCAGCAGGAAGCCTACATGCAGCGATCGCATGGTCAGCGACGACAGCGGCGAAAAGCCGGCAACGATCAATTGATACGTCGAGAATGTCAGCGCCGCGCCGATCACGATCTTCAGCGCAGTACCGTTGAGCGTGCGCTGTGCGCCGTGCTCCTGGAATTCTTCAGCGGGCGTAGTGAGGGAGGACATGTCGTGGTTGCTCCTGGCATGTGATGGCAGGCGGGCGTGGCTGCCCGCCTGTGCGGCCGATAGGGCGGCTTACTTGATCAAGCCGATTTCGCGGTAGTACTTCTCGGCGCCCGGATGCAGCGGCAGCGGCATTCCTACCAGCGCCGTCTCCTTGCGGATCGCCTTGGCCGCGGCGTGCGCGGCGACCAGGTGGTGGAGGTTCTCGAACATGCTCCTGGTCATTTTGTAGACGGTGTCCGTGGGCACGCCTTCGTGCGTGACCAGGAAGTTCTGCACGAAGGCCGTCGGCACATTCGCGGGCTGCCCCTCGTAGGTGTTGGCCGGCACGATGCCCGACTGGTAGGCCGGGTCGCCCACTTTCGCCACGACGTCGGCCGGAATCGGCACGATCACGATCTTGACCGAGGTCGCCAGATCCCGCAGTGAGGAGACACCCAGGCCGGCCGACTGCAGCGTGGCGTCGAGCTGGCGGTTCTTCATCAACTCCACCGATTCGCCAAACGGCAGGTATTCCACCTTGGCGAAGTCGGCGTAGCTCAGGCCGGCGGCCTTGAAGATCGCACGGGCATTGAGCTCGGTGCCGGATTTGGGCGCGCCCACAGAGATGCGCTTGCCTTTCAGGTCCGCCAGTGTCTTGACGCCCGAATCGGCCGCTGCCACGATCTGGATATAGTTTGGATAGATACCCGCGATGCCGCGCAATTTCTTCAAGGGGGTCTTGAAACCGGCGTCGGCATTGCCCTTCCACGCATCGGACAGTGAGTCGCCGAGCGTGAAGGCAACTTCACCGCGCCCCGCCTGCAACAGGTTGAGGTTTTCCGCGGAAGCCTTGGTCGCCTGCACCGTGCATTTCGCGTCCGGCATCGCCTTGGCATAGATCTGCGACAGCGCGACGCCCATCGGGTAGTACACGCCGCTGGTGCCGCCGGTCAGCACGGTGATGAATTGCTGCTCTGCCTGTGCAGGACTCGTTGCCAGCATGGCCATGCCGGCCAGGGCCAGCAGTCCGCGGAAAAGTGCGAGTTTCATGGTGATCTCCTTGAGTGGGTGAAGAGGCAAAAGCCCCCCGCATTCTATAAGCCGGTGTTTATGTTTTATCTGCCCCTTCGGCCGCAGCGCGCCGTGCGCAAGCCGATCCCCCCCGGGGCCGGCCGCGTCAGCCCCCAAGTGGCATCTTCGGGCTGCCTGGCGGTATATATTGACCTGCGTATGTCGGCGTTCCTAAGCCACGCGTCAACCCGAAGGAAGCACCATGAAGACAGCCCCGGCAACGTCGATGCAGATGGATGAGCCCCTGCACGAATACCTGCGCCATCACGCCCGCGAGCAGCCGGACAAACCCGCTTACCTCTGGTACGGACGCGCGATCAGCTTCGCCGAACTCGATCGCGCCAGCGACGCATTTGCGGCCAGGCTGGCCCAGCTGGGCGTCAGGAAGGGCGATCCGGTGGCGCTGTTCATGAACAACTGCCCGCAGTACGTGATGGCGCACTACGGCATCCAGAAGCTCGGCGCCATCGTCTGCCCTTGTGGCCCGCTGGGCAAGGCGCACGAGCTTGGGTACCAGCTGAGCGACTTGCAGGCGCGCGTCATCGTGGCGGCCGACAACCTGCTGCCGGTGGTGCAGCAGGTGCGGTCCAGCACTGCGCTGGTCCATGTGTTCGTGGTGCACTACGCCGACCTGCTGCCCGATCTGCCCGCCATCGACGTGCCGGCCGAGCTGGCGGCGATGCGGGCCGCGCCGCGCCACGCTCCCGCCGGCACCGAGGACTTCCTGGCCGCCACGCAAACCGGTGCGCCGGCGCCCCGGGCCACGCTGGAGATGGACGACGTAGCGCTCATGACCTACACCTCGGGCACCACCGGCCTGCCCAAGGGCGCGATGCTGACCTATCGCAATGCGCTGTTCAAGACGCAGGCCTCGGTCAGCACCAAGCAGATCGACAGCACCGACGTGTTGCTCGCCATTGCGCCGCTGTACCACATCGCGGGTATGTTGATGGGCGTGAACATCCCCATCCTGGCCGGTGCCACCACTGTCCTGCTGTACCGGTTTGATCCGGTGGCGGTGCTGCAGGCGATCGAGCGGCACCGGGTGACCTGGTGGTACAGCATTGCGCCGATGAATGTGGCGGTGATGGCCGTGCCCGATGCCGCGCATTACGACTTGGACAGCCTGCTGCAAAACCCCGTGACCAGTTTCGGCATCACGTTCACCGAAGCGCTGGCGCGGCGATGGCAGACCTTCGCGACCCATTGCCAGTCGATGGAGGCCGCCTACGGGCTGAGCGAGACCCACACCATGGACACCTACATGCCCGATGACGCCATCCGCTGGGGCACCCATGGCAAGCCGGTTCCCGGCAACGAGATCCGGATTCTCGATCCGGACACCGGCGCGGAGCTGCCGGCGGGCGGCGTTGGGGAAATCGTGATGCGCAGCGCCGGCGTGTTCAAGGGCTACTGGAACAAGCCCGAGGCCACCGCGCAAACCCTGCGCAGCGGCTGGGTCTATACCGGCGACATGGGCAGGCTCGATGCCGAGGGCTATCTCACCTTCATCGGCCGCTTCAAGGAGATGATCAAGGTCTCGGGCTACAGCGTGTTTCCGGAAGAAGTGGAAACCATCCTGATCGAGCACCCCGACGTCGCCCAGGCCGCCGTCATCGGCATCCCCGATCCCGCGAAGGGCGAAGTGGTCAAGGCCTTCATCGTGCTCAAGCCCGGCAGTCAACTGGATGCGGCGGCACTGATTGCCTGGTCGCGCGACAACATGTCCAGCTACAAGGCGCCGCGCGAGGTCAAATTTATCGACGCCCTGCCGGCCACCGGAGCGGGCAAGGTGTTGCGCCGAATGCTCAAGGATCAAGTCTGAGGGACCACCCCGTGTTCAAGAAAATTCTGATTGCGAATCGTGGCGAGATCGCGTTGCGGCTGGTGCGGGCGGTGCAGGATCTGGGCAGCCGCAGCGTCGCCGTCTACGCGCGCGACGATGCGCCGGCGTTGCACGTGCGCCAAGCTGACGAAGCGCTGGCGCTGGACGCGACCGGCCCCGCGGCCTATCTGGACATCGCCCGCCTCATCGCGCTGGCGCGCCGGGCCGGCTGCGACGCGGTACATCCTGGTTATGGTTTTTTGAGCGAGCGCGCCGACTTTGCGCAGGCCTGCCTGGACGCGGGCATCGCCTTCATCGGCCCCACGGTGGCGCAACTGGCGCTGTTCGGCGACAAGGCACGCGCGCGCAGCCTCGCGCAGGCGTGCGGCGTGCCCCTGATGCCGGGCAGCGCGGGGCCGGTCACGCTGGCGCAGGCGCAGGCCTTCTTTGCCGAGCAGAGCGGCGCGGCGGGCGCCGGCGTGATGATCAAGGCCATCGGCGGCGGCGGCGGGCGCGGCATGCGCGCCGTGCTGCAGGCCGGCGAGTTGCCCCAGGCCTATGCGCGCTGTGTGTCCGAGGCCAGAGCCTTTGGGGTGGACGGCGTCTATGTCGAGCGCTTGATGCCGCGTGCGCGCCATGTCGAAATCCAGCTCCTCGGCGACGGCGCGCAGGTGGTGTCGCTGGGTGAGCGCGAATGCTCGCTGCAGCGGCGCTTTCAAAAGCTGGTCGAAATCGCGCCGAGCCCCTCGCTGTCCGAGGCGCTGCGCCAACGCATCACGCGGGCGGCGTTGCAGCTCGCGCGGGCGGTGAACTACCGCAGCCTGGGCACCTTCGAATTCCTGGTCGATGAAGACGCCAGCGATCTGCTCTTTGTCTTCATCGAAGCCAATCCGCGCCTGCAGGT
>SCRR01000095.1 GCA_004322085.1 Burkholderiaceae bacterium
CGTAGGCTTGCGATAACTCTCAAAGGTTTGGTCTGCGGCCATGGCCAGGGTTTGTTGCTTCATCTGTTCTGAACGTTTCAGCCCCTCAGTGCGTGGACCTTAATCATCGAAGCCTTAGGGTCCTCGATTTTCAGGTAGTTCACAAGCGCCTTGAGGATTGCTGCAAGCGCGCACTCCTCAGGCTCGATCTCTATGTAGCCATCCTCATCGTCATCCATGTGTTTCAACTGATTGATAGAGAGCGTGTCGTTGATGGCCTTGCCATAGGTTTCCCTCCTCTCGCTAGGACCACCAGCGACCCGATGCCTTTCGAGCATCGAGTCTGTGAACGTTTCCTTGCCCGAATTCAAGACGAGTCGAGCAAGTATTACATCGGCCGCTCCAGCGAGCGTGATCACGGAAAACCTGTCTTGGCCGGTCATGAACAGGCCCATGGCCGATCGAAGCTGCGATTCCGCAAGCTGGAGCCGCGTATACGTCTCCGTGGTCATCTTGGTTTCATCCGATTGGATACTTCACCATACCGCTTCATAACTGCTGGTCCATCGTTGTTCTTCCACGTCCATGACAAGAACGCTCTCACGAATGGCTCGTCTTGACCATTGAGCGCTATGTAGTCGGCCATTGCCCTACTGAGGGCATCGACGGCCAGTTTGCCCAAGTCCAGTTTCACCGTGTCCGAATCATCTCTGGACAGATGTTTGTGATCGATAACGCCGATCCTCTTGGCGATATGGTGCGCATAGGACCTCCTCTTTGGCGTGTGACCAACCTTTGCGTGATAAACGCGCCTTGCGTAGTCGACGAAAGCCTCTTTACCTGCTTGCCTGACGAGCGTATCGAGAATCCCGCTCGCAGCGCCTGCAAGGGTAATCACCGCAGACCGATCCAACCCTCGGAGAAAGATCGAGACAGCCGTTTCAAGCTGCGATCGGGCAATGTCACTCTTGTGAAAGCGGGCCATGGAACAAGAGTATGTCGCATGCCGTTGCTCTCCCGACGCTGCCGGTGCAGCAAATAAGTGCTCTGGAGGTACAGGGTTGACTGTCGGCGAATGGCCGACGTCTGCCTGAAGCGAGGCTACCGGGTGCACGTGGCTCCAGGCGTAGCCGTTGCTCGGAGGCGGAAAGGCTCACTTACGCAGAGCAGGCGGGATCAACAACTTCTATCAAAGCTCAATGACTATGGCTATGGCTACCTACAGCTTGCGGAGGTGGATTCCCGCCTGCGCGGGAATGACAAAAGGGGTACGGAAATGACAGCCTGGGAGGGCTGATCACATGGGGGCCAGCCCTGGGTGTGTTGTCCCGGCCGTTGCGGCGCCCGGCTCAATGCAGCAGCGCCACCGCGCCCGAGAACGTGAAGAACGCGGCAGCCGTGGACACCAGGATGATGCGTGCGATGCGGCCGTTGTCGGCGCCGAAGCGTTCGGCCAGCATGGCCACGTTGCTGGCGCTCGGCAAGGCCGCCACCAGCACGATCACCGTGAGCGCAAACCGGTCCAGCGGCAGCCCCAGGGCGATCGCCGAGGTTCCCACCAGCAGCACCAACAGCGGGTGCACGATGAGCTTGGCGAAGGCCACCGGCAGGTAGTCGCGCAGCGGAGTCGCGGCATGGCCGTGGACCTTGGCGAGCATCTGCGAGCGCGCCAGTACCGCGCCGATGGTGAACAACGCCACCGGCGAGGCGGCGTCGGCCAGCAGGCCAATTGTCTGCATCACCGGTTGGGGCAGCGCCAGGTGGACGGCCGAAGCCAGCCCGCCGAGCAGGATGGACCAGGGCATGGGGTTGGCCAGCATGCCCAGCAGCGCGTTGTTGGCGGCTTTGGCAACACCGTGCTGATCGGCGCCATCGAGCCGCGACAGGGCGATGCACAGCGACGAGGTGATCACCAGGTCCACCACCAGCGTCACGATGACCGGCCCGGCCGCGGCCGCTCCGAGCAGCGCCACCAGCAGCGGCACGCCCATGAAACCGGTGTTGGGGAAGGCCGCCACCAGCGCGCCGAAGGCCGCATCGTTCCAGCCGATGCGCCGATTCAGGCTGGCCGCCACGACAAAGCCCACCATGATCAGGGCGCACAGCAGATAGGTAAAAAACAGGGGAGCGTCGAGCAACTGCGCCAGCGGCGTGGTCGAGCCAAAGCGGTACAGCAGGCAGGGCAGCGCGAAATACAGCACGAAGCTGTTCAGCCCAGGGATCGCGTCGAGCGGCAGCATGCGCCGGCGCGCGGCCGCATAGCCGCATAGCACCAGCGCAAAAAAGGGAAAGGTGACCAGCAGGATGCGAAGCACGGAGCGTATTGTCCACGCTGTTCCCGGCACGACTGCCCCCGGCATCCTGGCGATGGACCGGCAATATCAAGGCCAAGGCGGGAACGATTTGGTGAAATCGACGAAGGCCCGAAGCGGGGCGGGAAGGTGGCGACGACCTGGGTAATAGAGAAACGGCCCGGAAAAGCGTTGCCACCATGGCTCCAGCACAGGCTCCAGCTCTCCGCGTTGCATATACGGACGCAGCCAATCCTCGAACAGATAGATGATGCCGGTGCCAGAGACCGCCGCATCCACGGCGAGGTCGGTTGCGGCACCGATACGAACCATGAGCGGACCGGTGGGGTCGACCTTCACGACCTCATCATCCCTTTTGAACTCCCAGGCGGGCATCGCGCCGCTCGTGAACTGACCACGCAGGCATGCGTGATCGAGCAGCTCGCGCGGATGATCGGGGCGGCCGTGCCCGTCAAGATAGGACGGCGCCGCCGCCGCCGCGAATCGCTGCTCACGCGGGCCAATCGGAATCGCGATCATGTCCTGCTCGAGGCGCTCGTCGTAGCGGATTCCCGCATCGCAGCCCGCCGCCAGCACATCGACGAAGCTGTCCTCGGCAATGACCTCAAGGCGGATGTCGGGATAGGCGGCGAGAAAGGCCGGCACGATGCGGGGCAGGAC
>SCRR01000096.1 GCA_004322085.1 Burkholderiaceae bacterium
CACGGCTCCTTCGACTTCGCCAACGACGCCGTCAGTCACGGCGACATCAGTGCGATGTTGCCGCCGTGAAACTGGAACCCGGGCGAGGTGGAGCGCCTGCCAGGATGGTGGGTTCTGCGCCGGGATGATCAAAGTGCCTGGTCGTCGTCCGCGTCTGGTGAACCGAAGGGGAAGCGTTCACGCAGGGACTCTTCCTCGTGCAGATGTTCGACCGGTTTGAGCAGGTCGCTGCGGCTGACGATGCCGAGCAGGCGATGCGAATCGGGGGACTCGATCACCGCCATCCGCTGCAAGCCGAACGCCGCCATGCGTGATGCGACCGCGCGGCAGTTCTCGTTGGGCAAGGCGTGTTCGGGAACCTGATCTGCGACCAGGGTGGCGACCGGCCTGCCGCAAGCTTCAGGGTCGAGATGCTGGAACAGGCTACGATCCACCATACCCAGGAAACGACCATCCTGCACCACCGGATAGGCCCGCTGCGTCTGGGTTGCGTCAAAATACTTCGCCAGTGCCTCGGCGACGGTCATGTCCGCGGGGATGGCCGTCACCTGGCGCGTCATCACTTCTTCGATGACGCGCTGCTCCATGGGATCGACGCTGTACTCGCGATAGATGTGATGTCCGCGCCGCGCGATTTTCTCGGTCAGGATCGAGCGCGGCATGAAGATCACGGTGAACCCGTAGGCGACCGCGCAACCCAGCAGGGTTGGCAGGAACGCGTTTGCATCATGGGTCAATCCAAATGCAAAAACCACCGCCATGAGTGGCGCACGCATGGTGCCGGCCAGCGTGGCCGCCATGCACACGAGCGCCCACAGTCGTACATCACCGCCGGGCAGCCACGGTCCGATCACGCAGCCCAGGCTGGCGCCAATCATCATCAACGGCGCCAGGACGCCGCCCGAAGTGCCCGAGCCCAATGCCACCAACCAGATGGTCGTCTTGGCGACGATCAGCGCGGCCACGGCGGCGAGCACCATGTGATTCGCCAGCAAATCACCAATGACGTCGTAACCCACGCCCAGTGCACGCGGTTCGAGATAGCCTCCGAGGCCGATGACCAGTCCGCCGAGTGCGGGCCACCACATCCAGTGCAGCGGAAGTCGGTTGAATGAGTCTTCGATGAAGTACAGCGAGTTGGTCATGGCACTGGACAGCGCCCCTGACACCAAACCCGCCACGATGCACGAGCCAATGGCCATGGCGGTGGGCTCGGGTGTCGTCATGGCAAAGAGTGGGCCGCCCTCGGTCCACACCGGGCGCAAAAAACCGGCCACGGTGCATGCCAGTGTGACCGGGAGCAGGCTGCGCGGGCGCAACTCGAAGAGCAGCAGCTCGACGGCGAGCAGCACGGCAGCGAGCGGTGTACCGAACACGGCGGTCATGCCGGCGCAGGCTCCGGCCACCAGCAGGGCCTTGCGCTCGGCCGAGGTCAGGCTGAAGCTCTGCGCCAGCAAAGAGGCGGCGGCGCCGCCAGTCATGATGATCGGCCCTTCGGCGCCGAACGGGCCACCGCTACCGATGACGATGCCCGACGACAGCGGCTTGAGCAGCGCGACTTTGGTCGACATGCGGCTTTTGCCGAAGAGGATGGCCTCAAGGGCCTCGGGAATGCCGTGACCGCGAATCTGCTCGCTGCCAAAACGTGCCATCAGACCAGCGATCAGCCCGCCAACTGCGGGTACCACGATGACCCATGCGCCCAGATGATTGTCGGCCGGCGAGTGCGGCGCGATGGAAAACGCCTGATAGAAAAACAGGTTGGTAAAAAACCGGATCATGGCAAACAGAACGTAGGCCCCGATGGTGCTGACGCAGCCGATGACAATGCCGAACAGCGACAGCATGATCAACCGGTCGTTCCTGGAAAAATCTCCGCGCTGTGTGTTCGACGCCGCCTCGTGTGTATCTGAAGTCATGATGACAGGCCTTGACCAAGGTTTGGCTGGACGATGCCGGACGCATCGGCCATGCGAAAGAGCCCACGGACACAAAGTTCAACAACGCATAGGCAGGATTTTCAATTACATCAGCCCAACTATGGCGAGCCTATTCCGATTTTTATGTTTGTGGCACAAATATGAATTGGTGCCGCCCCATGCCGGGCGAGACCACGCGGGGGCTGCGGGCTGGACGGCCCGCAGCCCGACATCGCGGTATACTCTTAGCCCTTTCCGGGCAGCGCTGGACGTCGTTTCAGGGAGCGGGACTTGGGGTGGTTCAAGCCTCGGCCCTTTCGGGAATCCTGGTCATTCTTCCCCGAGCTGCCTGATCTTGCGTGACGCTGGACGAGGCGGCCCTCAGGCGCTCCCGTTCACCAGCGTGAAACCCCTGCTTAGATCTTCGTGAAGACTTCATGACATTACCTACTGACAAACCGGACGGGCGCCTCGACGTACGCACTCTAGGCAGCACCGATGCGTTGCCGGTAGCTCCCGCACTTGGGATATCGCTGGATGCGGCGCAGATGCCGCGCGAGTCGACCCTGGTGACGCATCGCATATTGTTGATCAGCGCGCTGGCCGTGATATTGGGCGCGGTCGCCGCATGGGTTGCGCAACTATTGATGCTGCTGATCAATCTGATCACCGATATCTGCTTTTACGGTCGCGTGTCGGATGTGCTTGGGCCGCACGCGAATCAGGGTTCGTTCGTGTTGTCACCTGCCGACAATCATTTGGGCGCCTGGGTTATTTTGCTTCCAGCCATCGGCGGCCTGGCTGCTGGCGTCATGGCAAGGTGGGGGTCGCGCGCGATTCAGGGTCATGGTATCCCCGAAGCCATGGAGCAGATCCTCACCAACGAGTCGAAAATTCCGGCGCGCATCACCTGGCTCAAGCCGCTGTCGGCGGCATTCACGATTGGTACCGGTGGTCCGTTCGGCGCCGAGGGGCCGATCATCTCTACCGGTGGTGCACTGGGATCACTCATCGGCCAGTTGTTGCGCGTGACGGCCAACGAGCGCAAGGTGCTGCTGGCGGCCGGCGCGGCCGCTGGCATGGCAGCGGTGTTCGGCGCGCCGCTCGCGGCGCTGGTGCTGGCCGTGGAATTGCTGCTGTTCGAGCTGCGCCCGCGCTCACTGATCCCGGTGGCTTTGGCGACCGTGACAGCGGTGGGCGTGCGCTATGCCACTTACGGCGCGGCCCCGGTATTTCCCATGCCCGACGTGGCTGAGCCTGGAGGCTGGGCGCTGGCCACTTATGTCGTGGTTGGCGGTATTGTCGGCTTCGCCTCAGTGTGGGTGACCAAGGCCGTGTATGGCGTCGAGGATCTGTTTGAGAAGGTCCCCGTCCATTGGATGTGGTGGCCGGCACTGGGGGCTCTTGTGGCCGGAGTCATCGGCTGGATCGAACCACGAACCCTGGGCGTGGGCTACGACAATATCGACGCGCTGGTGCAAGGACACTTCGGTGTCACCATGCTGTTCACCTTCGGCACGCTCAAATTCGTGTCATGGGTGATTTCGCTGGGCAGTGGCACTTCAGGCGGTACGCTGGCGCCGCTCTTCATGATTGGCGGCTCGCTCGGGGCGCTGCTCGGCAGCGGTGTCGGTGAGGTGCTGCCATGGTTTCATGTGGATATTCGCATTGCAGCGTTGGTGGGCATGGCGGCCATTTTTGCCGGTTCCTCGCGTGCGTTCCTGACGGCGATCGTGTTTTCGTTCGAGACCACCCGGCAAGCCGCCTGCCTGTTGCCATTACTCGGTGGCTGCACTGCTGCCTATCTGATTTCGGCGCTGCTCATGCGCAACACGATCATGACCGAGAAGATTGCGCGGCGTGG
>SCRR01000441.1 GCA_004322085.1 Burkholderiaceae bacterium
CATCCTTCTCGCGGGTCCTGAAGAATGCCTGCAGGCGGTCGTACTCGGCGCTGGAGCAGCCGCCGCCCGCGGCCAGCGACGGCAGGCGGCCGCCGGAGAAGCTGCCGGTGCGCTCCAGGATCTGCGCGTAGTGCGCGGTGAACCACGACCACACCGCGTCGCGCCGGGCCAGCGTGTCGCGGCCGCCGCGCAGCAGCATGGCCATCTCGCCGACCTTTACCGGCCTGGTCAGCGCGAAGTCGCGCACCTGCTCGGCCAGCGCCGGATCCTCCACGCTGGCCAGGCCGCCGAGGATGCCGTTGCGCAGGGCCGGGTCGCTGGTCTTCGGCAGTTCGGCGATCAGCGCGTCGACCGCGCTCTTGCCGTGCTCCTGCACCGCCACGCCCAGCGCGTCGCCGAGCAGGTCGGGATCGGCGGCGGCCAGGTCCAGACGGCCATCCGCCTTCGGCCTGAGTGCCGCCTCACCCTGCTTGAGCAACGCCGCGCGCACTTCCGGCAGCTTGAAGTCGAACGCCAGCGAGCTGGCCACGCTGCTGCGCATCAAGGCGGCATCCTCGGATTCGCCCGCCTTGCGCTGGTAGCCCAATTGCTCCAGCCGCGGCAGGTAGGCGTCCTTCGCCCACGCGGCCAGATGCGCGCGCTGGGCATCGGTGACGGCAATGCGCTGGTACAGCCCGCCGACCATGCCCAGCGGCGCGAGCGCCACTTCGCGGATCTTCGAACCGGCCAGCGGCTGCAGCGCGGCCAGTACCTGGCCCGCGTCGAGGTCGCCGCGGCGGAAGCTGGCGTTGATCGCATCGGCGTAGGCCAGCTGCTCGGCGTCGCCGAGCTTGCCGACCTGCTTGATCAGGCTGTCGAGCCCGGCCCTGTCGAGGCTGAAGCGGTAGTAGCCGCTGGCGTTCGCGTTCGGCATCACCCAGGTCGGGTTGCTGGCGCCGGGCAGCACCATCGAACCGCTGGCCTTGTCGAGCATCTCGCAGGCGACCTTGCTGGACGGCGCTCCATCCTTGCCGCTGGCGGCCACGCCGTAGCGCACGCAGACCGGCACGCCCCAGATGCGCTGCGGGTCGCCGCTGCTGCCGAGCGGCAGGTAGCGGCTCTGGCTCAGCTGCAGCACGGTCCTGCCGTCCTTCTGTTCCAGTCTGGTGGCCACGTAAGGCACGCCGGACTGGTCGAGGAAGCTCTTGAACGCATGCTTGAACGCGTCGCCCTTGCCGGCCGCGGTGGCGATCGCCGAGACCAGGTCGTCGGCGGTGGCGTTGCCGAACTTCTGTTTCTGGATGTACGCGCGCATGCCCTTCTGGTAGGTCTTCTCGCCCACGTAGTTCTCGAACATGCCGATGACGCTGGCGCCCTTCTGGTAGGTGATGCCGTCGAACGCGGTCATGATGTCGCCGTTGCCGGTGATCGGCTGGCGGAT
>SCRR01000097.1 GCA_004322085.1 Burkholderiaceae bacterium
GTGTGAAGCACGGCGCCCGCTTCGCTGAAGGCGTGGCGCGGATCGAGCACGATCACGACGCGGTCCCCCAGAAACGGCACGGTGGCACCGTTCTTCCACTCGATCCGGTTCGATTCGAGCCGGTGCTGGTGCTCGCGCGCCTGCCCCAGTTTCTTGACCACCCAGGCCGACCGTTCGTGCAGCGCGGCGTCGACGTCGCGCAGTGCAACCCACTTCGGTGCGCTCACCACCAGGCCGTCAGGCCCGACCGCAAAACCAATGGTGCGGCGCTTGCTGCGCCGCAGCTCATAGGCCACGATGGCACCGGACAACTGCGCTTCGCGATTCGCGCGCGGATGCTCGAAGGTAGCGGGCGCCAGTGCCTTGCGGGGCTCATGCGCGACCCCGGAAGGTGCCAGGGATGCTACGGGTTCAATAGCTGACTGCCGATTCCCTACAAGGGCTGAAGGCCTATTTGGCTTGAAATCCGGTGCATCGGGCGGCGGCTCCGGCCCAAACAAATCCAGTGTGAACTGAAGCAGCCGATGCATCATCGCGACTCAGCGTGGCGCGTCGGTCCGGGCGGGCAGCCCGTAGGCCTCGGGGTCGAGGCGGTGCATCTCGGCCTCGATCCAGTCCCGCACCTCAAGCATCAACTCATCGGGCTTGCGCCCCACACTGGGGATGGGTTTGCCGATCGAGATATCCACGACGCCCGGGGTCTTGATGAAGGCCTTGCGCGGCCAGCATTTGGCCGAGGTGACGGCGATCGGAATCACCGGCACCCCACACTGGATCGCCAGCCGGGCGCCACCTGACTTGTAGTTGCCGACCTGCCCACGCGGGATGCGGGTCCCCTCGGGAAACATGATGACCCAGGTGCCCTGCTCCATGAGCCGCCTGCCCTGCTCCACCACCTTGTGGAAGGCGCGTGCGCCCTGGCTGCGATCGATATGAATCATGTCCATGCGCGCCATCGACCAGCCAAAGAACGGCACATACAGCAGTTCCTTCTTGAACACGTAGGCCAGCGGGTGCGGCATGATCGCCGGCATCACAAGCGTTTCCCAGGTGGACTGGTGCTTGACCAGCAGCACCGCCGGCTCCTTTTCGCCCACGGGCAGGTTCTCGAACCCGGTGATGCGATTGTGGATGCCGAGAATCGCGGTGCCGCCGTTCACTGCCACCTTGAGCCAGCCCGCGCACATCCAGTACATGCGCGTGCTGCTCACGAACAGCGACGCGATGATGACGAAGGTGGCCCATGGAATCACGGTGACCGCCATCCACAGCAGATGCAAAATCGAGCGGGTCAGGCGCATGTTGGATCGCTTTGACGGCAAACGCGATGGTGTTAGGTGGTTTCGGCGGCCCGGGCGGGCTGCAGACGCGCCTCGCGCGCGAGGATGAAAGAGGCAAACGTCGCGAGATCGTCATGCACGAGGGTGCCCGCGGGAAAAGTCTCGGGCAGCGTCTCGCCGCTCGCCAGCCGGTCGCGAAACTGCGCGCCCTGGCCCGTCAGCAGCAAATGGGCTTCGCAACCGGCCGCCACACCGGCCTGGATATCGCGCAGGCCATCGCCTGCCGCCGGCACGTTCCTGAGCTCGACGCCGTAGCGCTCGGCAATCTGCTGGAACAAGCCGGGCCGGGGTTTGCGGCAGGAGCAGCCTTCGTCGCTCGCGTGCGGGCAAAAAAATACGGCGTCGATCCGTCCGCCCTGCGCCGCCAACAGCTTGTTCATCTTGGCGTGGATCTGGTTCAGCGACGCCATCTCGAACAGTCCGCGCCCGAGACCGGGCTGGTTGATCGCCAGCACCACGCGCCAGCCGGCATGGTTGAGCTGGGCGATCGCCTCCAGCGCACCGGGCATGGGAATCCATTCATCGGCGGTCTTGATGAAATCTTCGCTGTCCCAGTTGATGGTGCCGTCGCGATCGAGAATGATGAGCTTCATGGCGCGCTCACGAGCCTGGAGAGATCGGCGACGCGGTTCATCGCGTCGTGCAGGCGTTTGAGCAGACCGAGCCGGTTCAGGCGCAGCTCCATTTCATCGGCATTGACCATCACACTCTCAAAAAACGCGTCCACCGGCACGCGCAGCGCGGCCAGCGTCTGCAGCGAGGCCGTGTAGTTGCCGGCTTCGAACTGCGTGTTGGCGCGCGGCACGATCTGGTTCATGGCCGCGAACAGCGCCGCTTCGGCGGGCGCCTTCAGCAGCAGTTCGCTGACATGGGGATCCACGTCGGGCGCCTTCTTCAGGATGTTCGCTATGCGCTTGTTGGCTGCTGCCAGCGCCGCGGCCTCGGGCAAGGTGGCAAAGGCGCGCACCGCTTCCAGGCGCCTGGGCACCTCGCCCAAGCGCTGCGGGCGCAGCGAGAGAACCGCCTCAACCTCTTGCGCGTTGTAGCCCTGCTCGCGCAAAGTGCCTGCCGAACGCTCGTAGATGAAGGTTGATAGTGCATCCGCACCCGGCGCATCCAAATGCCAGCCAAAGTCAATCTCGGCCTTATTTCCAGCTTGTATTGCCCTACCTTGTGCTGATTCAGCAAACGCAGAAGACGCGATACCCACCAACTGCGTCAGCCCCAAATCCAGATTTTTCTCGACCAACATGCGCACCACCCCCAGCGCATGGCGGCGCAGCGCGAACGGGTCACGGTCCCCCGTCGGCAGGTTGCCAATGCCGAACATGCCGACCAGCGTTTCGAGCTTGTCGGCCAGCGCGACCACCACCCCGACCTCGCCGCGCGGTAGGGTATCGCCGGCGAAGCGCGGCTTGTAATGGTCCTCGATCGCATCGGCCACGTCAGCACTCAAGCCATCGTGCAGCGCATAGTACCGGCCCATCGTGCCCTGCAGCTCGGGAAATTCACCCACCATGTCGGTCACCAGGTCGGCCTTGGCGAGTTGCGCGGCCTGGTCGGCCTGCGCGACCAGCGTCGCGTCGCCGAGCTTCGCGGCGATGGCACGCGCGATGGCGCGCACGCGCTGCACACGCTCGCCCTGCGTCCCCAGCTTGTTGTGATACACCACCTTGGCCAGCGCCTCGACGCGCGAGGCGAGCGTCTTCTTGCGATCCTGGTCGAAGAAAAACTTCGCGTCGGCCAGGCGCGGGCGCACCACGCGTTCGTTGCCGGCGATGATCAGGCTGGCGTCCTCGGGTGCGATGTTGCTCACGACCAGGAAGCGGTTCGTGAGCCCGCCCTGCGCATCCAGCAGCGGAAAGTACTTCTGGTTCGCCTTCATCGTGAGGATCAGGCATTCCTGCGGCACCTCCAGAAACTCCGACTCGAACACACACACCAGCACGTTGGGGCGCTCCACCAGTGCCGTGACTTCGTCGAGCAGCGCGTCGTCGTCGATGGCTTTCACGCCACCGCCGACTTTGGCGGCAGCGCTGGTCAGCTGGCGCACGACCTCGGCACGGCGCGCCTCGAAGCTCGCGATGACCGCGCCTTCGTCCTTCAATTGCTGCGCATAGCTGTCAGCATCGCGCAAAACGATGGGATCGATGCGGGCCTCGAAACGGTGGCCATGCGTCTCGCGCCCGGCCGCGAGACCCAGTGCTTCAACCGGCTTAAGCACGTCACCGTGCAACGCGACCAGCCCGTGCGCGGGGCGCACGAACTGGACACTGGTCCAGCCGTCAGCAAGCTGGTATTGCATGAGCTTGGGAATCGGGAGCGCTTCCAGCGCATCTTCGAGGGCTGATTGAAGCGCGCCTTGCAACAGTTCTCCCCCGGCCAACGATTGGAAAAAGATCGCTTCCGACTTGCCATCCGAGCCGCGGTAGAGCCGATCCGGGCCGTCCACCGCGTCCGGCCAGAGATCGGCAAGATGCCCACGACCCCACTTTTCCAGTCTTTTCCTGAGCGCCACCTTGGGTGTGCCATCTGTTTCCAACGCCGCCGAGACTGACATGACCTTGTGCTCCACCGGGCGCGTGGGCGCCACGTCATGCACTTTCGTGACATACACCGCAAGTCGCCGCGGCGATGCATAGGTCGTCGCAGTCGAATCGGGCTCCAGAAAGTACCGCTGCTGCAGCCCGCTGCGCAGGCCTTCGGCAAACGCCTCGCCCAGCTTCTTCAGCGCCTTGGGCGGCAGCTCTTCGACGAACAGTTCGACCAGAAGGTTTTGTGTGGTCATGGTCAGGCCGCCTTCTTCGTCATCTGCGCCACCCACTCGCGCGGCGCCATCGGGAAGCCCAGACGTTCGCGGCTCTCGAAATAGCTTTGCGCCACGGCGCGCGACAGGTGGCGGATGCGGCCGATGTAGGCGGCGCGCTCGGTCACGCTGATCGCGCCGCGCGCGTCCAGCAGGTTGAAGCTGTGGGCGGCCTTGAGTACCTGCTCGTAGGCCGGCAGCGCCAGTTGTACCTCAACAAGATGTTTCGCCTGCTTCTCGTGCGCATTGAACGCCGTGAACAGAAATTCAGCGTCGGAGTGCTCGAAGTTGTAGCGGGACTGCTCGACCTCGTTTTGCCTGTAGACGTCGCCATACGTCAGCTTCGCGCCGTCAGCACTCTCGGTCCAGGTCAGGTCGTAGACGTTGTCCACGCCCTGCAAGTACATGGCTAGCCGCTCCAGCCCGTAGGTGATCTCGCCCGTGATGGGGCGGCAGTCGATGCCGCCGACCTGCTGGAAGTAGGTGAACTGCGTGACCTCCATGCCGTTGAGCCAGACCTCCCAGCCCAGGCCCCAGGCGCCGAGTGTGGGATTTTCCCAGTCGTCCTCGACGAAACGGATGTCATTCTTCTTCAGGTCGAAGCCGAGCGCGTTCAGACTGCCCAGGTACAGCTCCAGGATGTTGCTTGGGGCGGGCTTGAGCACCACCTGGTACTGGTAGTAGTGTTGCAGCCGGTTCGGATTCTCGCCGTAGCGCCCGTCCTTCGGTCGGCGGCTCGGTTGAACGTACGCGGCCTTCCAGGGTTCCGGCCCCAGAGCTCTTAAAAACGTAGCAGTATGTGAAGTGCCGGCACCGACTTCCATGTCATAAGGTTGTAAAAGCGCACAGCCCTGAGTGTCCCAGTAGGACTGCAGGGTCAAGATGATTTGCTGAAAGGTCAACATAGGTTCCAGAGCGCGCCGACGGATCCGGCGCAAGCGGTAGGTGGCGGGCACCAGCCCGCTCAAGCCCTGATTTTACGGGCCTTCGGACGCCAAGCCGGTGCGCCGGCGCTGGCGCAACGCGACGGCAACGACCAGCAGCGCCAGTCCCCACAACGGCCACAGGCCAAAGCGCGACACCCACCAGGCATAGGGTGTGATGCCGTCGCGCCCCTGCACCTCACCCACCAGAAGGCCTCGCGTATAGCGCGGCAGCGCACGCGTCACATGGCCGCGCCAGTCGATGATGGCGGTGGCGCCGGTGTTGGTCGCGCGGATCACCGGCCGCTCGAACTCGAGCGCGCGCATGCGCGAGATTTCCAGGTGCTGGTCGATCGCCACCGTGTTGCCGAACCAGGCGATGTTGCTCATGTTGACGAAGATGGTGGGCGCCTGCGCCGCGTCCAGAAAGCGCACGCCCAACTCTTCGCCGAACAAATCCTCGTAGCAGATGTTCGGTGCCAGCCGCTGGCCGTCCACGCTGAACGACGGCTGCCCGACCGCGCCGCGTTTGAAGTCACCCAGCGGGATGTTCATCATACCGGTGAACCAGCGAAACATCGGCGGAATGAACTCGCCGAACGGCACCAAGTGGTGCTTGTCGTAGCGGTACGGCGTCACCCGGCCCGGCGCGAGCCCCACCGCCGAGTTGGTATACCCGTGCTGCGGGTCGCCCAGCGGAATGCCGATGAGCGCGGCCTGTGGCCCGCTCGGGCCGGGCCGCGCAAAGCGCTGCTGCAGGCCGGCCCAGTAGCCATCCGGCAGTTGCTGCGCCAGCAGCGGAATGGCGGTTTCGGGCGCCACCACCAGTGCGGTGTGCGCCGCCTGCAGCCACTCGCCGTACCAACGCAGCGCGAGCTCGATGCCGCTGCCGGGCTGGAATTTTTCCTCTTGCGGGATATTGCCCTGCAGCAGCGTCACGCTCAGCCGGCCGGCGGCGGTGCTCCAGGTCTGCCGGGCCAGGGCGATCAGCAGCGCGAAGGGGATGACCAGCAACACCAATGACCACTTGTGCGCCACAAAAGGCTGGCGCTGCCAGCCCGCCACCAGGTACGCCAGCCACGCGGCAATCCAGCCGACCCCATACACACCCACAACGCTGGCGAAGACCGCCAGCGCATCGACCTGCGCGTAGCCACCTGCGCCCCACGGAAAGCCCGTGAACCAGACGCCGCGCGCGAGTTCGGCAAGCAGCCACACTGATGCAAAAACTGTAGCGGACAAGGCAGTACTGACAGGGACGAGTGCCACAAATGCCGCACAGGCCGCGCCGTAGTACAGCGCCAACGCAGCAGCCAGTGCGGCCACTGCCAGCGCAGCCAAGATGGCAGGCATGCCGCCATAGGTGTGCATGGAAATGAACAGCCACCAGAAGGTGCCGGCCAGCCAGATGGACGCAAACAGCCAACCCAGCGCAGCCGCGCGGCGCCATTGGCTGCCGGCGCGGCACCGGTCCAGCTGCCAGGCCAGCACGCCAAGGGACAGCAACTGCAGCCACCAAAGCGGCGTGCCGCGTGCCAATCCGAAGGCAAACGGCCAGGCCAGACTGACGGCCTGCGCGCCACCGGCGAGCGCGACCAGCAGCCAGGCGCCGATGCGAAAAGGTCTTGAACGATGCCGCCCGGTGCCCGCGACCTGATCACTCACGCGGGTGCGCACGCGCTAGCCCGTGAGGTCTTCGGCGGGAGCCGGTGAAACCTTGAACCAGCGCACCGCGCCGCCCTTGGTGTGCAGCACCACGAAGTCCAGCCCGGCCAGCTGGTGCTGTTCGCCGCGCTTGGGAACATGGCCCATCTCGTGTGCGATCAGGCCCCCGATGGTGTCGAACTCGTCTTCGGGATCGGTGCCGGCCAGCTTGACATCGAAGGTCTCGTTCACGCGCTCGATCGGCGTGTCGCCGCTGACGCGGTAGGTATGGTCGGCCAGGCCGAAGATGTCGCCCTCGTCCTCGGGAATGTCGAACTCGTCCTCGATCTCGCCCACGATCTGCTCGAGCACATCCTCGATGGTGATGAGCCCGGCGATGCGGCCGAACTCGTCGATCACGATCGCCTGGTGATTGCGGTTGCCGCGAAAATCGCGCAGCAGGTCATTCAGCCCCTTGGACTCCGGCACGAACACGGCGGGCCGCAAGAGCGCGCGGATATTGAGCTCGGGCGCGCGCTGCAGCTTGAGCAGGTCCTTCGCGAGCAGGATGCCGATGATGTTTTCCTTCTCGCCCTCGAACACCGGAAAGCGCGAGTGCGCGGTCTGGATCACGTCATGCAGCATCTCGTCAAAGGGCGCATCGATGTCGATCAGGTCCATGTGCGTGGCAGCGACCATCACGTCGCCCGCCGTCATGTCGGCCATGCGGATCACGCCTTCGAGCATGACGCGGCTCTCGGCACCGATGACCTGATTGTCCTCGGCGTCGGCCAGGGTCTGGATCAACTCGCTTCTGGAATCGGGCGCCGGGGAGATGAACTCTGCAAGCTTTTGCAGGAAAGTGCGCTTGTCTTCCTTTTCATGAAAGCGCGACGGGTGCGGGTCGGACACAGTGGATGTGCGGTAGTGTTGGAGCCTCTAGGATAGCGGATTGGCGCGGAGCCACGCCTTTACCCGGCGTCGTGCGCGCCGCTTCGAATCTTCTGCAACCCTGCGAGAAAGTCCCAGAACTGCTTGACCTGGACCTTGAGCTTGTAATCGAGCTCGGCGAACTGCGTCTCCACGATCTCGCTGACCCGGCTGTCCAGCGTGGCGGGCGGCAGGCGCAGGTGCGCCTGCGATTCGGAGCCGTCGCGCACCACCGTGGCACCGGCATTCTGGGCAATCTTCAGCATCACCTTGTTCTCGGACAGCGCGTGGATGAACATCAGCTCCACGCCCTCGTTGCGCGCATGCATCACGGCGCGCTCGAACAGCCGCGCGCCATAGCCGCGCCCGCGCGCGTGCTTGAGCACCGACACGCCGAACTCGGCACAGGAGTGGCACTCGGGACTCGCGGAAAACGCCAGATGCGCCATCGCGATGAGCCGCAGCTTGCGGTTGTAGATGCCGAAGATATTGTCGCGCTCGAAGTTCAAGCCATCGGTATAGCGGGTGATCTGCTCGTCGTTGGCCATATAGCCAAAGCGCAGATAGCGGTCGTTTTCGTCCAGCGCCAGCAGATGCTGGTTGATGCGGTCGCGCTGGCCGGGGCCCAGCGAGCGGATCGGCACCATCACCGGACTGGGCGTGCTACCCGGTGGCGTTGGGGTCACTTCTTTTGTATCGGTCATGGACTCAATATAAGGGCTTTCACTAGTGAACCCAGCTTAAAAACCGGCCTTTGATGAAACCGGGGTTTCTACCGAAAATTATCAATAAAAACAGGATTTATCCCTTATATGGTATAGGTTGTTAGCTATCAATAAAGTAATAAAACAATACCTCTCATTGTGCGAACTTGGCACAACTGGTCACACCGGCAGCGCCGTCGTGGCCTTCACCCGGTCCATGACGAAGCTGGTCTTGCAGTCCTGCACGCTCGGGTGCTTGAGCAGGGTGTCCATGATGAAGCGGCTGTAATGCGCCATGTCGGCCATCACCACATGCAGCAGATAGTCCATCTCGCCGGTCAGCGCGGCGCATTCCACCACCTCGGGCCAGGTCTGCACGCTGGCGCGAAACAGGTCCATCGGGTTGCGCTTGTGACTCTCGGTGTGCTTTTCCATGCGCACGTTGATATAGGCCGTGAGCCCCAGCCCGACCAATTCGGGTTTGACCAGGGCCACGTAGCGGTCGATCACGCCCATTGTCTCCAGCCGTTTCACTCGGCGCAGCACGGCGCTGGGCGACAGGCTCACCGCGTCGGCGAGCTGGTCGTAGGTGGCGCGTCCGTCCGCTTGCAACGCGCGAAGAATCTGCCTGTCGAGCTTGTCAAGTGCTTCCATGACGGATATTTTGCAGTTTTATTGCATCCAACACAAAGCGAGCCCGTCAATGTGCAGAAAAGTTGACGTGCAGCGCCTATATATTCAATGGATAACCTTTGGAGACCTTGTCTTATGACCGCAGCCACGCCGCAATCGCCCGCCCAGCCCGCCCAGCCCGCCCAGCCCGCCAGCGGGTGGGACAACCCGATGGGCACGGACGGTTTCGAATTCATCGAATACGCCGCGCCCGACCCGGCCGCCATGGGTGCGCTGTTCGAGCGCATGGGCTTCAAGCCGGTGGCCAAACACCGCCACAAGAACGTCATGCTGTATCGCCAGGGCGGCATCAACTTCCTTCTCAACGCCGAGCCCGACTCGTTCGCGCAGCGCTTTGCGCGCCAGCATGGCCCGAGCATCTGCGCCATCGCGTTCCGGGTACAGGACACCAAGCGCGCCTACGCGCGGCTGCTGGACTTGGGCGCTTTCGGCTACGCGGGCCACGCCGGCCCGGGCGAGCTCAACATCCCGGCCATCAAGGGCATTGGCGACAGTCTGATCTACCTGGTGGACCGCTGGCGCGGCAAGAACGGCGCCGAGGAGGGCGACATCGGCAACATCGGGTTTTTCGACGTGGATTTCGAGGCCCTGCCCGGCGTGCATGCCAAGGACGCCCTGAACCCGCCCGGCAACGGCCTGACCTACATCGATCACCTCACGCACAACGTGCACCGTGGCCGCATGGCCGAGTGGGCCGACTTCTATGAGCGCCTGTTCAACTTCCGCGAAGTGCGCTACTTCGACATCGAGGGTCAGGTCACGGGCGTCAAGAGCAAGGCGATGACGAGCCCCTGCGGCAAGATGCGCATCCCGATCAACGAGGAAGGCAACGAGACCGCAGGCCAGATCCAGGAATACCTCGACAAATACCGCGGCGAGGGCATCCAGCACATCGCGCTGGGCTCGAACGACCTGTTCTCCACCGTGGACGCCATGCGCGCCAAAGGCGTCAAGCTGCTCGACACCATCGACACCTATTACGAGTTGATCGACAAGCGCATCCCCGGCCACGGCGAGAACGTGGCCGAACTGCACCGGCGCAAGATCCTGCTGGACGGCAAGAAGGGCGCGCTGCTGCTGCAGATCTTCAGCGAGAACCAGCTCGGGCCCATCTTCTTCGAATTCATCCAGCGCAAGGGCGACGAGGGCTTCGGCGAAGGCAACTTCAAGGCCTTGTTCGAGAGCATCGAGCTCGACCAGATGCGCCGCGGCGTACTGGAAAAATCATGAACACCGTACACAAAGCGACCAGCGCCGTGCCCACATCCTATGGCGCCAGCGAGCGCCCGCCGCGCGGCGACTACGCTCGCGCAGGCCAGGTGCACGCCGACTACACCTGCCCGCAAAACTATGCGGCCTACACCGAGCAGGACCACGACACCTACCGGCGCCTGTACGAGCGCCAGGCCGCCCTCGTGCCGGGCCTTGCCTGCGACGAGTTCATCGCCGCGCTGCCCGCGCTCGGCGCGAAGGACCGCATCCCGCGCTTCGAGGACATCAACGCGCGCCTGTATAAAGCCACGCGCTGGGAGATCGTCGCCGTGCCGGGACTGATCCCCGAGGTCCCGTTCTTCACGTTGCTCGCGAACCGCAAGTTCCCCGTGACCGACTGGCTGCGCACGCCCGCCGAGTTCGACTACATCGTCGAGCCCGACGTGTTCCACGACCTGTTCGGCCATGTGCCGCTGTTGTTCAACCCGGTCTATGCCAATCACATCCAGGACTATGGCAAGGGCGGCCTGAAAGCGTTCGGGCTGGGCGCCTGCGAGCAGCTCAGCCGCCTGTACTGGTACACCATCGAGTTCGGGCTGATGCGCCAAACCAATGGGCTGCGTGCCTATGGCGCGGGCATCCTGAGCTCGGGCGGTGAACTCCAATATTCGGTGCACAGCGAAAAACCGAACAGAATCGCCCTCAGCCCAGAGCGGGTCATGCGTACGCGCTACAAGATCGATAGTTATCAGCAAACCTATTTCGTCATCGACAGCTTCCAGCAGCTGTTCGACCTGACCGCGCCCGACTTCACGCCGCTGTACCAGCGCGTGAAGGCGCAGAGCGAACTCGCGGCCGACGCGCGGCTGCCGGAAGACGCCACCATCGCGCCCTGATTCAGCGCCGGCGCTTCCTTTCGCCCAGACCTTTCGCCACAATGCACAGGTTCGTCCTGGCCTGTGCGGCCATGGCGGGCGGGTGCATCACTTCAACCAACAGGAGAGAACTTCATGGGCTTTCTTTTAAAAGAGCACGACATCTACGTCGGCAGCCTGCAGGAACAACTCAATCTGCGCTTCGCTCCGGCCATGGGCGGCAAGGAAACCTTTGGCGGACTGGACGAAATGGTCGCCCTGCAAAAAGAGTTCGAGGTGTTCAAGGAGGGCCGGCGCTTTGTGACCAGCATCGCGGTGCTGGGCCTGGCCGGTGCGGCCAACCACGAAACCAAGAACCGCTTCTACGACTACCTGGCCAGCCTGCGCGGCATGAAGTCGAACATTGCCGGCCAGAGCGGCGATGTGGCCATCGTCAAGGCACTGGTGCGCAACCTGTCGGCCAAAAAACCGCTGCCGGTGTACTTCATGCCGCACGACGTGAACGCGGCCAAGGACAACAACCGCGTCATCATCACCGACAAAGCCAAGCCCCTGTTCTACATGAAGCAGGACTACCTGGTCATCTCGCTGCCGCTGGGGCTGGCTGCGAAGGCCGCGAAGGCTCCCAAGGCCAAATAACTCGCGCCAACGCCGGGCACGTACTCGATGGCGACGCAGCCGGTGTCCGAACCCGCGCCCGCGTTCGCGGACCTGCACGCCGCCATTGCGCGCTACTACACCGAAACGGTGCAAACGCATGGCGCCACGCCCCACGGCGTGGACTGGCGCTGCGTGCCGACGCAGGAACTGCGCTTCGTGCAACTCCTCAAGCTGTGCGACTTCTCGGCGCCGTTCTCGCTCAACGACCTGGGCTGCGGCTACGGCGCCCTGCTCGCGTACCTGGCCAGGCGCCACGGCGCGACGCCGGTGGACTACCTCGGCGTCGATCTGTCGGCCGCGATGATCTCTGCGGCGCGCCGGCACTGGGGCGGCAAGCGCAACCCGGGCCGCCACGCCGAATTCGCGGTCGGCCACGCCAGTGCGCGCAGCGCCGACTATTCGGTTGCCAGCGGCATCTTCAACATCAAACTCGACCCAAGCGCCGCGCGCTGGCGCCGCTTCGTGGCCGCCACGCTGGAGCAGCTGCATGCCAGCAGCCGGCACGGCTTCGCGGTGAATTTCATGGCGCCGTTGCCGCGCGGGGTCACGGGCAGCGCCGGGCTGTACCGCACGCCTGCGGGCGTGTGGCGCCGCTGGTGCGAACAGCACCTGGGGGCAACGGTGGAAGTCGTCAAGGGCTACGGCATGCGCGAGTACACGCTGCTGGTGCGGCGCAACTAGGGCCGGCGGCCCGGGGCTTCAAGCCGGCGGCGCCAGCAGCGCACGCCCACGCCGCAAGCCATCCTCGCAGATCGCAGCCCCGGTCTGGGCAATCAACTGCTTGGCACGTTCGAACAGCCGAGCCGCGAGCTTGGCGCCGTCACTGCCGTCCTTCGCGCACACCGAGCCCCAGACGATCAGCCCGCGGCATTCGGGGATGCGATGGCAGCGCTGGCGCGCCAGTTCGACCGCCTGCCTGGCCTGGTCCAATGCGCCACGCGTGTCGTCCGCCAGCGCGCGGCACTCAGCACTCCAGGCGAGCAGTTCGTCCTCGATATCGACCGCAACGCGCGTCGTTCGAATCAGCTCCAGCGCTTCGACAAAGCTGCAGTTCGCACGCACGGGATCGTGCACCAGCAGTGCGGCGATGCCATCGAACCACTTTCCGGTCGCCCTCAAATACGGGTTGGAGCCTGCTCGCACCGCGTCGGCGCTCGCCTGCGCATAGCGCTGCGCCTGATCGGGATCGCGCCGGCACCAGGCGATTTCGATCTTGCAATGGAGTGCTATCTGGTTGATGACCGGATCCTCGCCGTCCGCGCCGATCTGCTCCATACGGCGCAGGCAATCCTCCGCCTCGCCGAGCCGCAGCATGCGCATCAGCACCCGCGCGCGCAGGGCCAGCCGCCAGCGCTCGGGGTTGAACCCCAGCGCGGCCCGTTCCGCGGCCTCCACCGCCGCGATGTCGGGCACGGCCTGGTCGCTCGCGGCCAGCGCTTCGTGCGACAGGCCGGCCCAGGAATAGGCCTGGCTCAGCGTGACCTGAAGCAGGGCGGCGCGCCCCGGATTTGAAGACCCGAGCTCGATCGCGCGGCGCACGGTGTTCACATAATCGTCGGCCGAGCCGCCGTTGCCGTGCAGGATGCGTCCTTGCGTGACTAGTATGGACTGGACCCAACCACGGTCGGCTTCGCTTGCGTGCGCCACGGCCTCGTCGACCACCTGGTTCAGTTCCGCCGCATCCAGCCCCTCGCGCCAGCCCAGCTGCAGCAGCCCGCCGCCGACCTTCACGCGCAGCCGGTCGGTGTCCGGCGCGCGCGGTTGATCGGCCAGCAGCTCGCGCGCATGGCGCCAATGCTTCATGGCCTGCGTCGAATGGGTGGCGCCCAGCCATTGCGCCGCGCGCGACAGGTGCCGGGCCGCCTGCACGGGCTGGCCCGCGGCCTGGTAGTGAAACGCCAGCAAGGCGGCATATTCGTCCGGCTCGGCGCTGTAGTGCGCCTCCATGGCCGCGGCCACGGCCGCATGCAGGCTGGCGCGGCGCGCCCTGAGCTGGGTGTTGTAGGCCACCTCCTGAATCAGCGGGTGGTGAAACCCGAAGTAGCGCTCGCCCACGATTTCACGCAGGAACTCCAGCAGTTCCGCCTCGCAAAGGAAGTCCATCTCGCGATCGATCTGGCCGGCCAGGTAGCGCGCCACCCGCTGCAGCACCGGCAGCGGGATTTCCTTGCCGATCACGGCGCAGATGTGCAACACGGCTTTCTGCGTAGCGCCCAGGCGGTCGATGCGTGCACCGATGACGGCCTGTACGGTGGCGGGCAAGGCGCGCACCCGCGATGCCAGATCGTGCGGGCCGGGCGCTCCCGGGAGAATGCCGCCTTCCAGCAGCAAGCGAACCAGCTCCTCGACAAAAAACGGATTGCCGGCACTGCGCTGCACGATCAGCGCAAACGCGTCCTGCCACTGCGGGTGCGGACCTGCCAGCTCGCGCACCAGCGCTTCGGTGTCGGCCGCGCCAAGCTCGGCCAGGTGGATTTCGTGGAAGTGCGGCAGTGCCGACCAGTGTGCCTTGTAGGTCGGCCGGTAGTTGAACAGCAGCAGGGTGCGCGTGCCCGGCACGGATTGCACCAGCACATCGAGAAACTCGGCGCTGGCCTCGTCGAGCCAGTGCAGGTCTTCGAAAACAATCACCGACGTGGTGGCGCCCGTGTAGCGCACCATGTCGCCAAACAGTGCCAGCAGCCGGGCGCGGCGCGCCTTGGGTGCCAGCGCGCACGGCATACCGTCCGGGTCGGCGACGCCGAGAAATTCGTTGAACAACGCCAGGTCGTCGCTGGCCGACACCCCGAGGCGGGACAGCCGCGTTTTGATGCGGCCCCGGGCCGCGGCGTCGTCGTCGGCCGGGGCCATGTGGAAAAACCAGCCGCGCAACAGCGCCAGCACCGGGGCCAGCGGCGTGGCATAGCCATAGAGCTGGGTGCGTGCCTCGGTGACCGGCACCAGCCGGGCACGGCACCACTGCGCGAATTCGAAACACAGCCGGCTCTTGCCGGCGCCGGCGGCACCCGACAGGCCGATGACGGCGCACTGCCCCTGCTCGGTCCGGTGCAGCGCATTTTGCAAAGTCACCAGCTCGTCCGTGCGACCGTGAAACGGCGACAGCACGGCCCGATGGAAGTGCTGGTCGGGCGCGTCGCTCTTCACGCGAACCAGGGCATAAATTTCAGTCGGCTTGGCAATGCCCTTGAGCTTGTGCGGGCCCATGGCGCGCACCTCGCAGGCGCCACCGGTCAGCGCCAGGCAATCGGCGCTGAGGCAGATGCCCCCGGGTTCGGCCACACCCACCACACGGCTGGCAAGGTGGATGGCGCTGCCATGCACACCGCCGCCGATGTTCGAGTCAAATGCCTGCGGGTCCGAGGCCACCTGGCCCGAATGCAGGCCCACGCGCAGCTGCAGGCCCAACTGGTTGCCGCTGAAGGCCTTTTGCAGCTTGAGCGCAGCCTCGCAGGCCAGTCGTGCGTGCCCTTCCACGGTATGCGGCACACCGAACAAGGCCAGGATGCCGTCGCCCATGGTCCGAACGACGGTGCCGCCGAGGACCTCGACCGCCTCGCACATGCGCTGCACGGCCGGCTGCAGCTGCTCCATCGCCTGCTCGGCGTCGAGTCCGGCGATGTGCGTGGTGGAGCTGACAATGTCGGCAAAGAAGATGGTTGCGATCTTGAGCTCGCCCCATTTCGGCGGCAGCGGGGCGGTGGCGCGGGTGGCCCCGCCGGTACGGCCGGCGCCATGCCCCAGCAACCTCAACGAGGCGCCGCAGTGACCGCAAAACAAGTTGCCGTCCGGGTTATCGGTCAGACACGACGCGCAGCGCATGGCTATAAGCTTACCAGCGCTGCGGCAGCTTTTTGAGCAGATCGATGCGCTTGACGCCCAGCGCAATGTAGCCGGCCTTCTCCATTTCCTTGAGCAGACGGCTGACCATTTCGCGCGACGAGCCGACACGATTGGCAATGTCCTGATGGGTAATGGGCCGCACTGCCACGCTGGCGCCTTCACGGGCGGGGCCGTGCCGGCTCTCCAGCAGGGCCACGATGCGGCCGTACACATCGAGCAGCGCGATATTGCGCGCGGTGCAGGTGGCCGCGCGGGCCCGCGCCACTACCCGGTTCACCAGGGTGAACGTGAAGTCGGGCTCCTGCGCAAGGTGCTCTCGCAGTTCGGCGCGCGTCAGCACGGCGCAGGTACAGGCCTCCAGCGTCATCACCGAAGCGGAGCGCGGCCCGCCGTCGAGCGACATTTCGCCGAAGAAATCACCCGCAAAAATATCGCCGTAGACGATCTCGCGCCCGCTCTCGTCAAGGGAGTACACCTTCACACTGCCGGCCAGCAGCACATACAGCGAGTCGCTGAGGGCACCTTCGGTAATCACCACCTTGTTTTTGGGGTAGCGGCGCACCACCCCGCGCAGGGCCAGCCGATACAGGTCCGCAGACAGCGAACGGTACAGTTCGTTGGGTGCGGTGGCAGCCGGGGATACGTCATTCATGTCGCGTCAATTTATCACGCAACGCCTGACCGGGGCTTACGGCGCATCGAGTTTTGCCAATGTGTCGCGCATCACAGCCTCGTCCAGCGCCAGTTGCACGTGGGCCACGCCACGCAGCAGCCGGTTGTCGGCGCCGGGCAGTGTGGCCGTGGAGGCCGGGAACACGATGTTGTCGCAGTTGGAATACCAGCAGGTGAACAGTGCCTGCTGCTGCGCCGGCAGGTCGCGCTCGAGCTGGTGCTGCCAGTCGCAGCCAATGCGCATCTGGCGGGCATTGGCGCCTCCCATGGAGCGCGCCAGCCAGGTTCCGTGGTGCGGCGTGCCAATCGTGACGATGTGATGCACCCGCGCGTAGCCATTGGCCGCGCGCAGCCAGGCCCGCGTCGCCAGCCCGCCCATGCTGTGGCAGACCAGCAGCGGCGCGCGCCCGGTGGCTTGCGTGACGCGCTGCACCGCGTCTTCGATGATCGGGGCATAGTCGTCGATGGCGCCGAATACCGGCTCCAGATTGACCGCGACAAAGACATGCCCGCTCGCCCTCAGACGCCGCAACCAGGGCGTCCACACGCCGCGATTGCAGACGAAGCCGTGGACCAGCACGATGCCGCGCCGTTGCCGGCCCGCGTTGACGGGCACCAGTTGGTCGGGCACGGCACGGGATCGGAACGGTTGCCACCAGCAGAACACGCGCGCCGCCGCGACCGTCTCCCCGGCCCAGGCGCGCATCAGTTCGCGCCAACCGGGTTGCGGCACGGGATCGCCATGCTGGGCCAGGCGCAGCACCGCAAATTCGAGCGCCAGCAATATCGCGTAGCCAAACACGATGACCACGCAGCCCGCCAATGCAAGCAGCGGCGCGCGCGGCCAGAACGCGAGCAGCCAGGCGCAGGCTGCCGCCAGCAGTGACAGGGTGACGATTTTTTGCAGGCGCGCCAGCATGGTGTCTGTAGTGTAGATTGAGCTTGATATTTCAAGGAGAATATGCTCTCAACCCTTATGGTGTATGAACACTTAGCTATTGTTTTTATATTCTCGTAAACTCGTGATAGGTATGGAGCCAGCACAGAAGATTCGCGATGCGGTAGGTCAGGTGTCGCAACTGCGCCGTGATGCATCGGGCAACCCGGCGCTGGGTGCGGCAGTCGCCGTGGTCAAGCGTCTGCAGTCACACCGCTTTGCAGGCACCTACGCCGACCTGCTGGGCGATGGCCCCTATCGGGCCGCCGCCCAATTTTTTCTGCACGAGCTGTACGGCGACGATGACTACAGCGAGCGCGATGCGCAGTTTTCGCGCATCGCGGGGGCGCTGCAAAGGCTGTTTCCGCGGCAGGTAATGGCCACCGCCGTCTCGCTGGCGCAGCTGCATGCCTTGACCGAGCAGCTCGACCACGCCATGGGCGTGGCCTGGCAGGACAGTGCCGCTCCGGACAACGGCAGTGCGCAGGCGGCTCGATACGCCAGCGCATGGCGGACGGTGGCAAGGCGCGCCGACCGCAGGGCGCAACTGGCCATGGTGCTGGAAATCGGAGGCGAACTGCAGCGCCTGACGCGCGCGCCCGGCCTGCGGCTGATGCTCAAGATGATGCGCGGGCCTGCGGTGGCCGCTGGCATGGGCGCATTGCAGCGCTTTCTGGAGTCAGGGTTCGACACTTTTGCCGCGATGGCGCGCCAGCCGGGTGGCGCCGACGGATTCATGGCCCTCATCGAGGAGCGCGAGTCCGCCCTGATCGACCTGCTGTTCGACACCGATTTTGTCGCCTGTGAGACGGAACTCGCGCGCATCCTGGGACAAGCCCGCTAGCGTGCGCGCACAGGCGCCTTTCACAATGCGGGCACAAGGAGGATCCATGGACAAGTTTTGGTTGCAGAGTTATCCCGCGGACGTGCCGCATGAGATCCATCCGGAGCAGTTCGAGTCGCTGACGCAGCTGCTCGAGGATTCGTTCAGGAAGAACGCGGCCAAGCCGTTCTCGGTCTGCATGGAACGCTGGATGTCGTACGGGCAACTCGACCAGCTGTCGCAGGCACTTGGTGCCTGGCTGCAAAGCCGCGGGCTGGAGCCCGGCGCGCGCGTGGCCATCATGCTGCCGAACGTGCCGCAGTTTGCCGTGACCATGGCAGGCATCTTGCGCGCGGGTTATATCTGCGTGAATGTGAACCCGCTGTACACAGCGCGTGAGCTGCAGCACCAGCTCGAGGACTCGGGTGCGACGGCGATCGTGATCCTGGAAAACTTTGCTCATGTGCTGCAGGCGGTGATCGAGAAAACCTCGGTGCAACATGTGGTGATGGCCTCGATGGGCGACTTGCTGGGTGCCGTGTACGGCCGCTGGATCACGTTTGCGGTGCGCAACCTGGCCCGCATGGTGCCGCCGTTCACGCTGCCATTGAGCGAGGGGCGCAGCGTGACGCGGTTCAACGATGCGATCTTGCAAGGCTCGAGGCAAAAGCTCAGCCCCAGCCACGCCATGCTCGACTCGATCGCGTTCCTGCAATACACGGGCGGCACCACGGGTCTGTCCAAGGGCGCGGTGCTGACACATCGCAACATCGTGGCGGCGGTGCTGCAGTCAGAGGCATGGTTCACGCCCGCGCTCGCGCGGGTCGGCGATGTCAGCAAAATCAATTGCATTGCGGCGTTGCCGCTGTACCACATCTTCGCGCTGACGCTGTGCCTGCTGGCCGTGCGCTGGGGCGCGCACCTCACGCTGATTCCGAATCCGCGCGATTTCGCCAAGTTCGTGCAACTGCTCAAGAAGCGTCCGTTCCATGTGCTGCCGGGCGTGAACACGCTGTTCAATGCGCTTTTGCAGCAACCCGAATTCAAGAGC
The DNA here is from genome assembly GCA_004322085.1 of Burkholderiaceae bacterium. Classification (GTDB taxonomy): domain Bacteria; phylum Pseudomonadota; class Gammaproteobacteria; order Burkholderiales; family Burkholderiaceae_C; genus Rhodoferax_A. The sequence goes on from SCRR01000097.1 coordinate 19,111, forward strand.
GTCGATTTTTCGGGCCTGTGCGTGGCGCAGGCGGGCGGCATGGCGGCGTCCCAGGGCACGGCCCAAGCCTGGCTGGAGACCACCGGCTGCCCCATGATCGAGGGCTGGGGCATGAGCGAGACCTGCGCCATCGGCACCAACAACCCGGTCACCAACAAGGAGTTCACGGGCACGATCGGGCTGCCGCTGCCCAGCATCGAGATCGCCATCAAGGATGACGCAGGCCAGTCGCTGCCGCTCGGCGAATCCGGCGAGATCTGCATCAAGGGCCCGCAAGTGATGCCGGGCTACTACCATCAGCCGGCGGAAAACGAAAAGGCGTTCACCGCGGACGGCTTCATGCGCACGGGCGACATCGGCATCATG
>SCRR01000098.1 GCA_004322085.1 Burkholderiaceae bacterium
CGTCTCTTTGACCATCATGACTGACCACGTGGCCGGGCAGCGCTTACCGGGATAACCCACGTCAGCCGGGCCGTCCGTCAATGCGTGGGCGGCCAAACCAGCGGCCATAGCGAAAAGCCCACCCGACGGTGGCGATTGACCATGCCAGAGCGGCCAGCAGCGTAAGGAGTGTTGCCGATAGCGGCCACAGGGCAGCAAACACGCGCAACAAGACCGCCGCTTGCAATACCCAGTAGAGCACCCAGACCCTTGTATCTGCCGCGTTAGTCCTTCCGCCGAAACCACTGCTCACGCGTGTGGCCATCGCCAACAAGGTGGAGCCCAGGTAGCCCATGGTCATGGCGTGCAGCGGCGCCAGACCAAGCGAAAGCTCAGAGTGCATCAGCGCCATCAGGGCATGGGAGATTGCGGCTAGCGCAAACGACAGACCGAGCCACATGAAACCTCCATGCAGCATGGCCAGCAGGCGATTCTTCAGGTTTTGGACAAGAGCCCAGCGTACGGCCAAACCCAGCAGCACCATGCCCGCATAGGCTTCAACTATGGCCTGACCCCAACGCAACTGCGCGGGCAGCGGGCGCCACCACAATTCGGTCGCTGCCAGCGGGGCCTCCAGCCACAATACACCCACCATCAGCCATAACAACCACAGCGGATGCCACGCATCGAGCAGAGGAGAGGCACTGGCGCCGAAGAATGGGATCAGTCGATGAGATGCCACTGCAAATACCGGGACGACGAAGCACCAGAGCGCAAGTTGTATGGCCGAGCGCAGCACTAACTCATACTGCAACAGCATCGCCACGGCCGCGATCCAAAGCATTACTGCGCCGGTGCAACACGAAAAGACGATCAGCGTGGGATGCACACGGTCGACGACCGAGCTGCGTCGCACCGTGACGGCAAGCCGCAAGCAAAGTCGGCTCCAGCCCAGCGCGACCAGGACCAGTCCAGCGCCCGCAACCCGATCTTGCAAGTGAAAGCCTGCCAGGACAATACACCAGCCCAGCAGCATCCAGGCGATCGGCGCGCAGATGCTCCGCGCGGCCACTTCCCGTTGACGCAGCCACTTCGGACCGGCGGTAAAGAGAAATCCCGCGAAGAAGAAGGGCATGAAACCCAGGCTCATGAACAGCGAGTGTGCGACGGATGGCGCAACGGCCCAAGCGATGGGTAAGCTCAAGGCCTTTGCCAGCAGTGCGCCAGACCACCACAGGGAACTGAGCGCCATCATGACGGCGCCGGCAAAAAAGCCGAGCCGGTGCGGCGCGGCCAACAACCAGGATACACGCCAGCGCGGCGCTGGTGATGTTGGCAGGACCTTCACCGCTTTGTCCATGTCGCTGGTGCCTCGGTGCCGTGCGCGCTCAAGCAGGAGATCATGACTTTGTCGAAATATCGGGTCAGGGTCGAAGACGGCGTCATGACTGCTGTCGCCTCCGAAAGCCAGACTGTTGAGCGGGGAGGGAAGCGGACATGGCGGGTTAGGCAAAGACTGCTCTAGCAAAGCCGAGGGGATCTTTACCATTGCGTGAGCGTGAACCTCCGGGCGACTTCAGCCAATTCGGCCGTGGCGGTAAGCGGTAGGATGTTCGCCACGTACTGGCCGGGCCGCACTAAGAAGATTGCGCCACCACGGTCGATACTGCGCTGTTCGAAGATGTCACTCCCGGGCGCAGCAGCGAAGACGCCGTCATAGTTGATGAGCCCGAACCGTCCCACCCGGGGCATGTATGTTGCCGGGACGCGGCTCAAGGCGACGTCGGTCTGGGCTTGCTGGTGGATGACCTTGATGTTGAACCAGCCGTTTTCGTCAGCGGTCGGTGGTGTAGTGGTATGCACTGGCGATTTCGGCGAATGCGCGAGCCATTCCGCCAGCGCCGCAGTCGGTGACGCCTCGCCAGCCTGTGCAGAGTCGGCAAACACAAAAAGACACCACCGATCATTAGCCTTGGATTCGTGGCCGATGTGTATTACATTTGCGTCCACAACCCGTGGGGCCACCGCCGACTTGAAGCGTTTGCCGATGGGAAACCCTGTCGCGAGTATCTGAAATTCGGGCTCGGCAACGATCATGGAAGGCGCGTATTGAGCCATGAAAACTTGGGCGAACTCCGTGATCTGCAGATAGGCATCTTCGAAGTCCGAGGGATGGTCAAATTCCTGCGGAGACTTCGCCATGACCGCCGCCCACCACTGATCGAAGCGGATGATGTCCTCTCCGATCGCCTTGCGTTCGGCGGAGTAGGTCGCCAGGAGGCTTTCCGAGCTGCACCTCAAGAGCACATGGGCCAATTTCCCGCCCAGATTGAAACCGTCCTGCATTGAGACGTTCATCCCCTGGCCGGCCTTGGCGCTGTGGGTATGGCCGACATTCCCCGCGATGAACACACGCGGCACCCGAGTGCCAACCTCGGCCAAAGGTACATCGTCGAAGCGTTCGCAAACCCCGTGGCCCACCTCGTATACGCTGTACCAAGCCACCTGACGTACATCCAGTTTGTGGGGATGCTGAATCTTCTCAGCCTTGGCGATTGTCTGCTCGACCGTCGTCTGCCGTACGGCGTCGCGATGGTCCGGTCCAACATCGCCCAGATCGACGTACAGGCGGATCAGGTGGCCGCCCTCTCGCGGAAATGAGCAAGATATTGCCGCTAGGGCTTCGATGATTAAGGTCCACGCACTGAGGGGCTGAAACGTTCAGAACAGATGAAGCAACAAACCCTGGCCATGGCCGCAGACCAAACCTTTGAGAGTTATCGCAAGCCTACG
>SCRR01000099.1 GCA_004322085.1 Burkholderiaceae bacterium
CTGGAGTTGCTGCCGCAGTTGCTCAAGATGGGCGTGCGCGCCATCAAGATCGAAGGGCGCCAGCGCAGCCCGGCCTATGTGGCGCAGGTGACCCAGGTGTGGCGTGAGGCTATCGACGCCTGCACCGGCAACCCGCACCGCTACGCCCCCAGGGCGGCCTGGATGACCAGCCTGGACCAGGTGGCCGAAGGCCAGCAACACACTTTGGGGGCCTACCACCGGCCCTGGAAATGAACGCCGCCATGAAACTTTCGCTTGGCCCCCTGCAGTACTACTGGCCGCACGCCAGCGTCATGCGCTTCTACGAGGCCATGGCCTCCACACCGGTGGACATCGTCTATCTCGGCGAAACCGTGTGTTCGCGCCGCCATGAGCTGCGCCTGTCCGACTGGCTGGAGATCGCCGCGCGGCTGATCGACGCGGGCAAGGAAGTGGTGCTGTCCACCCAGGTACTGATCGAATCAGGTTCGGACGTCGGCGTGCTGCACAAGATTGCCGCCAACGGCCTGTGCGCCATGGAGGCCAACGACATGGGGGCCGTCCACGTTGTGGCCGGCAAGCAGGCGTTCGTGGCGGGGCCGAACCTGAACCTGTACAACCTGCCGTCGCTGCAGTGGATGGCCGCGCTCGGCGCCAGCCGCTGGGTCATGCCGCTGGAGATGAAACGGGACGATCTGGCCGTGATCCAGGCGGGCCGTCCGGCGGGCCTGCAAACCGAGGTGTTTGCCTACGGCCGAATGCCGCTGGCGTATTCGGCGCGCTGCTTCACGGCGCGCAACCGCAACCTGCCCAAGGACGACTGCCGCTTCAGCTGCATCGACCACCCCGACGGCCTGCTGCTGAAGACGCGCGAGAAAGAAGATTTCCTGGTGCTCAACGGCACGCAGACGCAGTCGGCGCGCGTCTACAACCTGGTCGATACGCTGGATGACATGCACGCGCTCGGCGTGGACGTGGTGCGCCTGAGCCCGCAGTCGCAGCACATGGGCGAGGTGATCGACGTGTTCCACGCCGCGCGCATGCACGTGCTGGCGCCGCACGAGGCGCTGGCGCAGCTGCAGCCGCTCATGCCAGCGGCCGGCTGCAACGGCTACTGGCACGGCCTGCCGGGGCTGGTGCAGCACACCAGCGCCGGCGAACCGGCGACGGCCTGAAGCACGGCAACGGCACATGGTCTACGGCGAAAGGTTCAACGGCATCAGCCATGGGGTCGGCGCGGCTCTGGCGGCACTCGGCACTGTGCTGCTGGTGGTGCTGGCCGCCCGCCTGGGCGACCCGTGGAAGATGGTCAGCTTCAGTGTGTACGGTGCCATGCTGATCGTGCTGTATGGGGTCTCCACGCTGTACCACAGCCTGCGCGGCCGCGCCAAGGACGTGCTGCGCAAACTTGACCACTGTGCGATCTACCTCCTGATTGCCGGCAGCTATACGCCGTTTGCCTTGGTGTCGCTGCGCGGCGCCTGGGGCTGGTCGCTGCTCGGTGTGGAGTGGGGTCTGGCCCTGCTCGGCGTCGTGCAGGAAGTCTGGCTGGCCAAGGGCGCGCGGGTATTGTCGTTGGTCATTTACCTGCTGATGGGCTGGCTTGCGCTGGTCGCCATCTCGCCGCTGCTCGCAGCGCTGACGCCCCATGGCTTCGCCTGGCTGGCGGCCGGCGGCGCCTGCTACACGGTGGGCATCGTTTTCTATGCGACCGAC
>SCRR01000100.1 GCA_004322085.1 Burkholderiaceae bacterium
CTTGGCGCTCGGTCTCGGGTGATTCAGTTGTCACGGTTGTGTGATTCGTCGTCATTGCCTACTCCTTAATGTCGTTGCATGGGGGCGTCAGCCCGATCACGATCTGGCGCCTTTCGGCCGGCGCACCGCGCGAACCTTTGCGCTGCTGCCAGCCCCACAATAAAACAGGTCTGCCCCGTCCGATTCGAGTCCGCTCACATTGGTGCCTTGCGGCATCGCGAGCCGCTCTAGTACGGCGCCGCTGTGCGGGTCGATGCGGCGCAGCTCGCTTTCATCGCCTTCCCAAGTGGCGTGCCACAGCTCGCCGTCCACCCAGGTCACGCCGGTGACGAAGCGGTTGGACTCGATGCTGCGCAGCACCGCGCCGGTCTTGGGGTCGATCTGGTGGACCTTGCGATCGCGGTACTGCCCCACCCACAGACTGCCCTCGGCCCAGGCGAGCCCCGAGTCGCTCCCATGACCGGGCGCGGGGATCGACGCCACGACCTTGCCGCTGGCAGGGTCGATCTTGTCGATGCGCGCCTCGGCGATCTGATACAGGTGCTTGCCGTCGAACGCCGTACCGGCGTCACAACCGACATCGAGCGTGCGTGTGGTCTCGCCGCTGGCGGGATCGAAGGCGATCAGCGCGGCCCCGGTGGCAGCCCACACGCGCTGTCCGTCGTGGGTCACACCGGCGACGCTGCCGGCGCCGGGGAAGGGGCCGTACTCGCGCACGATTTCGGCCGCACGCATCGTGGCCCGGGGTTTGTCCTGCCTTGTCTTGCGGGTCATGGCCGGCTCCCTTACTTCGACCGGCCATCGAACTGCGTGACCGGGATGGCCTGCAAGTCGATGCCCTCGATGCAGCGAAGGTTGATGGCCGCCATCGCCTCGCCCGATGGGGCCGTGCCCTCGCCATAAGGGTGGATGCCGCAGGTGGAGCAGAAGCGGTGCCTGATCAGGTGCTTGTTGAACAGATAGGTGCTGGCGTTCTCTTCAGGCGTGAGCAGGCGCATCGCGCTGCGCGGCACAAACCACATCAGCGAGCCCTTGCGCTGGCAGATGGAGCAATTGCAGGACATGGCCGAGGTGATGTCCCCCTCGACTTCGAATTTCACTCGGCCGCAGTGGCAGCTTCCTTGGTGCAACATGTCGTGACTCCTTGGTGAAGCGCCCCGGATCGGCGCTTGAGAACAAGTCTATTCAATCGGCAGCGCAGCGGGGAGTAACAAGATCGTCGTGAATCCCGCCAGCGGCGGCGCCAGCCAGCGCCGCGACCGCGCCTGCCCAATGGCGCGCACTGTGCCTTTGGCCTCGAGCCCGGCGAGCGCGCGCTGGACTGTGCGCTGACTGGCCCCCAGGGCCAGCGCCAGTGCCGAGGTCGACCAGGCTGCGCCGTCGGACAGCAGTGCGAGCAGCGCCGCCTGATCGCCGGCGATGGGAGGTGCCAGCACGACGACGGCACGCCCTGCGAGCGGGCGCAGGGTGAAGCCGCGAGCGGTGGCCTCGATTTGCGCCATGGTCTTGACCAGTGCGCGCAGACGGCCCATTTCGACGCGCAGGCGCGCCCGATGCGTCTCGTCGGGGTGGCGGGTTCGGAACGCGCGCTCGATCAAGGTTTCGCGATCGACATCGCCGGGCCACGCCTGGGCCAGCGCGAGCACCAACGCGAACAGCACGGGTCGGCGTGCCAGCGGCCGCCCATCGGCGCCGGCGCTCAGGCCTCGGCGGCAGGCGTCAACCACCAGCGCGTCCGAGGCCAAGAGCGCGGCAACCTCGTCGAGACGCAACGCCTGCTCGCCACTGGCCAAGAGACGCCGGGCGGCGGGACGGTCCAGCGCAGTCAGCACCTGCGACACCTCGGCCTGCAACGCCGGCACGCTGGCGCGATCGGCCGCCTCCTGCGCATGGGCCAGCGCTGCGCGCGCCGGGCCGATGCGCAGCGAGCGCAGCGCGAGTTCCGCCGCACAGAGCGCGGCCACGGCCGCGAGCGCCGGCGGCAGGCCGCGCGCATCGAGCCGCACCAGCGCGGCCTCGGCATCGGCCAGGCGTCCGAGCAGCAGGAGCCTGCGCACCGCGATGAGCCGCGCCTGCAGCGCGTTGGCGTGATCGGCGTGGACGTCGAGCGTGGCCGCCGCGGCGGCGAGCGCACGCTGGGACTGAAGAGAGCCCTTGATGTCGCGCTGAGCCAGCGCCACCTCGGCATCGGCGACGACGCAGCGCGCCTGCGCCAGTGCCTCGTGGGCCCCGAAGCTGCGGGCCGCGCGACGCAGCAGTTCGCGGGCGCGGGCATGTTCGCCGAGCTGGGCTATCGCGATGCCGCGCAAGGCCAGCGCCGGCGGGTCGTCGCGCAAGGCGACCCGCTTGAGGGCGCCAAGGGCGTCGCCGACGGCAAGCGCGCGCGCCGAGGCGGTTATCAGGGAGTCCATGGCGTCAGACTACACCAGGGCGCGGACACAGTGCCGGGGTTCAGCCCGCCTGACGCGGCAGAAAACTTCGATCCACGTCGCCACCTCGCGGTCGCAGGGCCGTGAGGATGTGCCCTAGAACTCAGTCTCAAGGACGATGATGTCGCTTCCGGAATTCTCTCGCGTCACTCCCTGATCGTTGAGCACCGGGTACGCCGGGAGACCCGGCGATACGGTGGACGCGCTCCGCTCAATTACCCTGGGCGCGGGCTGGCGCGCCACAATCGTCAGTGTCAGCTCAAACGTGGCCCGGTCCTGCCCGGCCCGCGCCGAGATGGGCGGTGTCGATGCTGCGAAGGCCATGACGACAGCCGACACCAGACATCGCCTCATGGCCGTGGACCCGGGATCCCGCGAAGCCGGCCCGTCTTTGGCGGTCAAAGGCGCCACGCCGCTTCTCCGGGTTAGCGCCTTCGGCGTGGTTCCAATTTTTCGCCAGATCATCCGCCACCTCTCGCCGGCAGCAGGTTGTCGTTTGTCTGCCGTTGAAAAAGTGTACTGAACTAAGGTCACGGAATGTAACGTGCGGACGATAAAATTCGCCAGGCGATGAACTCGTGTTGTGTGATCGCACGCGCCGAGCGCTGCAATATAGAACCTTGAAATTACTCATCAGCCATAACGTAGAACAAAGAATTCATGTCGATGGCTTCCCGGTATTCCCGGCTGCAGTCACGCCGCTACGCGATCAGTCCCGCTAAATCCTCCATCGCTGCAAAGACCTGCCGCGCGCCCGCTGCGCGCAGCGCCGCCGGCGCATCATGGCCAGCCTCGGGCGGACTGAAGCCAAACACGGTCGCACCCGCCGCCACGCCGGCCGCGACGCCGGTCACCGTATCCTCCACCACGGCGCAGCGTGCCGGCGCGACGCCCAGCGCCGCCGCGGCTGCAAGGTAGACGTCGGGCGCCGGCTTGGAGCGCGGCAGATCGTGCCCGCTGAAAATCCGGCCTTCGAAGTACCGCATCAGGCCGCACTTTTCCAGCTGCAACTCCACCTTGCCACGATCGGCGCCGGAGGCGCAGGCAAGACGACCCTCGAAGCGCTCATGCAGCAGCGCCACGGCTGGCACGGCACCGCGAATCGGCTGCAGGTCGCGCAGCAGACCCTGGTTGCGGCGCTCGCGAAAGCGCGCCATCCAGTCTTCGGTGAGCGGCTGGCCGGTGCGGGCCTCGATCAGCGCGGCCTCGTCCTTCACTGCCTTGCCGACGAACAGGCGCATGCATTCCTGCACGCTCAGCGTCCAGCCCATTTCCTCCAGCATGTCGCGCAGCACGCCGTTCGTGATGGGTTCGGAGTCCACCAGCACGCCATCGCAGTCGAACAGTAATGCTTCAAAATCCATAGTTACCTTTCCATTCTCCATAAAGACTGGAGCCACTTTTTATGAGCAATTGACGACGGCGTCGCACTGTCCAACTCGAGGCACACCGCTAAGCCGAAGAATAGCGGCAACGCGAACCGGGACCGGCTTGCCTTCAATCTGACTAGGCGTCGTATCGGGCTGTCGCGCACGGGTGGGGTGGGACCTGTCTCCACCGGACTTGACGTCGCCGGGCGTCCGCGCCAGATTCGCTGCATGAAGATCCTGATCGCCCGACTGAACCACGAGACCAACACCTTCTCGCCGGTGCCGACGCCGCTCGCGGCGTTCTCGCCCACCTACGGCGAGGCCGCGTACCGCGACAACAAGGGCATGCGCACCGGCATGGCCGCGTTCATCGACCTGGCCGAAGCGGCGGGCGCGACGCTGGTCACACCGGTGTCGGCGACCGCGAACCCGAGTGGCACGGTGCACGCGGCCGCCTATGACGAGTTGACGCGCCGCATCGTCGATGCCGCGCCGGGCTGCGACGAGATCCTGCTCGACCTGCACGGCGCGATGGTGGCCGAGCAGACCGACGACGGCGAAGGCGATCTGCTGGCGCGCATACGCGCCGCCGCACCCGGCGTGCCGATCGGCGTCGCGCTCGACCTGCACGGCAACATCACCGAGAAGATGGTGCGCAACGCGGACGTGATGGTCGGCTTCAAGACCTATCCGCACATCGACATGTACGAGACCGGCGCGCACGCGGGCCGGCTGCTGCTCGAGATGGCGCAGGGCGGCACGCGCTATGGCGTCTGCTGCAAGCGCCTGCCGCTGATGAGCCACACGTTGCGCAGCACCACGCTGGAAGGCGCGATGCAGGGTGCGGTGGAGGCCGCGCGCGGCGCCGAGCGCTCCGGCCTGCCGGCGCTGTCGGTATTTGCCGGCTTCTCGCTCGCCGACATAGACGCGCCCTGCATGAGCGTGGTCGCAACCGGCCGCGCGCAGGACATGGCGGCGGCGCAGGCCGCGGCGGACGATCTGGCGCAGCAGATCTGGCAGCGGCGCGCGGAGTTCGTCTACCGCAGCGAGCCGCTCGAACAATCGCTGCACCATGCGCGCGCGCTCGCCCAGGGCGCGACGCGGCCGGTGCTGCTGCTCGACCATGGCGACAACTGCATGTCCGGCGGCACCTGCGACACGATGGACGTGTTGCAGACTGCGCTCGCGTTGGGCCTGGACCGCATCGCGGTCGGCCCGCTGTGCGACCCGGAGGCGGTCGCGGCGCTGACCGACGGCGGCGTCGGTGCCGAGCTCGAGGTCGCGCTCGGCAACAAGGTGCCGCTGGAGCGCATCGGCCTCACCAAGAAGCCGCTGCGGCTGCGCGGCACGGTGCGTGCGATCAGCGACGGCAGCTACACCGTGACCGGCCCGATCTACACCGGCCAGCGCTGCCACATGGGTCGCACCGTGCTGTTCGACATCGGCGCCGCGCAAATCGTCGTGACCGAGCAGACGCATGAGCCCTGGGACCTGGGCGTGTTTCATTGCGTCGGCCTCGATCCGACGCGCTTTCGCTACCTGCTGCTGAAATCCCGCATGTACTGCCGCCCGGTGTTCGTGCCGCTCTCCGCGGGGCTGGTCGAGTGCGACAGCCCGGGCGTCACGACCTCGGACTACGCGCGCTTTCCGTACCAAAGGGTGCGCCGGCCGGTGTTTCCGCTCGACGCGATCTGAGCGGGCATCCGGGCGTCAATGGCCGGCCGCCGGTGCCGCCACCGCGCTGCGCCCCGCCGGCACCACCAGCAGCAGCAAAATCATACCCAGCGCCAGTACCACGGCGACCCCGGTCAGGCCGTCGTGCAGGCTGCCGGTACGGGTCTTGAGCGCGCCGACCAGCAATTGAAGCGTGGCGGCCGCCGCTTCGGGTTATCGTCGCAGCCGGTTCCGCTCAGCCGTGCTTGCGCGCCTTGTGCTGCTCCAGCGTCTCGGTCGGCGCGCCTTGCTTCACCCATTCGGCCCAGCCGCCGTCGATGTGCGCGACGTTGGTCATGCCCATGTCCTGCAGCGCTTTCGTTGCGAGCGCGCTGCGCCAGCCGGCACCGCAAAACAGGATGTATTCCTTCGATTCGTCTGCGAACACCGGCTTGAAGTACGGCGAAGCCGGATCGACCCAGAATTCGAGCATGCCGCGCGGTGCGTGCAAGGCGCCGACCACAGTGCCGTTGGCCAGTTCACGCACGTCACGGATGTCGACGATCTGCACGTCGGGCTTGCCTAATCGTGCGCGCACTTCGGCCACACTGTAGGTCTTGACCTGCGCCATCGCTTCGTCGACGAGCTGTTTGTAGCCCTTGGTGATCGGCATGATGATGTCTCCCGCACGGACGCGACGGCGCCGCTGATGCTGCAAGAATACCCCAGGCACGGCAAACCGCACGGGCGCTGCGTGATAATGCCGCGTCCACCCGCACGACTTTGCGCCATGTTCGAAGCCACCCCCCTTGTCGCCGCCGACAAACCCGGCCTGTACGCCGAACTCGCGCAGCAGGTGCACGGCCTGCTGCACGATGAAACCAATCTGGTTGCGAACGCCGCGAACTTCGCCGCGCTGGTGTTCCACGCGCTGCCCGACATCAACTGGTGCGGCTTTTACTTTGCCGATGGCAACGGCCTGGTGGTGGGACCGTTCCAAGGCAAGCCGGCCTGCGTGCGCATCGCGCACGGGCGCGGCGTCTGCGGCGCCGCGGCAGAGTCACGCCGTACGCAGGTGGTGCCCGACGTGAACGCGTTTCCCGGCCACATCTATTGCGACGGCGCGTCGCGCTCGGAAATCGTGGTGCCGCTGGTACTCGCCGACGGTTCGCTGCTTGGCGTGTGGGATGCGGACAGCCCTAGTCTTGCGCGTTTCGACGATGAAGACCGCGCCGGCATGGAGGCGCTGTGCGCGGCGTTCATGCACGCCTGCCCTGGCTGAACATGCACCCGCGCGGCGGTCAGACCAAGGTGAGATCGCGCGGCGCGATGTCGGCAAACACCTGATTCAACTGGCTTGCATTCAGGCCGAACTGGCGCTGGAATAGCCCGGCGAGTAGCGCGCGGTACTCGTTCTTCACCGGATAGTCGCGGTTCTGGAACAGCGTGGCCTGCTCCACGCGCACCTGCTCGCCCGCGATGCGCCCGCCACGCACGCCCCCGCCCAGCACCCAATACACGGTGCCATGGCCGTGGTCGGTACCGTGGTTGCCGTTTTGCCGGAAAGTGCGGCCGAACTCGCTGATCACGACCACCGTGGTGCTGCGCCACGCCGGGCCCATCTCCTGTGCGAATGCGGCCAGGCCCTGCCCGAGTTC
>SCRR01000006.1 GCA_004322085.1 Burkholderiaceae bacterium
CTGATTTTCCCCTTGAAGTCAATAGCCCGCGTGGAACTCTGGCGCAGCGGTATGGCGAAATCCGCGCGCGCAGCCTGGTGCTGGCGGCACCGCTGTCGGCAGAAGACCAGTGCATCCAGTCCATGTCCGATGCGAGTCCGACCAAGTGGCATCTGGCGCACACCAGCTGGTTTTTCGAGGCCATGGTGCTGGGCCCCCTTGCGCCCGGCTACGTGCCGTTCGACGAGCGTTTTTCGTACCTTTTCAATTCCTACTATGAGGCTTTGGGCCCGCGCCATCCGCGGCCACAGCGTGGCCTGCTGACCCGCCCAACACTTGTGCAGGTGCTGGCCTACCGTGCGCATGTCGATACCGGCGTGCAAGACTTCATGGCCACCTGCGACGAGATGGCATGGCGACGGGCGCTGCCCTTGCTCACGCTGGGGCTGCATCACGAGCAGCAGCACCAGGAACTGATCCTCACCGACATCCTGCACGCGCTGTCGTGCAACCCGACGCTTCCCGCCTACCAGTGCGCCGCTGCCTCATCGCATAAGCCGGCGCTGCGAGTGGCGCCCGTCACGGCGCCGTTGCACTGGGTCACGGGGCGCACCGGCACGGCGGCAATTGGGCATGACGGCAGCGGGTTTGCATTTGACAACGAAACACCGCGCCACCGCGTGCTGCTGTCTCCGTACCGCATGGCGGATCGGTTGGTCACCTGTGGCGAATACCTGCAATTCATCGAGGACGGGGGCTACCGCCGTCCCGAGTTGTGGCTGTCCGACGGTTGGGCAGCAGTGCAAGCGAATGGCTGGAGCTGCCCGCTGTATTGGCTGGCCCCGCACGATGCCAGGGCGCCCGCCGGCGATTGGCAGGTCTTTGGATTGTCCGGCGTGGGTGCGCTCGATACCTCGGCACCGGTCAGTCAGGTCAGCTTTTACGAAGCCGCGGCCTTTGCCGAGTGGGCGGGTGCACGACTGCCGACCGAATTCGAGTGGGAAACTGCCTTCGATGCGCCGGGCATGACGCAAATGACCGGGTACGCCTGGCAGTGGACGCGCTCGTCCTATGGCCCTTATCCTGGCTTTCACCCCCTGGCTGGTGCGGCCGGTGAGTACAACGGCAAATTCATGGTGGGGCAAATGGTGCTGCGCGGAGGCAGCAGCGCGACCCCGCTTGGACACACGCGGCCCAGCTACCGCAATTTCTTCCCGCCCGGAGCACGCTGGCAGTTTTCGGGCATTCGTCTGGCGAGGGATGCCTGATGCCGCCGGGTTCACCCACTAAAGCGCGGGCGCCGTTGACGGGCGAGGACCCGCAAAGCGAGTTTGCGCGCGATCTGCTGGCAGGGCTGTCAAACATGCCACGCAGCATTTCTCCCAAGTATTTCTACGACGCGCCGGGCTCCGTGCTGTTCGACCGCATCTGCGAGCTGCCGGAGTATTACCCCACACGCGTTGAGCTGGACCTGCTCTCGGCGCACGCCGGCCAGATTGCGCAGTACATGGGACCGCGTGCCGAGGTGGTCGAATTCGGGGCCGGTTCCCTGCGCAAGATCCGCTTGTTACTCGACGCGATGGACCAGCCCGAGCGCTACCTCCCCATCGACATTTCGGGTGAGCACCTGGATACCGCCGCTCAGGTGTTGCGGCGCGACTACCCAAGCCTGCACGTGCAACCGCTGGTCGCGGACTACACCCGCCACCTGCTGCTGCCGGCGCTGCGCGAGGGTGCCGGACGGCGCGTGGGTTTTTTCCCGGGCTCCACGATTGGCAACTTCACGCCGGCCGAAGCCCTGCATTTTCTGCAGATGGTGGGACAGGCCCTGCGCGGTGGTGCTCTGTTGCTGGGGGCTGACCTTGTGAAGGACCCCGCCGTGCTGCATGCCGCCTACAACGACACCCAGGGCGTGACGGCCGCGTTCAACCTCAACTTGCTGGCGCGTGCCAATCGCGAGCTGGGTGGCGATTTCGACCTGACCCAGTTTGCGCACAGCGCGTTTTACAACGCGCCCCTGCAGCGTATCGAGATGCACCTGATGAGCCGGCGCCGGCAACAGGTTCACCTGTGCGGCCGCTGCTTCGAGTTTGCGCAGGGCGAGACCTTGCACACCGAGAACTCGTGTAAATTTACGATCCAGAGCATGCAGGCGCTCGCGCGGCAGGCGGGATTCACTCCCGGCCCCGTGTGGACCGATCCGCAAAAGCTCTTCAGCCTGCACTGGCTGGATGCACCCATCTGAAAGGAACTCCCCATGAAAGCAATCTGGAATGGCGCGGTGATAGCGCAGAGCGACGATACCGTGGTGGTCGAAGGCAACCATTACTTCCCTGCAGACTCTCTCAATCGCGACTATGTCAGCTTCAGCAATCACAAGACCACCTGCCCCTGGAAGGGTCAGGCGAGCTACTACTCGCTCATGGTCGATGGCGAAATGAATACCGACGCCGCCTGGTACTACGCCGACCCCAAGCCCGAGGCCGAGATGGTGCGCGGCCGGGTCGCGTTCTGGAAGGGCGTGCAGGTTGCAGCCTGAAGTGATACCCGTCCA
>SCRR01000101.1 GCA_004322085.1 Burkholderiaceae bacterium
GGTACCGTGGTTGCCGTTTTGCCGGAAAGTGCGGCCGAACTCGCTGATCACGACCACCGTGGTGCTGCGCCACGCCGGGCCCATCTCCTGTGCGAATGCGGCCAGGCCCTGCCCGAGTTCGTCGAGGCGGTTGGCGAGATAGCCCTGCACGCCGCCCTGGTTCACGTGCGTGTCCCAGCCGCCGACGTCGACAAAGCCGATGTTGTAGCGATCTACCATCAGCCGCGCGATGCGGCGCGCCTCGCCGCCGAAGCCGCGCGTGGACACCGCCCCCCGGCCGGCGGCCTGCATTTCGGTCTGCAGGTCCTGCATCACCTGGTCACGCGTACTGAAGCCTTCATCAACGCGCGACGCCAGCGCCGTGCCGTGGTACATCGACGCGATCAGCCGACTCTGGCGCGGATCGACATTGCTGCGCGCCACCCGGTTCAACGCCATGTTCGCCACCTGCACGCGGCCCTGCATCGACAGCGGAATCTGCGCGGTGAACGCCATCGGCGCGGCACCGTTCACCACGCCGGCGAGCCGGTCCAGGAAGCCCGAGTGGTAGTCGCGCGGGCCGGTCAGTGGCTGCCCCATTTCGATGCTGTCCTGCGTCTCGAAATGGCTGCGCGAGGTGTCGTCGGCGCCCGCGAACGGCACGAACGCGAGCTCGCCGCGCTGGAACAAAGGGTAGACAGAATCGCGCAGCACCGGATGCAGGCCCCAGTCGGCATCCAGCGGCAGCGCGGCACTGGCGTCCGCGCCCGGGCGCGGCACCGCGATGTCGGGGCGCACTTCGTAGTAGAAGCTGCTCGATACCGGCACCAGCAGGCTGCAGCAGTCGTAGGCGCCGCGCAGGAACACCAGCAGCAGGCGCGAGCCGGCGGCCGGGGCGGCCCACAACTGGCCGGCACCCGCTACCAGCGGCAGGGTACCGAGTGATTTGAGCAGATGACGACGTTTCATGGAGACTCCAGGCGACAGGTCAGCGGTTCATGAACTCGGGCGATGACAGCAGCAACGTATTCCACTCCTGCGGCGAAGCCGCCTGCGCCAGCGCCTGCCGTGTCGCCGGGCCGAGCGTCTGGGCCATCGCCTCGTAGGACAGCGCGTTTGCCAGTTGCGGGAATGCGGGGCGCTGCATCGGTTGCGGGCCCTCGGTGCGGAACAGGCCCGCACTGCCCGAACCGATCGCTCGCGCCACTTCGAAACGGGTCTCCATCTGGCCGGGGCTGGCCCAGTCGGCCTCGGTCATCGGATAGCCGTCCGGCGTCTGGTGCCCATACAGCGGCTCGCCCATGCGCGCGAGCCAGTTGATCATCGGGCCGGCATTCAGGATGACGCGCCCATCGTAGGCGAGCCGTACCGATGAGACCACGTAGCGCATCGGGTCCTTGAACTTTCTGTCGGCCGCGCGCGCGAACTCGGGCGCGGTGAACAGCGTGCGCAGCGTGGCGGCAATGTCGCCGTCGCTGTGCGCAAAGGTCTGCACCATGCGCTCGACCAACGCGGGCGGCGGGCTGTCGCTCATCCAGTACACCGCGAGCTTGCGGCTAATGAAGTGCGCGGTCGCCGGTGCGCGCGCAAGGCGATCGAGCGCCTCTTCGAATTCGGCCAGGCCCTGGCTGCG
>SCRR01000102.1 GCA_004322085.1 Burkholderiaceae bacterium
CCGCCCAGGTCATAGACCGCGATCTTGCGGTCGCCCTTTTCCATCTTGTCCATGCCGAAGGCCAGCGCGGCCGCGGTGGGCTCGTTGATGATGCGCTTGACGTCCAGCCCGGCAATCCGGCCGGCGTCCTTGGTGGCCTGGCGCTGGCTGTCGTTGAAGTAGGCGGGGACCGTGATGACCGCCTCGGTGACAGGCTCGCCCAGGTAATCCTCGGCGGTTTTCTTCATCTTGCGCAGAATGTCGGCGCTAACCTGCTGCGCGGAGAGCTGCTTGCCGCGCACATCGACCCAGGCGTCGCCGTTGTCGGCCGCGACGATCTTGTAGGGCATCAGGTTGATGTCCTTTTGCACCTCTTTCTCGGTGAATTTGCGCCCGATCAGGCGCTTCACGGCAAACAGGGTGTTCTTCGGGTTGGTGACGGCCTGGCGCTTGGCCGAGGCACCCACCAGCACCTCGCCATCTTCCTGGTAGGCCACGATGGAAGGCGTGGTGCGCGCGCCTTCGGAATTTTCAATGACCTTGGGCGTACTGCCCTCGATGATGGACACGCAACTATTGGTAGTGCCCAGGTCGATCCCGATGATTCTTGCCATGATTTCTGCTCCTGCGAATTTTGAAAATTGAATGAAAGTTACTTGCGGATAAGCGCTGGTGTTTCAAGCCCCGGCGGCATCATTTCGGCGCGGCCACCGTGACCAGAGCGGGGCGCAGCACGCGTTCGGCAATCAGGTAACCCTTTTGCAACACCGTCACCACCGTATTGGCTTCCTGGTCGGCCGCCACCATGCTGATGGCCTGGTGCTGGTGCGGGTCGAATTTGCTGCCGGTGGCCGGGTTGACCTCGATCACCTTGTTGCGCTCCAGCGCCGCCTTGAGCTGGCGCAGTGTGACCTCGGTGCCTTCGCGAATCTGCTCCGTTGTGGCGTCCTGGTGGATCAGCGCGGCTTCCAGGCTGTCCGCCACGGGCAGCAGGCTCTCGGCAAAGCTCTCCAGCGCGAATTTGCGTGCCTTGGAAATCTCCTCCTCGGCGCGCCGGCGGGCATTTTCCGTTTCGGCCTTGGCACGCAAGAAATGGTCGGACAGTTCGGCGATCTTGGTCTTGAGGCCGCTCATTTCCGCCTGCACGCTGGCCATGTCCGCCATGGCGTCGGCTTGATTCGCCGCCTCGGCGGCTTCGCGCTCCTCGGGTGAGGCATCGGCGGGAATTCCATCGACTCCTGGGGAAGGCATGGGCTGATTTGGCTCGGGAGTATTTTGTGTGGACATGCTTGAGAACGGGAATTTTTAAGACTAACCCCCCATTTAGGGACGGCAGCGCGCCTTTCAAGCCCTCGATCGCCGCCTGGAGGGGGAGCCGCGGACCCGTTGTGCCGTCGCCCGACGAGGGCGTCGGGCTTACTTGACGCCGAGCAGTTCCACGTCGAACTTGAGGGTGGCGTGGGGTGGTATCACGCCACCGGCGCCGCGGGCTCCATAACCGAGCGTGGCCGGAATGATCAGGGTGCGCGCACCGCCCACCTGCATGCCCGCAACGCCTTCATCCCAACCGGCGATGACCATGCCCGCACCCAGCGAGAACACGAATGGGTCGTTGCGGTCCTTGCTCGAGTCGAACTTCGCGCCCTGCACACCGTCGTTGTAAAGCCAGCCGGTGTAGTGGACGGTGACGCTGTGGCCTTTGGCGGCCTGCGCGCCTTCACCGATGGTGGTGTCGTGGTACTGCAGACCAGAAGCATTGGTAATCATTTTCAATCCTTGGGTGAGATGCTATTGAAGATATAGCGAGCCGTGCTTGATTGCGCAGGGCTGACGTTCAAAACAGCTTCCAATTATGCCAGCAGCCGATGTGCGAACCCGCACCGTATCCGCCCCGCAGAAATGCAAAAGGACAGGCCAGGCCTGTCCTTGTGGATGAAATGAAGTGTGCGGTTTACTTCTTTTTCGCCTGGTTTGTCACCCATTTGCCGGCGAACGCCTGCAGGTCGTTCAGCCGCTTGAGCAGATCGGCGCCCGATGCCGTCACCCCATAGCCGTCGCTGCCATGGTTCATCAGGCCGGCCTCGCGCATCTCCTTGATGCGGGTGTTGAGCGTGTTCGGGGTGATGCCGCCGACGCTGTCCTGCAGCAGGCGGAAAGTCTGCGGATGGCCGTCCCTGAGTGCCCACAGCACGCGCATCGCGTAGCGCGATTCGAGCAGGCTCAGCAACTGGCTGACGGCGGCATTTTCCTTGGAACTCATTCTTGGATCTCCTCGTTTATTTGACTGGATACGCGGTGTTGGCCCCTCGGCGCGCGCCAAGCATTGCGGGGCAAATATAGCCCAGAATTCGAAACGCTACAAGTTTAATAGCTGTTCGGGCCCAAAATGCGCAGGCTTGGAGTCCTAAACGCCAACTACTTGGCTTTTATATAGATTTTTTGCAACAGGCGCATCAGGGTTTTCCGCTCGGCCGCGCTCAGGCGATTGGCGGCGCGCGTCTCAAGTTCACTGGCGGTGTGCTCGGCATCGTGCATCAAGGTCTGGCCGGCCTCTGTGAGGTGCAGACCGGTGGCGCGGCGGTCATTCGGGTGCGGGTGGCGCACGATCAGCCCGCGCCTTTCCAGCGCGTTGATCATGCCCACCAGGTTGGGTGGCAGGATGCTGAGCGCACCGCAGAGCTGGCGCGAGGTGATGCCTGGGTTGTGGGTGATTAGCGACAGTACCGAGAAGTCCACGGGGCGCAATTCGTACACCGCCATGTTGCGCAGGAACGACTCGATGATGGCCAGCGCCGCGCGCCGGGCGTTGTAGCCCATCAGCGATTCAAGGTAACTGGTGTCGATCTCGGTAACGAAGGGAGTCGATTCGTTCGGTGCCATGGGCTGAAACGTTAGTAATTTGGCGCTAATCTACACCAGCCGAGCGCGATCGCAACGCGCCAGCACCGTCTGCACGCGCATGTTGAACTCGGGCAGCACCCAGTCGTGCAGCGCCTGTGCCGGTGCCTGCCAGCGCGCGGCAAGGTCGGGGGTGTCGGTGCCCAGGCCTGCCTCGATGCGGCTCCAGGCCCAACCCAACAGGGCTAGCGCGACGGCGCGCAGATAGTCGTCGGCCACCCAGTACGGCAACGCGCTGTCGTGCCGCGCCGCCTCGGCCAGCGTGCGCGTCAGCTCGCGCAGGCGCTCAAAACGGTCAACCACGCCTGTGGCTGCACTGGTGTCCTGCGCCAGCTCGTCCAGCAGGGTTCCCAGTCCCGCGCCGCCGTCGGCCAGTACCTTGCGCACCAGCAGGTCGATCGCCTGGATCTCCTTCGTGCCCTCGTAGATCATGGTGATGCGGGCGTCGCGCACGATCTGCTCGATGCCCCACTCGCGCACGTAGCCGTGGCCGCCAAACACCTGCAGGCATTCGCTCGCGCCACTGAAGGCCTGTTGCGTGCAGGCCGCCTTGAGCACCGGCGTGACCAGGCTGCACCAGCGCTGCGCGGCGTCGCGGCGCGCGACATCGGGGTGGTGCTTGGCCACGTCGAGCTCGAAGGCCGTGTGGTAGGCCAGCACGCGCGCGCCGTCGACCCAGGCGCGCTGGGTGTCCAGGATGCGGCGGATCGCGGGGTGTTCGATGATCAGATCGGCGGCGTCGTTCGGCCCGCGCGTGGCGGGCACGATGGGCGCGCGCATCTGGCGGCGCTCGCGGGCGTAGGCGTCCGCCTTCTGCCAGGCGGCGTCGAGCAGGCCGATGCCCTGCAGGGCGACGTGCAGCCGCGCCGAATTCATCATCACGAACATCGCCGCGAGGCCGCGGTTCGGCTCGCCGATCAGCCAGCCGGTCGCGTCGTCGAAGCGCATCACGCAGGTCGGGCTGCCGTGCAGGCCCATCTTTTCCTCGATGCGCTCGCAATGCACGGCGTTGCGCGCGCCGTCCGCCAGGATCTTGGGCACCAGCGCCAGCGACAGGCCCTTGGGGCCGGCCGGCGCATTGGGTAGGCGGCACAGCACCAGGTGCACGATGTTGTCACTCAGGTCGTGCTCGCCGCCCGAGATGAAGATCTTGCCGCCCGCCACGCGCACGCTGCCGTTGGGTTGCGGCACGGCACGCGTGCGCACCTGGCCCAGGTCGCTGCCGGCGTGGGCCTCGGTCAGACACATGGTGGCGAGCCATTCGCCGCTGGCGATTTTGGCGAGGTAGCGCGCCTTCAACTCGCTGCTGCCATGGTGTTCGAGGCAGGCGTAAGCGCCGTGCAGCAGGCCGGGCGCCATCGTGAAGCCGTGGTTGGCGGCGCTGAGCCATTCGTAGAGCACCGCCTCCAGCACCGCGGGCAGGCCCTGGCCGCCGTCCTCGGGCGCGGCCGAGAGTGCCGGCCAGCCGGCTTGCCAGAACGCCTGGTAGGCGTCGCGGAAACCGGGCGGCGTGGTGACCGCGCCGTGGTCGAAGCGGCAGCCGATCTCGTCGCCGCCCCGGTTCAGCGGCGCCACCACCTCGGCGACGAACTTGCCGGCTTCGCCGAGCACCTGCGCGTGCAGCTCATCGTCGACTTCGGCGAAGGGCGCGAGGGCGCGCAGCCGGTTCGGCGCGTCGAGCACCGCTTGTAGCAGGAAGCGGACGTCGTCAGGGAGGGGCTGGTAGTTCATCTACTATCAAAAACATAGTACAAGTCGCCCAATGGAAAAGGGCCAGAGGCACTTTTCCGTAAATTCTCATGACGCCTCGCGCGTCGCTCCCAGGTACGTCTCGATCACGCGTGGGTCGCCCGCGAGCTGGCTGGCCGGGCCTTCGAGGCTGACGCTGCCCATCTCGAGCACGTAGCCGTGGTCGGCCACTTCGAGCGCGGCGCGGGCATTCTGCTCGACCAGCAGGAGGGTCACGCCGGTGGCGCGCAGCGCGCTCACGGTGCGGAAGATTTCCTGCACCACCAGCGGCGCCAGGCCCAGGCTGGGCTCGTCGAGCATGAGCAGCGAGGGGCGCGACATCAGCGCGCGGCCCACCGCCAGCATCTGGCGTTCGCCGCCCGACAGCGTGCCGGCCAGTTGCGTGCGGCGCTCCTTCAGGCGCGGGAACAGTGTGTAGACCTCGTCGATGCGCTCGCGCCACTGGCGGTTGCGCAGGCGCACCTGGCGAAAGGCGCCGAGCACCAGGTTGTCCTCCACCGGCATGGTGCCGAACAGCTCGCGCTTTTCGGGCACCAGCGCGATGCCGAGCATCACGCGCTCTTCGAGCGACAGCGCGGTGATCGACTGGCCCTGGTATTCGATCGTGCCCCTGGCGGGCAGCACGCCCATCAGCGTGTTGAGCAGCGTCGACTTGCCCGCGCCGTTCGGGCCGATCACGGTGATCACGCTGCCGGCGCCGGCTTCGAGGTCGATGCCGTGCAGCACCTCGGCGCGGCCATAGCTGGCGTGCAGGTCGTGGATGCGAAGTATAGGTGTGGCCATGTCAATGTTCCGTTCCGAGGTAGGCGGCGCGCACCTTGGGGCTTTGTTGGACATCGGCCGGCGTGCCCTCCATCAGGTGCGTGCCGAACTCCATCACCACGATGTGCTCGCAAACGTCCATCACCAGGCCCATGTCGTGTTCCACCAGCAGGATGCCCATGCCCTCGGCGCGCAACTGGCGCAGCACGCCGGCCAGCGCCCGCTTTTCCTGGTGACGCAGGCCGGCGGCCGGCTCGTCGAGCAGCAGCAGCGCCGGGTCGGCGCACAGCGCGCGCGCGATCTCGAGCAGGCGCTGCTGGCCCATCGCCAGGTTGCCCGCGGTTTCGAGCAGCAGTTCGCCCATGCCCACGCGCTCGAGCTGGCGCTGCGCCTCCTTGAACAGCCGGCGCTCCTCGGCGCGGTCGGTGCGCAGCATGGCGGCGAGCGCGCCGCGCTGCCCGCGCAGATGGGCGCCGAGTGCCACGTTTTCCAGCACCGTCATATCGGGCACCATCTTGACGTGCTGGAAGGTGCGCGCGATGCCGCGCGCGGCAATCTGGCGCGGCGAGAGACCATCGATGCGCTGGCCCCTGAACTGCACCGCGCCGCCCGACAGACGGAGCAACCCGGTCACCAGGTTGAAGGTGGTCGACTTGCCTGCGCCGTTGGGACCGATCAGGCCGACGATCTGGCCGGCGCGCATCTGAAAGCTGATGTCGTTGACCGCCACCAGGCCGCCGAAAGTCTTGCGGATTGCCTGCACGTCGAGCAGCACCGCGCCGGCTGCCGGCTTGTCGCGCGCCGACAGCGCGGGGGCGTCCTGCCAGTCGTTGGCGCGCTGCGCGCGCGGCAGGCGCCGGTCGACAAACGACCACAGGCCGTCGGGCAGGTACTTGAGCAGCAGCACCAGCAGAATGCCGAACACGATCAGCTCGTAGTTGCCGCTGGTGCCGATCAGCCGGGGCAGCAGCACCTGCAACTGGTCTTCCATGACCTTGACGACACCGGCGCCGGCGATGGCGCCCCAGACGTAGGAGGCGCCGCCCATCACGGCCATGAAGAGGTATTCGATACCCATCTTGATGCCGAACGGCGATGGGTTCACGGTGCGCTGCATGTGGGCGAACAGCCAGCCCGAGATCGAGGCCAGTTGGGCCGCCAGCACGAAGATGCCAACCTTGTAGCGCAGCGTGTCGATGCCCATGGCCTCGGCCATTTGCGAGCCGCCGGCGAGTGCGCGGATGGCGCGGCCGCTGCGCGAATCGAGCAGGCGCAGCGTGGCGAACGCTCCGGCCAGCACGAAGAGCCAGACCAGCGCATAGAACAGGCGCCGCTGTCCGATCTCGAAACCGAACAGCGAGAGTCCGGGCACGCCCAGGATGCCGTCGTATTTGCCGAGCGCATCCAGGTTGCCCATCAGGTAGTAGAGCGCAAGCCCCCAGGCGATCGTGGCCAGCGGCAGGTAGTGGCCCGACATGCGCAGGGTGATGGCGCCGATCACTGCCGCGCTCAGCGTCGTCAGGCCCAGGCCGATGAGGAGCGTGAGCCAGGGCGACAGGCCCAGGTTCACCGTCAAATAAGCCGTGGTGTAGGCGCCGATGCCGACGAACGCGGCCTGGCCGAACGAGGTCAGGTCGGCCACGCCGGTCAGCAGCACCAGGCCCAGCACCGGCAGGGTGTAGATGCCGATGTAGTTGAGCTGGATGATCCAGAATTCGGGCAGCGGCAGCAGGGGCAATGCGATCAGCACGGCGACCAGCGCCAGCGGGCCCCAGGTGCGGATGGCGCTCGAGCGCGTGGCGCCGGTGGGAGTGCGCAGGGTGGCATCCATTTCAGTGCCCCTCATCGGAGTGCCCGCTCTTGAGCGACAGCCACAGCAGTGCCGGCAGCACGATCGTGAACACGATGACTTCCTTGAACGCGCTGGCCCAGAACGAGCCGAAGGATTCGATCACACCCACGCCCAGGGCGCCGAGCAGGGCGCCGGGATAGCTCGCCAGCCCGGCGATGACGGCGGCCACGAAGCCCTTGAGGCCGATCAGGAAACCGGAGTCGTAGAACACGGTGGTGGTCGGCCCGATCAGCAGCCCCGAGAGGGCGCCGATCAGCGCCGCCATGGCGAATGTGAGCTGGCCTGCGGACTGCGTGGATATACCCATGAGCCGCGCGCCCAGCCGGTTCACGGCGGTGGCGCGCAGGGCCTTGCCATACAGCGTGCGTTCGAAGAACAGCCACAGCAGCACGATCAACGCGCCCGACACGCCGAAGATGATCAGCGTCTGCCCTCTCAGGTTGAGCGGCCCGAGCGTGAAGCGCAGGTCCCAGAAGGACGGGTTGCGAAAGCCCTCGGCGCCGAAAAACAGCAGCCCGAGGCCCGTCATGGCGAAATGCACACCGACCGAGACGATCAGCAGCACCAGCGTGCTGGCGCCCGCGAGTGACTGGAAGGCGACGCGGTAGACCAGCGGCCCGAAGGCGGTCACGACGCAGATCGTGAGCAGCGCCTGCACCGCCAGCGGCAGTCCCCGCGGTGCGGCCCAGGCCGAGACCGCGCTCACCACGGCCGGCACCGCGAAGGTGCGCAGCGCCGCCTTGAGCGCCGGCCCGGCGCGGCCCCGGTGGCGCCAGGTGGTCACCAGTTCCATCAGCGCCGCGACACCCGCCATGATCAGCAGCAGCCACACGGTGCCGGGCACCTGGCCGGTCTGAAAGATTGCCAGCGTGAGCGCGCCGTAGGCCACGAACTCGCCCTGCGGAATGAAGATGACGCGGGTCACCGTGAACACCAGCACGATGCCGATGCCCAGCAGCGCGTAGATGGCGCCGTTGGTGAGTCCGTCCAGCGTCAGGATGCTGGCAATCGAAAAGTCCATGACGGTGCGCTGGCGCTTATTGGTCGACCTTGAATTCGCCGTTCACGACCTTGAGCATCACGCCGGTTTCATTGGTGTAGCCCCAGTGGTCCTGCGCGGTCCAGTTCAGCACGCCGTGCGCGAGCACGGTGCGGCCCATGGTCTCGAAGGCATCGCGCAGCGCCGCGCGGAACTCGGGCGTGCCGGGCTTGGCTTTCTTGAGCGCGATCGGCACGGCCTTCTCCAGCACCGTGGCCGCGTCCCAGCCATGACCCGCGAACTGGTTGCGCGAATTGGGTCTGTAGGCCTTTTCATAGGCCTGCACGAAGGCGATGGCGGCCTTCTTGGACGGATGGCTGTCGGGTAACTGCTCGGCGATCACCGCCGGGCCTGACACCACGTAGGTGCCTTCGGCATCCTTGCCGGCCGTGCGCATCAGGTCGCGCGTGGCGGCGGCGTGGGTCTGGTAGATCTTGCCCTTGTAGCCGCGCTCCACGATGGCCCTTTGCGGCATGCCGGCGCCACTGCCAGAGGCCACGATCAGGATGGCATCGGGGTTGGCCGAGGTGAGCTTGAGCGCCTGTGCGGTCGCGCTGGTGTCCGAGCGCGCAAAGCGTTCGACGCCGACGATCTTCATGCCGTTCTTCTCGGCTTCGGCCGTGATCGCCTTGAGCCAGAGTTCGCCATAGGCATCCGTGTAGCCGAGGAAGCCGATGGTCTTGATGTTGTGCTTCTTCATGTGCGCGACCATCGCGTGCGCCATCACGTCGTTCGATTGCGGCAGGCGGAAGAACCACTTGTCCTTGCCCGGCGGCAGGGCGGCCGGCGAGGTCGACAGCTGCGGCGTGCCGGACTCGGCCGTCACGTCGGCCATCGGTATGGCGACCGGCGTTGCGGTGGAGCCCACGATGACGTCGACCTTGTCTTCCGTGACCAGCCGCTGCGTGGCCTTGACGCCGGCCGTCGGGTCGCTGGCGTCGTCGAGCACGATGACCTTGAGTTTCTGGCCCGCGATCTCCTGCGGCCACAGTGCAATGGCGTTTTTGATCGGAATGCCCAAGCCGGAGGCTGGACCCGTGAGCGGCTGCACGACGCCGATCGTGAGGTCGGCGAAAGCCGTACCCGACAGGCATAGGGCGAGCGCGGCAGTCACGAGGGATCTTTTGTGGTTCATGAATAAGTCTCCTGGGGGTTGATGAGAAGTGAAACGAAGGGGAACCATTAATCCTCGGGCTTGAAACCCGAGGCCTTGACCAGCTGCGCCCACAGAACGGACTCCTTGCGCTGCAACTGGGCCAGCTGCTCGGGCGAGGTCGGTGCGGCGCGCAGGGCGTTCGCGAACAATTTGTCGCGGATCTTGTCGGTCGCGGTGACCAGCGCCTGGTTCAGCGACCGGGTCAGCTCGGGGGCCATGCCGGCCGGCCCGTACAGGCCGTACCAGCCGTCCACCGCCAGGTCGATGCCCGACTCCTTCAGCGTGGGGATGCCGGCCAGCATGTCGGTGCGCTGTTCGCCCGCGGTGGCGAGCACGCGGACCTTGCCGGCCTTGTGGTATTCGATGGCGTCCGCCAGCGGCGACACCACCAGGGAGATCGTGCCGGCGATCAGATCGATGATCGATGGCGCCGCACCCCGGTAAGGAACGTGCGTGAGCGTCAGGCCGGCCCTTTGCGCAAACCCTTCCCCGATGAACTGGGGCACCGTGCCGGCCCCGGGCGTGCCGAACGAGGCATTGTGAGCCTTGTCGCGCGCCCACGTCACGTACTCGGCGATCGTCTTGGCCGGTGTGGCGGGCCCGGTGGACAGGGAGAAGTCGAATGTGCAGACGCGCCCGATGGGCGTGAAGTCGCGGTTGGGGTCGTAGCGCAAGGACTTATAGATGTGGGGAAACAGCGTGATCGCGCCATGCGGTACGAACATCAGGGTGTTGCCGTCGGGCTTGGCCGTCTTGGTCGCCTCCACCGCCAGGCGGCCGGCGGCGCCGGTGCGGTTCTCGACGATGAACGGGCGATCCAGCAGGACGCCCATCTGCTGCGCCAGCAGCCGCGCCGCCGCGTCGGACGAGCCACCGGCCGCAAAGCCGACCATGATGCGCGTGGGCGCGGCCTCGGCCCGGGCTCAGGGCGCGAGGCCGCCGAGCGACAGGCCCGCCGCGCCGAGGAACAGTCGCCGGCCCACCGTTGGCACCAGAGGGCTCTGAAGTTCGTGCGTGTCTTGCGTATTCATATTTTTATTGCTTGCTCGTTAATGTCGTGCGAAGGCGCCGCGGCGCTCAGCTGCAGCGCGCCTTGATGTCGGCCGGCACGGGAATGGCCTTGATGCGGTTCGGCTCGCCTGGCGGGTGGATCACGAAGGCGCGCGTCTCCAGGCCCTCGCACAACAGGTCCTCGCCACGCTTGACCACGTGTTTCTGGATGAAGACCTTGTCGCGCCATTCCTCGACGCTGGTGTAGACCTGCAGAGTCTCGCCGTAGGTGGCGGGGCGCATGAACTTGGTGTGGATTTCCAGCAGCGGCGTGCCGACGATGCCGGTGGTCTTGATCAGCTCGCGCCAGGGCGGCACGCCGCATTCCATGAAGAAGTGCAGCGACGAGGCGTCCATCCACTTCGAGAAATTGGGGAAGAACACGATGCAGGCCGGGTCGCAGTCGCCGAACTGCACCTTGATTTCGTAAACCGTGGTTTTGCTCATGAGGGGGTGCCTCGGGTCAGCGCGGTGCCATGCGCAGCGCGCCGTCGAGCCGGATCACTTCGCCGTTCAGGTGCGTGTTGCTGACGATGTGGGCGGCAAGTTGTGCAAACTCTTCGGGCTTGCCCAGGCGCGGCGGGAAAGGGATGCTGGCAGCCAGCGAGGCCTGCACCGGCTCGGGCAATTGCTTCATGAGCGGCGTGGCGAACAGGCCGGGCGCGATGGTGCAGACGCGGATGCCGTGCTGCGCCAGGTCGCGCGCCATCGGCAGCGTCATGCCGACCAGGCCGCCCTTGGAGGCGCTGTAGGCCTGCTGGCCGACCTGGCCGTCGAACGCGGCCACGGACGCCGTGAACACCATCACGCCGCGCTCGCCGTCGGCCAGCGGGCTCAGCTTGGCGCACTCGGCGGCAAACAGGCGGCTCGCGTTGTAGGTGCCGATCAGGTTCACGTTGATGACCTTGGCAAAGTCTTCCAGCGGTGCCGGCGAGCCGTCCTTGCCGACCACACGTTTGGCTGAGCCGATGCCTGCGATGTTCATCAGGATGCGCGCCGGGCCGTGCGCCGCGGCGGCTTTGGCGATGGCGGCCTGCAGGCTGTCGGTGGCCGTGATGTCGCACTGGCAGGCCACGGCGCAGCCGCTTCCAAACTCCGCGCCAATCTCGGCCGCTACCTTTTCGGCGTTCACGAGGTTCACATCGAGCACGGCGACCTTCGCGCCGAGCCGGGCCAGTTCGCGCGCCGTCGCCTCGCCCAGGCCCGAGCCGGCGCCGGTGACGAGCGCGGCATGTCCTTGAATGTTCATGATGGAGACTCCTGTTTTGCTACTGATTCAGTAGCTTAAAGTGAAGAATGGATAAGGGCTACAGCCACTATTTGCTTGAATAATCTCAGATGGCGTCCGGATTCTCCAGCAGCAGCGCCATGCCCTGGCCGCCGCCCACGCAGGCCGACGCGATGCCCCAGCGCAGGCCCGCGCGCCGCAGTTCGCGCGCCAGCGTGATCGTCAGGCGCACGCCGGTGGCCGCCAGCGGGTGGCCCAGCGCGATGGCGCCGCCATTGACGTTGAGCTTGCTGCGGTCCAGACCCAGCTCGCGCTCCACGGCGATCGTCTGCGCGCCCTGGGCTTCGTTGATTTCGATGCGGCCGATCTGCGCCAGCGTGAGGCCGCAGCGCTCGAGCAGCAGGCGGATCGCCGGCGCCGGGCCGATGCCCATGATCTCGGGCGGCACGCCCACCGCCGTGGCGGCGACCACGCGCGCCAGTGGCTTGCTGCCGTGGGCCTTGGCCCAATCCTTCACGTAGGCGCCCGATGCCACTACGGCGGCGGCCGCGGCATCCACCAGCGCCGAGCTGTTGCCGCCGGTCTGCACGCCGCCGGGGTACACGCTTTTGAGTTTGGCGAGCACCTCGGGCGGCGACAGGCGCGGATGCGTGTCCTGCGCCACTTCGGCGGTCTTGCCCTGCAGCCGGATGCCACGCGGTTGATAGCCTTCGAGTTCGAACTGCTCCGTCACCACGGGAACGATCTCGCCCGCGAGGAAGCCCGATTGCTGGGCCGCGACGGCGCGCGCAAACGAGAGCGAAGCAAACTCGTCCACCTGTTCGCGCGTGACGCCGTATTTTTTCGCGAGGTTCTCGGCGGTCTGGATCATGTTGATGCCGGCGGCCGGGTCTTTGAGCGCTTCCCACATGTAATCCTTGAAGCCCACTGGCGCGCCGAGCTTGAAGCCGGTGCGGTGCTCGAACGCCGCGATCGGGTTGCGCGTCATGGATTCGGTGCCGACCACCAGCGCCGCCTCGCAGGCGCCGCTTTGCAGCTGGTCGCCGGCCTGGCGGAACAGCTCGAAGCCGGTGCCGCAAATGCGCTGCGCCATGATGGCGGGCACCTCGACCGGCGCGCCCGCGTACAGGCCGATGTGGCGCGGCAGGAAGAACTGGTCGAAGTCGCCGGGCGCCATGTTGCCGGTGATGACCGAGCCGATGTGACTGGCGCTCACATTGGCGCGTTGCAGCACGGCGCGCGCGGCCTTGATGCCCAGGTCGGTCGGCGAAATGTGGCCGAGCGCGCCGCAGTAGTCGACCATGGGGGTGCGCACGCCGTCGAGCATCCAGACGTCGTCGAAGCGCGAGAAGAATCCTTGGGTGGTCATGGCGTCGAGTCCTTCAGGACTGGCGGGGTTTCAAAATGGTGTGCAAGCTGTCGTCGTGCAGCGCCTGCACGGTCTGGGCGCGCTGGGCCAGCACGGCGCGCTGGTTGATCGAACCCTTGTCCGTCACTTCGCCGCGGTCGATGGTTGGCGGGTCGGCCAGCAGGCACAGGCGCGCGATGCGGTTGGCGCTGCCGGTGGCGCCACGGGCCAGTTCGTCGACCATGCTCTGGAACTGCGCGAGTACCGGCGCGCTGGCCAGCACCTCGGCCATCGGCGCGCTGGCGCCCAGGCCGCTCAGATCCCGTACGGCCGCCGTCGGGAACACCATGGCACCGACTTCCTTGAGGTTCAGGCCGGTCAGCACCACGTCCTGGATATAGGGCGCGCCGGCGGCGATGATCTTCGCGCGCAGCGGGCCGACGCTGACGAAGGTGCCGGTGGCCAGCTTGAAGTCCTCGGCAATGCGGCCGTCGAATTTGAGGCCCTGGTGCACATCGGTCTCGTCGATCCAGCGGACCGCGTCGCCCGAGCAGAAGAAGCCTTCCTCGTCGAAATTCTCCGCGGTTTCCTGCGGCGCGCGCCAGTAACCGGGCGTGATGTTGGGGCCGCGGTAGCGCACCTCGGTCTTGTCCTGCATCTGGACCAGCTTGAGCTCCAGACCCGGCGCGGGCACGCCGAGGTCACCGGCCTTGACGTTGGGGCTGGTCACGTACAGTCCGAACGGACCGGACTCGGTCATGCCCAGGCCAGTGGTCATCACGATGCGCTCGCCGACCTCGCGCTCCTGCGACGCATACAGGCTGTCCCACACCGGCTGGGCCAGGCCCGCGCCGGCGTAGAAGAACATCTTCACGCGCGACAGCAACTGGCGGCGCAGCACGTCGTCGGTCTGCATCGCGTGGGCGATGGCCTCGAAGCCGGTGGGCACGTTGAAGTACACCGTGGGCGCGATCTCGCGCAGGTTGCGCAGTGTCTCGGCGATCAGCGCCGGCGTCGGCTTGCCGTCGTCGATGTACAGCGTGCCGCCGTGGTAGACCACCATGCCGAAGTTGTGGTTGCCGCCGAAGGTGTGGTTCCAGGGCAGCCAGTCGACCAGCACCAGCGGCTCCTGCGTGAGCACCGGCATGGACTGCGCCATCTGCTGCTGGTTGGCGCACCACATGCGCTGGGTGTTGATGACCGCCTTGGGCAGCTTGGTCGAGCCGCTGGTGAAGAGGAACTTGGTGATGGTGTCGGGTCCGGTGGCCTGCATCGCGGCGTCCACGCGCGCCGTGGCGGGCGTGGCCAGCAATTCGGCGAAGGCGGTGCTGGCGCGCCCCGCCAGCGTGCCGTCGGCCAGCACCACTTCGGTGTCGGCATCCACCGCGGCGGCCAGGGCGCGGCCGTAGCGCGCCGCGTCGGCCGCGAACACCAGGCCGGGCGTGACGGTACGCAGCACATGGCGCAGCTTGTCGTAGTCCTGGCTGATCAGCGAATAGGCGGGCGAGGCCGGCACGAAGGGCACGCCCGCGACCAGGCAGCCGAGCGCCAGCAGCGCGTGCTCCAGGCTGTTTTCGGACAGGATGACCACGGGCCGCTCCGCGCTCAGGCCGCGCTCGATCAGCGCCTGCGCGATGCTGCGCGCGCTGGTCCACGCCTGGGCGTAGCTCACATGCCGCCA
>SCRR01000103.1 GCA_004322085.1 Burkholderiaceae bacterium
CGCTGATGGCTTCGATCGAGTCTGACAGTTCGATCGATACGTCGTCTTTTCGACTGGACGGCAAGCCTTTGGCGCCAGGCCTGCACTGGATCAACGACGCAGACATCGGGGGTTACCGACTCGGGAATGAATGGGCTTTGGCTCTGGCGCGCAGCCTTGCCGCCGGCAGCGTCCTGCAAACGTCCCGTGACAAAAGCCAGCCACCAGTGTCCCTGCGCGGACTTTCCGCGGCACTGCTCTTCATCGACGATGTGCAGGGTCGCGTGGGCAATCAGACGGCGTTGCTGCGCGCGGGGAGCGATGCGGCTTCGGCGGTGCTTGCAGCCCCTGCCTTGCCGGTGCTGCACGCGGCGCCAAGGCCACCACCGCTGACGGATGCGCAGGCCTTTACACACACAGTGCGCGAGACCCACGCGGCGCTCTTGAAGCAACACTGCGACCCTGACCTGAGGGACTTCAGCGCCGACAGCGCTGAGCCTCTCACGGCCACCGACGCATTGGTGCTGCTGACCTGCTGGGGCGGCGCCTACCAGTCGAGTTTGCTGGTGCTGCGCGCACCGCGCCACGCGCCGGCCCAAGCGAAGCTGGCGATATTGCCGCTCGCGCCCGGTGCGCCCAAGCCCGACCCGGACGACGATCCCGCGGTGCTGAGCGAGGCTGATTATTCGCCCAAGGATGGGATGCTGACGAGTTCGGCCAAGGGGCGCGGACTGGCCGATTGCGGTGTCGCTGCCGAATGGGTGTTTGACGGTCGCGGCTTTCAGCCGTCGAGTTACGACTACCAGGGCCGCTGCAGTGGCGCGCCCGGCGACTGGCTGGCGCTGTATCGCACGCGCGTCGAAAAGGCCCGGTGAAATGGCCGATTCCCATTCCCTTGAAGCGCTGATCCAGGCCCTGCGCCGACTGCCCGGCGTGGGCGTCAAGTCGGCGCAGCGCATGGCGTTTCACTTGTTGCAGCATGACCGCGAGGGCGCCCGGCTGCTGGCGCGCGCACTCGCTGACGCGGCCGATCACATCAAGCATTGCGAGCGCTGCCATACCTTTACCGAGAACACGATCTGCAGCACCTGCCTGGACCCGCGACGCGACGCCACCAAGCTGTGCGTGGTCGAGACGCCGGCGGACCAGTCGGCGCTGGAGCGCACGGCCGCCTACAAGGGCATGTACTTTGTGCTGATGGGCAAACTGAGTCCGCTCGACGGTATTGGCCCGAAGGACATCGGTTTGCAAAAGCTGTTTGCGCGTGCCACCGATGGCGTCGTGCAGGAAGTGATCCTGGCGACCAACTTCACGGCCGAGGGCGAGGCCACGGCCCATGTGATCGGCGAGGCCTTGAAGAGCCGAGGCCTGCAGGTCACGCGGCTGGCGCGCGGCGTGCCGGCCGGCAGCGAACTGGAATATGTGGATCTGGGCACGATCGCCCACGCACTGGTGGATCGGCGCTGAGCGCGCTCTGGGCGCTTCGCGTCCGCTGCGACGTGCCCTTACGTACAAACCCGCCCGGGGGATTTCCTGATGCGGGTTTTTTTGCGCCTGCCTATGCTTGCAGCAGTTCAAGAAGAAAGAGATCGTGATGGAAAACTTTACACTTAATCGCCGCAAACTCGGCACATTGGCCAGTGCTGCCGCCGCTACCCTGGCCGTCCCCTCGCTGCGTGCGCAGCCCGCGCTGGAAAAAACCAAAGTGGCGATCGCCGTGGGTGGCAAGGCGGCGTTTTACTACCTGCCACTGACCATCGCGGAACAACTGGGGTACTTCAAGGCCGAGGGGCTGAACGTCGAGATCAGCGATTTTGCCGGCGGCGCCAAGGCGTTGCAGGCCGTGGTCGGGGGTTCGGCTGACGTCTGCTCGGGCGCGTTCGAGCACACCATCGCGCTGCAGAGCAAGGGGCAGTTCTACACGGCGTTCGTGCTGCAGGGCCGGGCCCCGCAAATCGCGATTGGCGTATCGACCAAAACCATGCCCAACTACAAGTCGCTGGCCGATCTCAAGGGCAAGAAGATCGGTGTTTCGGCGCCCGGCTCATCGACCAACATGGTGGTCAACCTGGTGTTGTCGCGCGCTGGCATCAAGCCGTCAGAAGTCAGCTACATCGGCGTTGGCACGTCCAGCAGCGCGCTCACCGCGATGCGCTCCGGGCAGATCGATGCCATCAGCAACGTCGACCCGGTGATGACGATGCTGGAGCAAAAGAACGAAGTCCGGATCATCACCGACACGCGCACGCTCAAGGGCACGCAGGAGGTGTTCGGCGGCCCGATGCCGGCGGGCTGCCTGTACGCGTCCGCCGAGTTCATCCAGAAACATCCGAACACCTGTCAGGCGCTGGCCAATGCCATCGTGCACGGACTGAAATGGCTGCAGACCGCAGGCCCGGGCGACATCATCAAGACCGTGCCGGAAAGCTATTTGCTGGGTGACCGTGCGCTGTACCTGGCCTCGTTCAACAAGGTGCGCGAGGCTATCTCGACCGATGGAATGTTTCCCGACGACGGCGGGAAAACGGCGTTGCGCGCGTTGGCGAGTTTCGACCCCTCGATCAAACCCGACCGGATCGACCTGCGGAAAATTTACACAAATACCTTTGCGCGCAAGGCCAAGGAGCGCTTCAAGGCTTGAACGGCCCGTCTGCGGCAATTCAGTGATGCAACGCCAGTGCGCGGGGCTGCCCGGCCCATTGAAGATGGCTGCGCAGCGGGGCGGTGACACAATGCGCTGCCATGCCTGATTTCGCACTCGAATTTCTCGACATCACCTGCACCTTCAAGTCGCCGCAGGACCCCAGGCAGCCACACGAGCAGGGCTACACCGCCGTCGCCAACACCACGCTGCGCATCCGTGCCGGCGAATTCGTCTCGGTGGTGGGGCCCACGGGCTGTGGCAAGTCCACGCTGCTCAACGTGGGTGCCGGCTTGCTGGTGCCGTCCTCGGGCACGGTGAAGGTGTTTGGCGAACCGTTGGCAGGCATCAACACCCGCGCCGGCTATATGTTTCAGTCCGAGGCTTTGATGCCCTGGCGCAGCGCCATCGACAACGTGATGGTGGGCTTGCAATACCACGGCGTTCCCGACGAGAAGGCCAGGGGTCAGGCCCAGCAGTGGCTGCAGCGTGTGGGACTGGGCGAGTTCGGCGGGCGCTATCCGCACCAGCTCTCGGGTGGCATGCGCAAACGCACGGCGCTGGCTCAGGTGCTGGCGCTGGACCCCGACATCATCCTGATGGACGAGCCGTTCAGTGCGCTCGATATCCAGACGCGCCAGCTCATGGAAAATGAAGTGCTCGACCTGTGGGCCGAGAAGAAGAAAGCCGTGCTGTTCATCACGCACGACCTCGACGAGGCCATTGCCATGAGCGACCGGGTGGTGGTGCTTTCGGCCGGGCCGGCCACGCATCCGATGGGAGAGTTCGAGATCGATCTGCCGCGCCCGCGCGACGTGGCCGAGGTGCGCAATCAACCTCGCTTTATCGAGTTGCACAGCCAGATCTGGGGCGTGCTGCGCGACGAGGTGCTCAAGGGCTACGCGCAGCAGCTCAGGAAGGCGGCCTGATCGTGAAGGGGTTCCTGCGGCTCGTCAAACCCGGCGAACATAACCTGCGGGCTTGGCAAATTGGCGCGCTGGTCGTCCTGCTGGCTGCATGGCAGCTGGTCTCCCGCAATCCCCAACTGGCTTTTTTCCTGGGCGACCCGGTGCAGGTGGCGGCGCGCATCTGGTCATGGTTCATGCCCTTCGGCTTTGGCCCCAGCTCGCTGTTTCCGGACGGTGTGCCCGGCAATGCCGACATTTACCTGCATTTGTATACGACGCTGATCGAGACCATGCTCGCGTTCGCCATCGGCACGGGAATGGGTCTGGCCTGCGGCTTGTGGCTGGCGCTGGCGCCGACCGCGAGCGCCATCATGGACCCGTACATCAAGGCCGCGAACTCGATGCCGCGCGTGATCCTGGCACCCATCTTCGCGATGTGGTTTGGTCTGGGGATCTGGAGCAAGGTGGCACTGGCCGTGACACTGGTGTTCTTCATCGTGTTCTTCAACGTGTTCCAGGGTGTCAAGGAAGTCAGCCCGGTGGTGCTGGCCAACGCGCGCATGCTGGGCGCCAACCAGCGCCAGTTGCTGCGCACGGTCTACCTGCCGAGCGCCACCAGTTGGGTGTTCTCCAGCCTGCATACATCGGTGGGGCTGGCGTTTGTGGGCGCCGTGGTAGGGGAATACCTGGGCTCGGCACGCGGGGTAGGTTACCTGATCCTGCAGGCCGAAGGTACGTTCGATGTCAATACCGTGTTTGCCGGTATCGTGGTGCTCACGATTTTTGCGCTCGTGCTCGATGGCATCGTGGGCCGCGTCGAACACCGGCTCATGAAGTGGCAACCCAGCGCAGGCGAGACCGAAAAGTTATAGCGCCAGCGTCAAGAATGATAGCGGCAAGGCTTCGCCGCTGATCAATGCTGGGCGCTCCTGCTACCGGGATTCGCTGGCGACCAGTGTTTGGTGGACCCGGTGCGGTGGGCTCGACTTGGCCACGCGCCTGGTTGGCGCGGTGTGTGTGCGTGCCACCGCCTTGACTCCGGAAGCCCGGGGGGGCGCGCTTGCCGCCGTTTTCCCGGCAGAGTGGGAGTGCACACGTGCCACCGTCCTGACCTCGGAGCGCTGGCCGGCGTGGGCCGTCCAGGTGCGCGCTGCCCGTGCCTTGACCGGCAGATAAACCACCACGTGTTGTCCCGCCTTGAGCGACCCGGAGGCACTCATGTGGTTCCAGCCGGCGACGCTGGCCGCGCTCTGGCCATAGCGTCTGGCCAGTGCCGCCACGGAATCGCCCCGGCGCGCCTTGACCGTGGTGCGGTGCAGCGTGATCGGGGGCGGCTCGGGCGCGAGCGCCAGCTGGCCATTGTCGGCTACGTGCTCTGTGACGTCGTTCTCGACGCGCTCGCCGCGTGGCACCAGCAGCGTGGAGCCGACCTTGATCATCATTCTGGGCGGAATGTGGTTGATGCTGCGGAACTCGCTCTCGTCCATGCCGACGCGCCGCGCGGCGTCAGACGCCTTCATGGTGGTCGGTGTGGTCCATGCGGTCCAGCTCGCCAGTTGGCCGTCGCTGTACGCTTTCAGGTTGCGCCGGAAGATTGCGGCATTGTCCCAGGGCAGCAGGATTTGCGGTGTCCCCGCGGCCAGAATCACGGGCCGGTTGGCAGAGGGATTCAGTTCCTTGAAGTCCTGGAGCCGCACTTCGGCCAGCTTGGCGGCCAGCGCCACGTCGATGTCGCGCGTGATGTCGACCTTCTGGAAGTACGGGTGGTTGCCGATCTCGGGCAAAACGGTGTTGAACTTTTGCGGGTCGGCCACGATGTCCTTGAGCGCCTGCAGCTTGGGCACATACATGCGTGTCTCCATCGGCATACTCAGGTCCGAATAGCTGGTACCCAGCCCGGCGCTCTGGTTTTTGGCGATGGCGCGCGCCACATTGCCTTCGCCCCAGTTGTAGGCCGCCAGCGCGAGTTGCCAGTCGCCGAACATGTCATGCAGCTTTTGCAGATAGTCCAGCGCTGCCTTGGTGGAGGCCAGCACATCGCGGCGATCGTCGCGGAACATGTTCTGCTTGAGATCGTAGGTTTTTCCCGTGGCCGGCATGAACTGCCACATGCCCGCGGCCTTGGCACTGGAGACGGCCTGTGGGTTGAAGGCACTCTCGACGAAGGGCAGCAGCGCCAGTTCGGACGGCATGTTGCGCCGCTCGAGTTCCTCGACGATGTAGAACAGGTATTTGCTCGAGCGTTCGGTCATGCGCAGCATGTAGTCGGGGCGCGCCGCGTAGTACTGCACACGATCCCGCACCATGTCATTGTCCAGATTGGGCATCGCAAAGCCGCGCCGGATACGCTCCCACAAGTCAGCCGGCGGCTTCAGTTGGGCGACCGCCCGAGAGGCAGCCTGTGCCGCGGAAATGGGTTTTAAATCGCCCGTTTGGCCTGACGATGTACTGGAGGTGGTCAGGCCGGTTGGGGAGTCGATGGAGGAGGATGAGGTGGTGGAGGTGCTGGCGCATCCGGTGAGCCAAAGCAGGGCGGTGATGCACAGGAGCTGGATGATTTTCATCGGAGCGGGGTTTCCCATGGTTGACGAGCGGCGAACACAGGCA
>SCRR01000104.1 GCA_004322085.1 Burkholderiaceae bacterium
TACACGTACAGGGACGAAAAAGAAGCCCCGCCGCTATCATTCCCGCATGACCGAAGACCTTTTCCGCCAGGACGCCTACCTGCGCGAGTGCAGCGCCAGCGTGACCGCCATCTCCAGCCAAGGCATCGTGCTGGACCGCACCGTGTTCTACCCGCTGGGCGGCGGCCAGGCGGGCGATGCCGGCGTGCTGGTGCTGGCAGACGGCCGCGAGTTGGCGATTCAAGACACCCGCAAGGGCAAGGATGGTGAAGGCAAATTCACTCATGAAATCTGCCATTTGCCGTTGTCTGATCAGGAGAGTTTGCTATCAACCATGAAGCCAGGCGATCCCGTGACGGCGCGCATAGCCTGGGCGCGCCGTCACCGGCTGATGCGCTTTCACACCACCACGCACCTGTTGTGCCACTTGGTGCCGCAACTCGTGAACGGCTGCTCGATCACGCCCGATTACGCGCGGCTGGACTTCAACATGACCGAGCCGCTGGACAAGGAAGCGCTCACGGCCGGCATCGCCAGGCTGGTAGCCGCCGCGCACCCGCTGGTCGTGGGCAGCATCACCGATGCGGAACTCGACGCCAACCCGGCGCTGGTCAAGAGCATGAGCGTGCAGCCCCCGCGCGGCACCGGGCGCATCCGCACGATCCGCATCGGCGCCGACACGCTGATCGATCTGCAGCCCTGCGGCGGCACGCATGTGGCGAACACGGCGGAGATCGGCCAGGTCGTCGTGACCAAAATAGAGAAAAAGTCGGCAAACACGCGCAGAGTGGTACTGGGCTTTTTGTAAGGGTCTGACCCGCTGGCCCGACTGAACCAAAGCCACCCTACACGCTCCTATATGGCAATGACTGCCTTGCAACGCTTCCTTCGGCTTCTCTTAGCTATCACTTTGGTAGCAGGAGGCGCTTCATCCACAACGGCCTGGGGCCAAATTGTTTCGCAATCCAGCCTCACGAACGTGGTCAGCACGCCGCGCGTGCGCGCCGAGCTCATGGCGCAGGCGCCCGACGGCGTGGTGCCGGGCCAGTCGGTCTGGGTCGGTCTACAGCTCCAGCACCAGCCGCATTGGCATACCTACTGGAAGAATGCGGGCGACTCGGGCCTGCCGACCCAGCTGCAGTGGACGCTGCCCGCCGGCGTGACGGCCGGTGACATCGCCTGGCCGGTGCCGCAGAAAATCAGGATTGGCACGCTGGCCAACTACGGCTACGAGGGCACAGTGCTGCTGCCGGTGCCGCTCACCATCGCGCAAAACTTCAAGCCGGCGCTGTTCGCCAGCAACCTCGAAGTCAAGCTCAAGGCCTCCTGGCTGGTGTGCCGCACCGAATGCATCCCGGAAGACGGCGAGTTCGTGCTGGAGATTCCGCTCAAGGGCTCGACCGCGCTGAATCATTCGCTGTTCGACGCCGCGCTCGCCGCGCATCCGAAGCCGCTCGCGGGCGACAGCCAGGTGGAGATCAGCGGCAAAACTCTCAAGGTCAGTGTGGCGGGGCTGCCCGCCGCGCTGGAGGGCCAGACGCTGGAGTTCTTCCCCGAAACGCCGGAGGTGATCGAGACGGCGGCACCTTTCACACAGGCCTGGCACGGTAATGTCTGGACCGCACAGGTGCCGATCTCCAGCGAGCGCAGCAACAGCCCGGCCCTGATGCCCGTGGTGCTGGCCACGCGCAGCGGTACCGGCGTCACGGGCTACCTGGCCGAAGCGAAGGTGCTGGGCAACTGGCCCAAGGTGGCTGCGGCGGCCACGGTCTCGCCCGCGCTGAATGC
Source organism: Burkholderiaceae bacterium (assembly GCA_004322085.1). GTDB lineage: Bacteria > Pseudomonadota > Gammaproteobacteria > Burkholderiales > Burkholderiaceae_C > Rhodoferax_A. The sequence goes on from SCRR01000104.1 coordinate 1,768, forward strand.
CGCGCTGCAGGCCAACGCGGCATTGGCGCCGGCGAGCACCACCAGTACCTTGACCCTGACCGCGGCCCTGCTCGGGGCGCTGCTCGGCGGCCTGATCCTGAACCTGATGCCCTGCGTGTTCCCGGTGCTGGCAATCAAGGTGCTCGGCTTCACGCGTCATGCGGGCGACCGGCGCGCACACCGGATCGGCGCGCTGGCCTACACCGCGGGCGTGCTCGTCTCGTTCCTGGCGCTGGGCGCGCTGCTGCTGGCGCTGCGCGCGGCCGGTGAACAGCTCGGCTGGGGCTTCCAGCTGCAGTCGCCAGCCGTAATTGCCAGCCTGGCGGTGCTGTTCACCGTGATCGGCCTGAATCTCGCGGGAGTTTTCGAATTCGGACGCTTGCTGCCCTCCAGCGTGGCGGCGCTCGAGGCCCGGCACCCCGTGGTCAACTCGTTCCTGTCGGGCGCGCTGGTGGTGGCGATCGCCTCGCCGTGCACCGCGCCGTTCATGGGTGCCGCGCTCGGCCTGGCCGTGGGCCTGCCGGCCACGCAGGCGCTGGCCGTGTTCGGCGCGATCGGTGTGGGCATGGCACTCCCCTATCTGGCGGCCGGCCTGGTGCCCGCGGTGGCCGGATGGCTGCCGCGCCCGGGCGCATGGATGGACGTGTTCCGCCGCCTCATGGCGTTCCCGATGTTTGCCACGGTCGCGTGGCTGGTCTGGGTGCTGGGCCAGCAAAGCGGCATCGACGGCGCGGGCGCGCTGCTGGCGCTGCTGGTGGCATTCAGCGCGGTGCTCTGGGCCTTCACGCTGGCGGGCCGCTCGCGCACCGTGGTTGCTACGCTTTCAATAGCGTTCTTCGCTTTGGTGGCGGGGGCCGTTGGTCAATACGTCGTCAAACCGCTGGCGAGCCCGCCGACCGTGGCAAGCGATGGGCGCTGGCAGCCCTGGGAGCCGGGCCGGGTCGACCAGATCGTGGCCGCCGGCCGGCCGGTGTTTGTCGACTTCACGGCCGCCTGGTGCGTGACCTGCCAGTACAACAAGAAGACCACGCTGGCCAACGCCGCCGTGCTGGCCGACCTGAAGGCCAAGAATGTGGCACTGCTGCGCGCCGACTGGACCCGGCGCGACCCGGCCATCGGCGCCGCCATCGGCCAGCTCGGGCGCAGCGGCGTGCCGGTCTACGTGCTGTACGAGGCCGGCCGCGCGCCGCAGGTGCTGTCGGAAGTGCTCAGCGTGAGTGAGGTGCGCGCGGCGATTGCGCGGCTCTGAGGCTCAGCTGCCCTTGCGCGTCTGGAATGCCGGCACGAACATGTCCGACCATTTCGCAGGCCGCGTCTTGATGATGCCAGCCTTGTCCAGGAAGGTTACGTAATCCATCAGGCCATCGGGCGTGGTGCTGAACTGGGTGTCATTGTCCGCCAGAATCCGCTCCACGTCAGGCAGGCTCATCTTGTCTTTGGAAACGCGCAAAAAGGTCTCGGCCGCGCCCTTGCGATTCGCCGCGATGTAGGCGTTGGCCTCTTCCTGCGCCGCCATGAAGGCAGCCGTCAGCTTGGGATTGCTCTCGGTGAAATGCCTGGGCGCGAACACCACATCAAGCGTGATGTTGCCGAGCAGATCCGACGAATTCAGCACGCGCGTGATCTTGGGATCCTTGGCTTCCTGATACGAAAACGGCGGCGACGTGAAGTCCGCCGTGATTTCGGTCTTGTCGCTCAGCAGCGCAGCGACCGCATCGGGGTGGCTCATGCCCACGGTCAATGGATCGAGCTTGGCATAGTTTTCGATGCCGAAGGTCTTGGCCGCCGCCATTTCCAGCACCACGGCCGACAGCGAGGTCTTGATGCCGGGAACCGCAATCTTGTCCTTGGCCGTGAAGTCTTTCAACGACTTGACGTTGGGGTTGTTGGTATTGAGCCAGAGCGATGCGGTGCTCAGCGCGCCCAGCCCAATGACCTCGGAGCGAGGAATACCGCGCGCCTTAGCCCACAAAATGACGAATCCCGGGGCCCCCGTGCCTGCAACATCAAGGCTGCCGGCCAGCATGGCGTCGTTGATGACGTTGCCGCCATCGAGCGTGAGCCAGATCGTCTTGACGTCGCCCAGACCCAACTTCTGCGCATGCATTTCGACCAGTTGCTGGTCGCGTATGACCATCAGCGGCAGATACAAAATGCCATAACCATGCGAGATGCGGATGGCCGAGGCTTCTGCCCGCGCACATCCCGCAACGCTGGACAGGGCCAGCGCGCTCGCAGTCATCGCGGAGTTGAATACACGACGTTTCATTCGAAAGTCATCTTTTACGCTGCCAAAATGCTGGCGGGACCTGGTGCCGCATGCTCTAACGGTGATTAGTGTCCCTTCAATCGTAACAAACACAAATTTCTCGGCCACCAGGTCGATGGTGTTCTCGAAGAACAGGTCCGCGAACATATTGGAGGTTGCAAATTGGTTGTGGCTTTCAGAGTTGTGCCAGCCGATACCGTTTTTTCCCGAGGACACGTCGACCACGGGGTCAGCGGCGATCAAGCCACGCCAGGAAACGCCCAGCCTATTTTCAGACCCGTCGAGATACTCGGGAAGGCTTCGGGAATCTGGATCAAGTCGTCGACCATTAGGGCTACGGTGAACAAGTAGCGCCGAATCGTTGACAGTGGTGCTCTTCGACCGAGTTTTCGAAGTTGGGGCCAAATCCGGCCCATTTTGTGGCCTGCTTGTTGGGCTCTGTTGCCCG
>SCRR01000007.1 GCA_004322085.1 Burkholderiaceae bacterium
CGTGGCCTTGCCAACCTCGTTGGTCCCCTGTGCGGAACCGCTTTGCGGCACGACCTCGCCGGCCCGCCCTGTCACTTCAGCCAGCCGCGCCGCAAGCTGCTCAGGGGCATCGGCGCGCGTGCCGATCCAGACGCCGTCGGTGAGCGTGACGTGCGCCGCTTCGAAGGTGCCGGCGCCGGCACACAGGATGGTGCGGCTCGGTGCATCGGTCGATGCCAGCACCAGCATCGCAGGCACCACAGCTGCGGGCTCAAGGGCTCGCAGCACGGCCTCGGGCATCAGGCCTTCGGTCATGCGGGTCGCGGCCGTGGGCGCCAGGCAGTTGACGCGAATGTCGTATTTGGCGCCTTCGATCGACAGTGTCTGCATCAGACCCACCAGCGCCATCTTGGCCGCGCCATAGTTGGACTGGCCAAAATTGCCGTATAGGCCCGACGACGAGGTCGTCATCACGATGCGGCCGTACTTCTGCTCGGTCATCAGCGGCCAGACCGCCTTGGTGCAATGCACGGCGCCCATCAGGTGCACCTCCATCACGAGCCGGAAATCGTCCAGTTCCATCTTGGCGAAGCTCTTGTCGCGCAGGATGCCGGCGTTGTTGACCAGGATATCGATGCGGCCCCAAGCGTCGACCGCCTGCCGCACCATCGCCTGCACGGCCAGGTAGTCAGTCACCGAGGCGCCATTGGCGATGGCCTGGCCACCGGCGGCCCGGATTTCGGCGGCTACGGCCTCGGCAGCGCCCGATGGCACACCGGTCGAGCCGTCACGCGCCCCACCCAGATCGTTGACCACCACTTTGGCGCCCCGTGCGGCCAGTGCCAAGGCGTGCTGGCGGCCGAGTCCGCCGCCAGCACCGGTAACGATGGCAACACGGTCCTTGAAGTCGATACTCATGTTTTTTCTTTCTGTCATGTAGGTGATGCATGCCAGGCGCGGCTTCTGATAGCCTGTGCCAGACACGCGCTGTACTTTAATTCAGAGACTGGCGCGTCCATCGAAAGCCCTTGATGCAACTGAACTCCGAAGCCATCACCAGCCCACCCCGAGCTGCCGCCACAGTCGTCATGCTGCGCGACGCCGCTGCAGGGCTGGAAGTCTTCCTGCTACGGCGTCACAGCTTGTCCGACGTGCTGGGCGGTGCCTACGTGTTCCCCGGTGGCAAGGTGGACGCGCACGACGCCGAACTGGACATGGCAGCCCGGCTGGACCAATCGCCACAACAATTGCACGCGGGATTGAACGAGCCCGAGATCGATGACGTCACCGCGGCCAGCCTGTATGTGGCCGCACTGCGCGAAGTATTTGAAGAATCGGGCGTCCTGTTTGCACAGGAAGCATCGACGCGGCAGGTTGCGCAGGCGGGTGACCTGCTGCGCCAGGGTTGCGGTTTTGACGAAATGCTGTCGCGCATGGCGCTGCGACTGCAGACCCGCGGCGTGGTGCCGTGGTCGCGCTGGATCACGCCCAAGGTGGCATCGATCATGAACAGGCGCTTTGACACGCGATTTTTCGTGTCGGCCGTGCCGCCATATCAGGTCGCACGTCACGACGAGCACGAAACCACAGACAGCGCCTGGTTGCGTCCGCGCGCTGCACTGGAGCAATATCGGGACGGCCACATCGACCTGGCACCGCCGCAAATCATGAGCCTGGCACATCTTTCGCATCACGCCACGGTGGACAGCGTGTTGCAGGAAGCGCGCGGGCGCAGGCCTCCGGCCATCCGGCCCGAGTCGTTCGAGCAGGGCGGGGAACGCGTGATGTGCTACCCCGGCGACGAACGCCATTCCATTCACGAACGCGCGCTGCCCGGACCGACCCGGCTGCGCTATCACAACCAGCGCTTCGAACCTCTGGACGGTTTCGAGGCGCTCTTCGCGTGATATCCGGTGGCCTGCAAGTCTGCAGCGAATCAGCTATCGATCCAACCCGACCAACCCCTCTACCAACCTCCGGGAGCCCCCCATGACCACCCTCACCAATCACCAGATCCGCCTCGCCGCACGCCCGGTCGGCATGCCCACGCGCGCCAACTGGAGCACCACCACCGAGCCCGTCACGGACCCAGCCGAGGGTGGCGTGCTGGTCAAGACGCTGGCACTGTCGCTCGACCCCGCGATGCGCGGCTGGATGAATGAAGGCAAAAGCTACATCGCGCCCGTGGGCATCGGCGAAGTCATGCGCGCCGGCGGCATCGGCAAGGTCATTGCATCGAAAAATCCGCACTATGCGGTCGACGACATGGTCTCGGCCGGGTTGGGTGTGCAGGAGTACCTGCTGGTCGCGCAGGAAGACATGAGACGCAGCGGCCTAGCGAAGATCAACCTGGCGCTGGGCAGCCCGACGCAGTGGCTGAACGTGCTCGGCATGCCCGGCATGACGGGCTATTTCGGGCTGATGGACGTGGGCCAGCCCAAGGCGGGCGAGACCGTCGTGGTTTCCGGCGCCGCGGGCGCCGTGGGTCAGACGGTCGGTCAGCTCGCCAAAATCAAGGGCTGTCGGGTGGTCGGGATCGCCGGTGGCAAGGCCAAGTGCGACTGGGTCGTGAAGGAGCTCGGTTTCGACGCCTGCATCGACTACAAGGCCGGCCCCGGCGCGGTCAAGGACGGCTTGAAGCAACAGTGCCCGAGGGGCGTGGACATCTACTTCGACAACGTCGGTGGCGAGATCCTGGACGCAGTGCTGGCACGGCTGGCGCGTGGCGCGCGCATCATCATTTGCGGCGCCATCAGCCAGTACAACAACACCGGCGCCGTTCAGGGACCGAAAAACTATCTGTCGCTGCTCGTGAACCGGGCCCGCATGCAGGGCATTGTGGTGTTCGATTACGCCGACCGCTACCACCTGGCCGTGGCCGAATTGGCAGCTTATTTGAAGGATGGCCGCATGAAGAGCAAGGAAGATATCGTGAAAGGCCTGGACACCTTTCCCGAAGCGCTGATCAAACTCTTCACGGGCGAAAACTTCGGCAAGCTGGTGCTCGAGGTCGCCGAAGACTGATCCCGCGTCCGATCGGTCAGACTGCCCCCTGCGGATGCGTGGGATCAACCCACAACACCGTTTCGGGTTTCTCGGCCGGCTCGATCGCCAGGTTCACCGCCACTGCTTCACCATCACTGCGGCACAGCACGCATTCCAGCGGCTCGGTGGGGCTGGCGTTGATTTCCTGGTGCGGCACATACGGCGGCACGTAGATGAAGTCGCCGGGCCCGGCCTCGGCCGTGAATTCCAGATGTTCGCCCCAGCGCATGCGCGCGCGCCCCTTGACGATGTAGATCACGCTTTCCAGATGGCCGTGGTGGTGCGCACCGGTCTTGGCATTGGCGTGGATGGTGACGGTGCCAGCCCATAATTTCTGCGCACCCACGCGCGCGAAGTTGATGGCCGCCTTGCGGTCCATGCCGGGCGTCTGCGCCGTATTGCCGTCCAACTGGTTACCAGAAATCACCCGCACGCCATCGTGCTTCCACGTTTCGTCCACTGAGTTATGTGAATGGTCGTGTCCGTGGGGGGCGTGGGGATGATGTGTGCTCATGGGAAGTACCTGTGGGGCTTAGGGCTACGGTGAACAAGTAGCGCCGAATCGTTGACAGTGGTGCTCTTCGACCGAGTTTTCGAAGTTGGGGCCAAATCCGGCCCATTTTGTGGCCTGCTTGTTGGGCTCTGTTGCC
>SCRR01000008.1 GCA_004322085.1 Burkholderiaceae bacterium
CCGTCGCCGCTGCTGCCCACGCTGACCTTGACCGGCGGCAGCGGGCGGCCTTCGGTGTGCAGCCCGTGGTTCAGGCGCTCGAGCAGGCCTGGCGCGACCTCACCGTCAACCTGCACCGTGAACTCCTGTTCGATGAAGGCGGTGTCCTCGTGCAGCCTGCGTTCGATGCGCCAGTCCTGTGTGAACACCACCAGGCCGCTGGCGGCGCTCTCCAGCGGCACGCCCAGGATCTGCTTTGCGAAATGCTTTTTGAGCGGACGGATGCCGCTGCGGTCGTCGCCGGCCAGCGAAGCCGCCGAGATCAGCGCCAAGGCAGGCCGCACACCCTTGCCGACGCCCTTGATGTCCACCGGCACGCCCGTGCCGGCGTCGTAGCCGGGCGGCTTGTGCAGCAGCAGCGTGACCGGTGCGAGCGCCAGCAGGCTCGCGTGCGGGTCGATGGCAACGGCTTGCGCGACGACACGGAATTGCGGCTCTTCCACCACCTGGCCGTCCACCGTGACCCAGCCGCCCTCGATATATTGCTCGGCCTCGCGCCGCGAACAAGCCTTGAGTTCGGCCACGCGCTTGGCCAGCCGCGTGCCCTGTGCGACGCGCCCGGTGACGGATTCGCCCATGGCTCAGTCATTGCCCGGCGGCAGTGAACGAATGCGTTCCACATGCGCCAGCAGCGAGCGTGCCGCCACCGGCCACATGCGTGGCGGCACGTCGTCGTAGGCCAGCGCCACCCAGTCGTCCAGCGTGCCGTCCGGCCGTGCACGCATCGCGGCGATGACCTTGGCCTCGCGCTGCAGCCGGTGCGCCTTCAGCCATGCGATGGCGCCCTTGGCTGCGCCCAGCACATGGCCGTGCGCGGGCAGGATGAATTCGATGGCGTGCGCGTCGCAGGCGGCGCTCAAACGGTCGAGCGAATCAAGGTAGGCCGTCATGTCGCCGTCAGGCGGGTCCACCACCGTGGTGCTGCCGTTCAGCACATGGTCGCCGGAGAACAGCAGGCCGTCTTCGAGCAGCACCAGGCACAGATGGTTGGCCGCGTGGCCGGGCGTGAAGATCACCTGCAGGGTGTGCGTTATTTCGCCCTCTGGCCCTTTCCCTGTCAGCACTAATAGCTCTTGGTTTTGTAGCGAACGATCAGGCGTGAAGGTGCTGTGCGCGCGTGCCGTCGACTCGGATGGCAGGCCCAGGATTGGCGGGTGGCCCTGGCACAGCGCCTGCAAGGGCCGCGCGCCGGGGGAATGATCGGGGTGTGAATGGGTACAGACGATGAACCGGATCTGGCCCCCGGCGGCGCGCCATAGCCGCTCGACATGTTCGGGATCGGCGGGTCCCGGGTCGATCGCGATGTAACCGGTAGCGGGGTCACCCACCAGGTAGCTGTTGGTGCCCGGGCCGGTCATGGCGCCCGGGTTGGGCGCAGTCAAGCGCATCACGTTTTTGAGCAGTGCGACCGGATGCTCGCTCTGCCAGTCCAGGTGGTGCATGATTTGCCCGTCTGGACAGACCATGGCGAGCTCGCCGTAGGCACTCTCATGCTCCATGTAACGTACCTCCCGGCCCGCCAGCAGGCCGGCACGCGGGCAACTGGTCCACAACGGCTGTTCGGTTGCAGCGCAGGCCGTCAGCACCGCCTCGACCGTGGCAAAGGCCTGCAACCGCTCCAGCGTGCGGATGGTCGGGAAGATGATGAAGAAGCTGCCCGCCTGGTGCCTAGAGAGCGCGTCGGCCGGGCGCACCCAGACCGGCTCGAACTGCTCGGCCTCGTCCGCCACCGGCGTCTGGCCCTGCGGCATGCGCGCTACCAGAAACGGCACGTCGAAGCGGCGCGGCAGATCCCGGTCGGTGATCCAGTGCGCCAGCACGAACACTTCGGCGGCCGCGAGACGAAGGCTGCGCGCCGCGCACTGGGCCGCGAACGGCGCCTTGCGGTCGAGCGCGGCAATGTCGCTGGCATCGGCCATGGCGCCGTCGCCGTGGCGCGCTAGCAGGATGCCCAGCTCTTCAAAGCTCTCGCGGATGGCGGCGATCGCCTGCGTCAGGTGCAGCTCACTCTGCGCGGGGCGGTGCGAGGCCTGCGCGTGTGCGGCCGCATCGAGCGTATCGACGCCGCCGCCCGGGAACACGTACGCGCCGGGCGCAAAGCTGGCCGTCATGGAGCGGCGCGTCATCAGCACTTCGATGCCCGTGGGCGTGTCGCGCAGTAGCAGCACGGTGGCGGCGGGGCGCACGGGCGCGGGCGCGCGCTGCGCATAAAGGAGTTGGGTGGGTCGGACCATGGCTGCATTATCCGCAGATGACGCTGCCCGCGCGCTGCAGCGTCGATAATGCAGGCCATGCGAATTCGCTTCACCAAGATGCAGGGCGCAGGCAACGACTTCGTCGTGCTCGACGAGACGCGCGGTCGCCTCGGACTGACGCAGGGCCACTACCGTTTCC
>SCRR01000105.1 GCA_004322085.1 Burkholderiaceae bacterium
CCCAGATCGGCCTGTGGCTCAGCCTGGCCGACGCCTACAGCACGGAACTGTGCGCGGGCGCCGGCTTCGACTGGCTGCTGCTCGATGGCGAGCACGCGCCAAACGACGTGCGCAGTCTGCTGGCGCAGTTACAGGCGATCGCACCCTACCCATCGCATCCGATTGCACGCGTGCCGATGGGTCATGGCCATCTTGGCGAGACGCTGATCAAGCAGTACCTGGATATCGGCGCGCAAACCCTGCTGGTGCCGATGGTCGACACGCCCGAGCAGGCAGCCACGCTGGTGCGCGCCACACGCTATCCGCCGCAAGGTATTCGCGGCATGGCTGGCGCGCGCGCCTCGGGCTGGGGCCGCAACCCGGCCTACGTGCACGAGGCGAATGCGCAAATCTGCCTGCTGGTGCAGGCCGAGACGCAAACCGCGCTCACGAACCTGGACGCGATTGCCGCCACCGAGGGCGTGGATGGCGTCTTCATCGGGCCGGCCGACCTGTCGGCCTCGCTCGGCCATGTCGGCAACCCGGGCCACCCGCAGGTGCAGGCGGCGATCGAAGACGCCATCCGGCGCATCACCCGGGCCGGCAAGGCCGCCGGCATCCTGAGCCCGGACGAAGCCGTGGCGCGGCGCTACCTGGAGCTCGGTGCGACCTTCGTCGCGGTCGGACTGGACACCAACCTACTGGTGCGCCATACCAGCGCGCTGGCAGCGCGCTTCAAGGCGGGCCAGGCCGCGCCCGCGGGCAGCCAGACCTACTGAGCTTTTTCCGGGAGAACCCTCATGACTGCCATCCTCAAGCCCACTGTGCACCCCGACGAGCGCAAGGCGCGCGTCGAGCTCGCCGCCTGCTACCGCGTGTTCGCGATGCTGGGCTGGACCGAGATGATCTACAACCACATCACAGTGCGCCTGCCCGACAGTGTCACGGGCGGCCAGAAACAGTTCCTGATCAACCCGTTCGGCCTGCACTACAGCGAGGTCACCGCGAGCAATCTGCTCAAGGTCGATCTGGCGGGCCAGAAACTCGATGACAGCCCGTGGCCGGTGAACCCCGCGGGATTCACCCTGCACGCCGCCATCCACGGCGCGTTGCCCGACGCGCACTGCGTGATGCACACCCACACGACATCGGGTATCGCCGTGGCCTGCACCGAGGGTGGCCTGGCGCAGAACAATTTCTATTCGGCACAGCTCGACGAACTGGTGGCGTACCACGATTTCGAGGGCATCACCATCCACGCCGACGAGACGCCGCGCCTGCTGCACAGCATGGGCAACAGGCCGCTGCTGATCCTGCGCAACCACGGCCTGCTGGCTTGGGCGCCGACCTTGCCGCTGGCCTTCGTGCGCTTGTGGACGCTGCAGCGCGCCTGCGATATCCAGGTGGCGCAGGCGGCGCTCGGCCCAGCCATCACCGTGCCCAAGGCCGTGGCGAAAAAGACCACCTACGACTCGTTCCAGTTCGATGCCCAGTTCGGCGCCGGCCAGGACGTGTTCGACGCACTGGTGCGGCAGGTCGACCGGATTGATGAGAACTATAAAAATTAGAGCGAACTGTGAATATCCCGTATGGGATAGAGGCATAAATGACTGAAAAAACGATCGGCGAAGCACTGTCTCGCGTATGCATCTACGGCGCCGGGGCCATCGGCGGCTGGATCGGTGCCGGCCTGGCCGGCGCCGGCTGCCGCATCAAAGTGGTCGCGCGCGGCGCGACGCTTGATGCCCTGCGCCAGCACGGCCTGCGCGTACAACGCGGCGAGCAGGTCACGACCGTGCCGGTCGAGGCGAGCGAAGACCCGGCCGCGCTCGGCGCGCAGGACCTGGTCGTGATCGCAGTGAAGGCGCCGGCGCTGGCCGAAGTCGCGCGCCGCATCACGCCGCTGCTTGGGCCCGATACCGTCGTGCTGACCGCGATGAACGGCGTGCCCTGGTGGTTCCTCGACGGCTTTGGCGGCGCGCTGTCCGGCACGCGACTCACCTCGGTCGATCCGGAGGGCGAAATAGCGCGCGCAATACCGACCCGGCACGTAATCGGCTGTGTGGTGCACGCAAGCTGCGCGCTGAACGGCCCGGGTTTCGTGCACCATCGCTTCGGCAACCAGCTCATCATCGGCGAGCCGTCGGGCGAGGTCACGCCGCGCGTGCGCCAGCTTGCCGCACTGCTCGCGCGCGGCGGCATCGAGACCAGGATCGCCGAGCAGATCCAGAAGGACTGCTGGTACAAGCTGTGGGGCAACATGACGGTGAACCCGATCAGCCTGCTGACAGGCGCGACCACCGACCTGATCATGGGCGACCCGCTCGTGCGCGACTACCTCTCGGCCATGATGCTGGAAGCGCGCGAGATCGGCGCGCGCATCGGCGTACCGATTACCGAGCGGCCCGAGGACCGGCACAAGGTGACGATGAAGCTCGGCGCGTTCAAGACCTCGATGCTGCAGGACGTCGAGGCCGGGCGGCCGGTCGAGCTCGACGCGCTGGTCGGCGCGGTGCAGGAGTTGGGCCGCCTCACGGGCGTCGCGACGCCCGCGATCGATTCGCTGTTCGGCCTCGCGCGGCTGCGGGCGCGGGTGCTGGGTTTGTATTGAAGCCCGCGCTCGGGCGCTTCGCGACTGCTGACTCAGTTCAAGCAGCCCCATCAAGCACAAGCTGGGTCTGTGTGACCACCGCACACAGCTTGCCTTGCGCATTTCGAACGGAGGTTTGCCAGACCATCGTGGTGCGGCCCCGATGCAGGGCGATGCTTTCACCGGTGACCGTGGTCCCCACCCGTGCCCCAGCCATGAACTTGGTGCTTGAATCGGTCGTGGTCGTGCGTTTGCCTGCGGCCAGATTCAGCACGGTGCCGACGGCACCCAACGTGTCCGCAAACGCCATGTAGGCGCCGCCATGCAGTATGCCGCCCGCCGTGCACAGATCGGGACGGACCTCCATCTCGGCGGCGACACGCTCAGGCGCGAGTTCGGTGAGCCGAATGCCCATGAGCCCGGGAAAGAGGGGTTCGAGCAACTTCTGAATGGCGGCGAGATCGTGCATGGTGTTTCCTAAAAGGGGGCCTCGGGTTCGTGGCAAACCACTTCGACGTTGTGCCCGTCCGGGCCAATCACAAAAGCCGCATAGTAATTCCCGCTGCGCAAACCTGGCGCGCCATTGTCCTTGCCGCACGATGGAAGGCATCGGCCTGCTGGCGATCCTCGGCCCTGAACGCCAGATGCAGATGCGCGGTCTTCTCCGCGGGTTGGTGGTCCGCCGGGCGAGCGCACCGAGGCCATTTAACCGCGAAACGCCGCTTCGATCGCCGCAATGTCGATCTTCTTCATCTGCATCATCGCCTCGAACGCGCGCTTGGCGGCAGCGCGGTCAGGGTCCGACACGGCCCGCGACAGCGCGACCGGCGTGATCTGCCACGACAGCCCCCAGCGGTCCTTGCACCACCCGCAGGCGCTCTCCTGGCCGCCGTTGTCGACGATCGCGTTCCAGTAGCGGTCCGTCTCGGCTTGATCGACGGTGGCGACCTGGAACGAGAACGCCTCGCTGTGCTTAAAGGCCGGCCCGCCGTTGAGCCCCAGGCACGGGATGCCGAGCACGGTGAATTCGACGGTCAGCACATCGCCCTGCCGGCCCGACGGAAAATCTCCGGGCGCGCGGTGCACCGCGCCGACGGACGAGTCGGGGAAGGTCTGCGCGTAAAACCGCGCGGCCTCTTCGGCACCGCCGTCGTACCAGAGACAGATCGTGTTCTTGGTTGGCATGGTCACCTCGCTTCGGATGAGTTGGTTGTCCGGATTCTGAACCCAGTGGGCACGGTTCGCAGAGGCGACGCAATTTGCCTGTGGCGTGCCACCCATGTGAAGGGTTCAGCGTCACTGCCGCGGCCGATCAAGCCGGCTCGGCGTGAGGACAAAAGCGAATGCGCTCGTAAAAATCCAATACCGCTGGATTCGAAGCGCACACCTGTAAATTATTGAGCTGGCCGGCGGGACGACGGCGGTATCGCACTACGTTGCATGCAACTCTTCGCGGATCACTTTCCGCAACACGGCAACCGTCAGCGGGCGGTCATCCTTTGCTTTGCTGCGGACCCCTTGCAACGCACTGCGCAGCGCGGCATTGATCATCGTTTGATACCCGACGCCTTCTGCTTCTGCCGTGGCTCGGAAATACTCGATGATGTCGTCGTCGAGCATGATCGTGATCCGGGTCTTGCCAGGTGACGCAATGACCACCCCCTTCTTACCCGCCGAGAAATCGTACTGTTTACGCATGGTATTGCTTCGCTTCGCCGCGGCTGGCCCTGCGGGCTGAGATCAACCTGACGCGGTCGCCGCGCGGCGTATGAACCACGACCAGGACGCGACCGAGAGCATCCATGCCCAGCGTCACGAAGCGCTGCTCGCCGCGAGCATCCGGATCTTCGATCGTGGCGGCGTCAGGGTCGCGCAACGCTTGCTCCGCGTGCGCGAAGCTGATCTTGTGCTTCGCAAGGTTGACGCGTGCCTTGGCTGGGTCAAACTCGATCTCCACAGACTCATTATGCATATAATATGCATATCGTCAAGCTCTTCTCACAGAAAAACCGCTGACTTACGGGAAGACCCCGTGTCATGACCATGCTGTCGACCGTTCAGGCCGGTTAGGCATGCAGGCGCACTCCCAGCGCTCGAGCGACTTTGAGCGCCGTCGCAAAGCTCGGATTGCCGCCTTCGCTTGGGACTCGATAAGACTCTTGCGGCTCAACCATGCTTCTTTGGCAACCTGGCTCATGCCCTTAGCGCGGGCGATGTCGCCGAGTGCGCGAACAATGCCCGTAACGTCATCCGACGCCTCGTCCAGCCAGGCGTCGAGATAGGCGGCCATCTCTTCGGGCGTGCGCAGGTGTTCCCCGACGTCGTTACTCGACGCCTTCGGCTGGGTGGACTTCTTGCGGGCCGTGGTGATCATGTCACTACGTTCCGATTGTTGCTGATCGGAGCCGTCACGTATCGGGGATGAGCCGCTTGCCCAGGCTAACAACGTCACCCCTGCCGTACCCGACGCGCTCATAAAAATCCAGCACCACCTGATTCGACGCGCGCACCTGCAGGTTGACCTTGGGACAGCCGCGCGCTTGGAGCGCGGCCTCGACATGCCGCATCAGCCCGCAGCCCAGGCCGGCTCTCCGGTGCTCCGGCGACACGGCCAGATAATTGACCCAACCCCTGTGCCCGTCGAACCCCGCCATAACGGTGGCGACGACTTCTCCATCAATCTCGCCCACCAGAAACAGTTCAGGCTACGTGGTCAGCTTTCCCTGAATGTCCTTGTGTGGATCGTTCCAAGGACGCGCCAGATCGCAGCGGCGTCACAGGGCGATGACTGCTGCTTCGTCTGAAAGCTTGAAGACGCGAATTTCCATGGCGTCAACTGTCAATTTGAAGCGGCGCGCTGGACCAAATGAGGTGCGCAGCCAGCCATGTAAGCCGCTGCTGCCGACAGCTCACCAAAGGTGGCCACGAGATCAACGAAGGTAATCTCATGAGGGCCAATGACGAGGCGATCGATGATCTTGATGGTTTGACCTGCTTCCGTCGGGTGCGGGATTTCCGATCCATCTGGCTTGAGAGCAATGGGCTGCCCTTCGGAAATCTGACCATTAAGAACTTTCTCTCCCAGATGATGAATAGTGTTCCGGATTTCACGGAAAGACGTTGCAACCGCATCTGACACAAATCCGGGTTTGTACGCAGCGAGGTAGATAGCAAGGCGATCACGTTCTTTGTGATTGCGAAGGCGGCGAAAGACCTCGATCGAGCGATGAACGTCCGCAAGACTGGTTTCGAAATGAGAGATCGCTCGGTGCATCGAAGAAAGGTGCAGCGCCCGAGACTCCGACCAAAACTCCCGCACAGCCGTAGTGCCGAATTCGTACTCCACTATCGCCGCTTCGGTCACGCGCACAAACGTATTCGCAAGCGTATTGATCTGATAGTTGCCAGAAGGTGATCCGACAAAGAAATATCGGGACCAATAAGCGGAGACGATCTCAGCAATCTCTGGCGCCGGCGGCATGTTGAAGTCAATGTACACGGACGTGACACTCAGAATGAATAAGACCGGCGAGCTTTTCGACAATCCGTCAATCCACCCCCACCGGCACCCTCTGCGCCAGCGCACACATCAACTCGTACCCCACCGTGCCCCCCGCCTGCGCCACCTCGTCAATCGACAGCAGCGCG
>SCRR01000106.1 GCA_004322085.1 Burkholderiaceae bacterium
GCCACCTCGGCGCTCGACTCCGCCAACGAGCGCGCCATCCAGGCCGAGCTGCAAAGCGTGGCGCAAAACAAGACCACGCTGGTCATCGCGCACCGCCTCTCCACCGTGGTGGACGCGCACGAGATCCTGGTGATGGAGGCCGGGCGCATCGTCGAGCGCGGCACCCATGCGCAGCTGCTGGCGCTGGGCGGGGCCTATTCACGGATGTGGGCGCTGCAGCAGAGTTCGGAGTAGTCGCGCTTCATGGAACGTGGAAGTCTCCGTGCCGTTCAGACCTTCGATTTTCCGGATTCGCCGAGCCCTGCTCGCGATCTGATATCTTGGTAGCACTATGACGACCATGGGCCTGAACCATCTCAACCTGCGTGCGCCGCGAGAGCTACTCGACGAGCTCAAGGAGTTCTATTGCGACGTCGTCGGATTGCAAGTCGGTCCGCGGCCGCCGTTTCGGAACTTTGGCTACTGGCTGTACGCCGAAGGCAAACCGATCGTGCACCTGTACCAGACCGATCCGGACGAAGAACGGGATGCACGGGCGGTGACCACGTTCGACCACGTCGCGTTCGATTGCACCAACCGGGCTGAAGTGGAAGTCCTACTGGCGCGCCGCAAGCTGCACTACCGGGCCACCGAGGTTCCGGGTACGCAGCGGGTCCAGCTTTTCCTGAAAGACCCGGCAGGCAATGGCGTTGAGCTGATCTTTCCGGGCTGTGACGCCTGACTGAATTACCCGATCATGGAACGACAAAGACTTCGCGTAGGACAGGCCATTACGCCCGAACAATTCGAGGAGCTGACAGACGCACAGCTCGAACGGCTGGTCCCCAAGGCCTATCGCGAATACTTCTCAGGAAAGGATTCCTGTGCGGACGGGCACTTCTATCTGGATGACGGCAGCGCCTGGAGTTTCTTCAAAGGCGGCTTCCTCGACGAGTAATTTCATCGAGGCTGAATCGCCTGCATGGTCTGCCCTGCGATCGGCTTGATCCATGGAAGCCACGCAGTTTAGACTGTGCCTGCGCGCCAGGCCGGCCAGAGTGTCGTATCTTTGACGCAAGGCGCAGAAACGAAAGCGGGTGGAACGATGAAACAACGAGTGGTTGTCCTGGGTGCGGGTTTCGGCGGGCTCGAACTCGGCACGTTGTTGTCGGAGTCGCTGGGCGCCGAAGTTCAGGTGACGTTGATCGACCAGAGCGATACGTACGTGCTTGGCTATTCGAAGCTCGATGTGATGTTCGGCCACGCGACGCTGGACGCGGTGCGGCTGCCGTACCGCAACTTTGTGAAGCCGGGCGTGCGCCTGTTGCGCGAGACGGTCACCGCGATCGACCCGGCAACCCGGCGTGTGACAACCGATGCAGGTAGCCACGATTGCGACTACCTGGTGGTCGCCCTGGGTGCGGACTACGACTTCGCGGCCACCCCTGGACTGGAGCGCGCCAACGAGTTCTATTCGGTCGCCGGGGCGAACCGGCTGCGCGACATCCTGCCTGCCTTCACCAGAGGGCATGCCGTCATTGGCGTGTGCGGGGCGCCCTATAAATGCCCTCCGGCACCCAGCGAATGCGCCCTGATGCTGCACGACCATCTGTTGAGTCGAGGTGTGCGCGACCAATGCGATATCACGCTGGTGATGCCGCTGCCAAGTCCGGTGCCTCCGTCACCCGAAACCTCGAAGGCCCTGCTCGCGGCATTCGCCGAACGTGACATCAAGTTCGTGCCCCAGCGCCGCGTGAGCGCGGTGGACGCGGGCCGCCGTGTTGTCTCGCTCGACGATGGCAGCGAGATGGCCTATGACCTGTTCCTGGGCGTGCCCAAGCACCACGCGAACGCCGTGGTGCAGGCCAGCGGCATGACCGAGGCCGGCTGGGTGCCCGTGAACCCGAGGACGCTGGAGACGAAGTTTTCGAATGTTTACGCGATCGGCGATATCGCCAACACGGGAACGCCCAAGGCAGGCGTCTTTGCCGAGGGCGCCGCGAAGGCGGTGGCCTCGACCCTCGTCGCGCGCATCCGCGGTGCGGGCGAAGGCAGCCTTTATGCGGGCACCGGGTCCTGCTACGTCGAGTATGGCGCGGGCCGGGTCGGGCGCATTGACATCGATTTCTTTTCGGGGCCCAAGCCCAGCGGCACTTACAACGAGCCAAGCGTGGCGTTGCGCGCCGACAAGGAACGGTTCGGGGCGAGCCGGCGGGCGCGGTGGTTTGGGCTGTAGCGCCATCATTCAACGTCGGTTAGGCTCGCAACTTCGTCGCTTCGATTCAATCGGCCCCTAAAGGAGGAGCACCGTGGACAACATGTTGAATGCCTGGAGGCCTCGCGTGTTGAGCCTCTTGCGCATCGCGACCGGCTTTCTGTACATACAGCACGGCACCCAGAAGATGTTCGGCTTCCCCGTTCCGCAGCACAATCCGTTTGACCTGTTTTCACTCTTCGGGGCAGCGGGAACGCTGGAAGTCGGCGGCGGCGGCCAGTGGAGCATTGACAATTTGCGTGCGGGCAAGGCAAAGGGCGGCAATGGCTGACAAGAACGAAATCACTGCGTTTATCGCGAAAGAGTTTCCGCAGACGAAGTGCGTGATCCTGGAGGTTGGAGACGCGGGCGCCAAGGTTCTTCATCCCGTGGGCATAGCAGAATTGCGGCCGGGTGGAACCGTCTCTGGCCCTGTCCTCATGGCCGCGGCGGATTTCGCGCTGTACGTCGCCATCCTGGGGCAGATCGGCATCGTCCCGTTGGCCGTGACCTCGAGCCTGACGATCAACTTCCTGCGCAAACCGGTGGCGAGTCGCGATGTTGTGGGCGTTTGCAAGCTGCTGAAGCTGGGCCGCACGCTGGCCGTGGGCGAGGTGACGCTGTACTCCGAAGGCCACGACGACGTCGTGGCGCACGTGGTGGGAACCTACGCGATTCCGGGCCGCGTCATGCCGGCATAGGTCTGCCGTGAGCATCGGCTGGGCATGGCGAGGGCTCTGGGCCGCGGCCTCCCTTCTTGCGATGTTGCCTGCGGAGGCAATTGAATCGCAGGCGCTCGGTGTCGTCCAGGCCGTCCCGCCCCGGATTCACCGGGTTTTTCCTTGCGGCAACTGGTCGCAGTCTGGCCACGGTGGTTACTACCGCGTCGTTCTGGCTGACGTCAGCGGTGGTGTCGGTACCGAGGTCTACATTCAAACCATGCAAGAGACCGTGACTGGGGCGAACCTGACACTCAGCACGCTCGAAACCACGCCGGTTCGCGAGCTGAACGACGACCATGGACAATATCTGGTGAGTTCGGCAAAGTGCGTCAGCAAAGGGGCGAAGGGTATCGTCGAGCTCAAGGCCACCTTTGAGCATGACGAAGGCAATGTCGCACATCGCATTCGGGTCGTGCTGACCGCGCCAGGTTCTTACAAGATCAGCAACACCGTTGTCCGGTCGCCGTGACGCGCCGCGACATGTGCATGACCGGGTTACATCTCGCGTTCGTTCGCGTCTCCAGGGGCCGAACGCGCACGCTCATGCTGGCCAGCCCGCATGCCGAGGCAACACCGGGGTCAGCCCATGGACAGTTGATCGATCCGACTCCAGAATTGAAACCCTGATCGCCTCAGGCATCCTGATTCCGAAGTCGATCGACCTATGAACGACACCGTTTTTGTCGAGATCCAGTTCTGGCTGCTCGTCCTATTTTCCTTCGTGGTACCCGGCATCATCGTATGGGCTTGTCTCACGGTGCGCGCCGTGTCCCGCAACACCGTGCTCGTGTTGGGAGTGCTGCTGGTGATCATTGCCGGATTCGACTTCTATTTGCTGCAGACGTTGGCACGGATGGCGAAGCTGACGCCCTCGTTGGCAGATGACGCTATATTTGACTCGGAGATAACGGTGGGTCTTTATGTGCTTCCTGCGTTCCTGGCGGGCATTGGCGTCAACGTCGTCTCTCACGCACTGATTCAGCATCTGACCGATGCCCAGGAGCAATTCGGGCATGGACTGGCGGATGAGTGACGGCCGCGTGGCGCCGACGCTCCGTGTATCCCCGAAAGGTTGCATCTCATGGATTTGAAGCTTACGAACAGACTCGCATTGGTGTCGGGCAGCACGGCCGGCATCGGCTATGCCATCGCCGCCGCCCTGGCCGGCGAGGGTGCCGAGGTCATTGTCAATGGACGCACGCAGGCGGCAGTGGATGACGCGGTGTCGAAGATCCAGACTGCCGCAGGCGGCACGGTGCACGGATTTGCGGGCGATCTCGGCACGGCGGCCGCCGCCGAGGAGCTCGTGCGGCGACACCCGGGTATCGAGATCCTCGTCAACAGTCTGGGAATTTTCGAGGCCAGGCCTTTCGAGAAAATTCCCGATGCCGATTGGGTCCGGTTCTTCGAAGTCAATGTATTGAGTGGTGTGCGCCTGGCGCGTCTGTGCCTGCCCGCCATGAGGCGCGCGAACTGGGGGCGGATCATTTTCATCTCGAGCGAGAGCGCGGTGCAGATTCCCGCCGAGATGATCCACTACGGGACGACCAAGACCGCGCAACTCGCGGTCTCGCGCGGATTGGCCGAATCGCTCGCCGGCACCGGGATCACGGTCAACAGTATCCTGCCGGGGCCGACCAGATCCCGCGGGGTCGGTGAATTTGTCGATGCCATGGCCAAGTCGCAGGGCAAGTCTTTCGGCGAGTTCGAGAAGGAGTTCTTCGAGAAAGTTCGCCCAACCTCCCTCATCAAGCGATTCGCGTCCCCGGACGAGGTCGCGTCTTTGGTGGCCTATATCGCGAGCCCGCTGGCGTCGGCAACCACGGGTGCTGCCTTGCGCGTCGATGGTGGCGTGGTAAAGAGCGCGTTCTGAGTCATAGGCCGATTGACTTGGCCTCAAACCCCGGCCTGTAGGCCCTGCGCCGCATAATCCGCGCCATGGAAACCAAATGGCTTGAAGACTTCGTCAGTCTGGCGGAAACACGCAGCTTCAGCCGCTCCGCACAATTGCGGCACGTGACGCAGCCGGCGTTTTCACGGCGCATCCAGGCACTCGAGGCGTGGGCCGGCACGGACCTGGTGGACCGCAGCTCTTACCCAACGCGTCTGACGCCGGCGGGCGAGACACTGTACGACCAGTCGATGGAAATGCTGCAGGCGCTGCAAAGCACGCGGGCCATGCTGCGCGGGCACACGTCGGCCGGGCAGGATGTGATCGAGTTCGCCGTGCCGCACACGCTGGCCTTCACCTTTTTCCCCGCGTGGGTGTCGAGCCTGCGCGAGAAATTCGGACCCATCAAGAGCCGGTTGATCGCGCTGAATGTGCATGACGCGGTGATGCGCCTGGTCGAGGGCAGTTGCGACCTGCTGATTTCCTACTATCACAGCGCGCAGCCTTTCCAGCTCGACGCGGGGCACTATGAAATGGTGAGTCTGGGGCAAGAGGCGCTGTCGCCGTACGCCAAACCCGAAGCCGACGGCAGTCCCATGTTCAAGCTGCCGGGTCGCGCCAACCAGCCGCTGCCCTATCTGGGCTACGCGCCTGGCGCCTACCTGGGGCGCGTGGTGGACCTGATCCTGAAGCAGTCAACCACCGCGGTGCATCTGGACCGTGTTTATGAGACCGACATGGCCGAGGGGCTCAAGGCCATGGCACTGGAAGGGCACGGGATCGCCTTTTTGCCGCACAGCGCGGTCAAGAAGGAGGTGCGTGCGAGAAAGCTGGTGGCGGCCGTCATGCCCGGTGCGCAGAAGCTGGAGATGACCATGGAAGTGCGCGCCTACCGGGAAAAGCCAATGGGGAAGGAAGCACCCAAGGGGGCCGCGCAGGCCTTGTGGGCCTATCTGGCGTCGCAGGCGGCGGTTTGATGGCGATCCGGCTCGCCCATGAATTTCTTGCATAACCTCGCGCGCAATTGGCATGGGGGGTCTTCCCCACTTTTACATGTTCGAAGGCGAATTTGCGGGTTATCCCGCAAGCTTGGCTCTATAGAATCGCGTTTACTTTAATTTACATTCAGGAGTAGTCGCTATGAAGAAACAGATCGTGGCTCTGGCCGTACTGGCGCTGGCTGCAGGAGGAGCATTTGCACAGGCCAACGACACGCTGGCCAAGATCAAGGCCAGCGGCAGCATCTCGCTCGGCGTGCGTGATTCGTCCGCACTGTCCTACACGCTGGGCAACGGCAAGTATGTGGGCTTTCACACCGAAATGGCGGAACGCATCATCGACGACCTGGGCAAGAAGATCGGCAAGCCGCTCACCATCAACTACACCCTGGTGACCTCGCAGAACCGTGTTCCGCTGGTGGCAAATGGCACCGTGGATCTCGAGTGCGGCTCGACCACCAACAACACGGCGCGCGCGAAGGATGTTTCCTTCGCCTACAACACCTACATGGAAGTGGTACGCATGGCGGTCAAGGCGAATTCGGGCATCAAGGACTTGAAGGACCTCAACGGCAAGACGGTTGCGACGACCACCGGAACCACCTCGGTCCAGATCCTGCGCAGGAATGAGCGCGCCCACGATATCAGCTTCAAGGAAGTCACGGGCAAGGACCACGCCGACAGCTTCCTGCTGCTGGAATCGGGTCGCGCCGATGCGTTCGTGATGGACGCCTCGATCCTCGCGGCCAACATCTCCAAGGCAAAGAACCCGAAGGATTTCGCCATTGTCGGTCCAGAGCTGTCGGTCGAGCCGATCGCCTGCATGGTTCGCAAGGACGACCCGAAATTCCTCGAGGCGGTCGATGACAGCATCGCGCGCCAGGTGAAGGACGGCTCGCTGGCCAAGCTGTACGACAAGTGGATGGTCCAGCCGGTGCCGCCGAACAACGTTTCGCTGAACCTGCCGCTGTCGGACGCGACGAAGGAGGCATGGGCCCACCTGAACAACAAGCCAGCCGAAGACTTCATCAAGAAGTAAATGCATGCGTGATTGAAGCCAACGCCCGCCCTCGCATGGCGGGCGTTGGCGTATAAGGAAGCACAACCGGCATCAAGGATCAAAGCATGGCGAATTGGCACTGGGACGTGTTCTGCCAGAACACCTTGGACAACCAACTGGTCACAGGCTGCTTCGCTTCCGGCAGGGATCAGACCTACCTCCAGTGGATGCTGCAAGCATGGGGCTGGACGGTGTCGGTGTCCCTGACCGCGCTGCTGCTGGCGCTGGTCGCCGGCTCGATCATCGGCACCCTGCGCACCTTGCCGAACAGCCCCTGGCTGGTTCGGTTTGGTGACGCATGGGTCGAACTGTTCCGCAATATCCCGTTGCTGGTGCAAATCTTTCTCTGGTACTTCGTGCTGCCGAAGCTGATCCCGCCGATGAAGAATTTTCCACCCTTCATCCTGGTGGTGTGCGCGCTCGGCTTTTTCACGTCGGCGCGGATCGCCGAACAATTGCGCTCGGGTCTGCAGGCGCTGCCGCGCGGCCAACGCTATGCCGGTATGGCGGTGGGGCTCACCACTTTCCAGTGCTACCGCTACGTGCTGCTGCCCATGGCCTTTCGCATCATCATGCCGCCGCTCACCAGCGAGTCGATGAACATCTTCAAGAACTCGGCAGTGGCCTTCGCCGTGTCGATCCCGGAACTGACCCAGTTTTACCTGCAGGCCGGCGAGGAAACCTCGGCGCAGATCGAGATATACATTGGCGTGGTGATTCTGTATGTCATCAGCGCCATGGCCGTGAACCGGATCATGAAGTTCGTCGAGCGCAGGATCCGCGTGCCTGGCTTCGTGGCGGCCGCCGGCTCGGGAGGTCACTGAGATGCTGAACCTCGACTTTTCGTTCTACCGCTGGGACCTGATCAGCACCTATGTGCTCAAGGGCTTTTATTTCAGCGTCTTCCTGACCTTCGTCTCGACTCTCGGCGGCGTTTTCTTCGGTACGCTGCTGGCGCTCATGCGCCTGTCGGGCAGGAAGTGGCTGGACATGCCGGCGGCCGCTTATGTCGACGGCATGCGCTCGGTGCCGCTGGTCATGGTGATCCTCGGTTTCTTTCTGCTGATGCCGTTCCTGATCGGCCGGCCCATCGGCGCGGAAACTTCGGCGGTCGTCACCTTCATCTGCTTCGAGGCCGCGTACTTCTCGGAGATCATGCGCGCAGGCATCCAGTCGATTCCGCGCGGCCAGGTCTTCGCGGGCCAGGCCATGGGCATGAGCTACGCGCAGAACATGAAGCTGGTGATACTTCCGCAGGCCTTTCGCAACATGCTGCCGGTGCTGATGACCCAGACCATCATCCTGTTCCAGGACACTTCGCTGGTCTATGCGATCGGCGCGTATGACCTGCTCAAGGGCTTCGAGACCGCAGGCAAGAACTACGGGCGTCCCGAAGAGGCCTACCTGCTGGCCGCCGTCGTTTACTTCGTGCTCTGCGTCGCACTGTCATCCGCCGTCAAGGTCCTGCACAAGAAGATTGCCATCATTCGCTGACCGGAGAAATCACATGGCTGAAAAAATGATCGAAATCAAGAACGTCTCGAAGTGGTACGGGCCGGTCCAGGTGCTCACCGATTGCTCGGTCAGCATCGCCAAGGGCGACGTGGTGGTGGTCTGCGGGCCCTCGGGTTCGGGCAAATCCACGCTCATCAAGACGGTGAATGCGCTCGAACCGTTCCAGAAGGGAGAGATCACGGTCGACGGTACCCCGCTGCACGACCCCAAGACCAACCTGCCCAAGCTGCGCTCCAAGGTCGGCATGGTGTTCCAGCACTTCGAGCTGTTCCCGCACCTGAACGTGACCGAGAACCTGACCCTCGCGCAGATCAAGGTGCTGGGCCGCAGCCCCGACGAGGCCAGGGCCCGCGGCCTGAAAATGCTCGACAGGGTCGGCCTGATGGCGCACAAGGACAAGTTCCCGGGCCAGCTCTCGGGCGGGCAGCAGCAGCGCGTGGCGATCGCGCGCGCGCTCAGCATGGACCCGATCGTGATGCTGTTCGACGAGCCGACCTCGGCGCTCGACCCCGAAATGGTCGGCGAGGTGCTCGACGTCATGGTGCTGCTGGCCAAGGAAGGCATGACCATGATGGTGGTGACGCACGAAATGGGTTTTGCGCGCAAGGTGGCCAGCCGGGTGATTTTCATCGACGTTGGCGGCCGCATCCTGGAGGATTGCACCAAGGACGAGTTTTTCGGCCGCCCCGAAGAGCGTGCCCCGCGCACGCGCGATTTCCTCAACAAAATCCTTGCGCATTGAGCGGCATTGGTCCCTCGGCTATGATGACGGCATGCACGCCGCAATGACCTCCTGCCCCTGCGCTCCCGTACGCCGGCGCCCTGCCTTCATGGCAGCGGCGGCGCACGCGCGCGCCTGTGTGGCAACCCCGGTCAGCGAAATGCACCAGCCGGTTGCACACTCCCAAGCCCGGCGATCCCCCAGTATTTCATAGCGCTTCTCTGATCGTCCGGGCCCCGCCCCCAGCGCGGCTTGCCCGGATGCCTTGTTCCGGGTCTTATCGATTCAGGAGTGCAACATGTCTTCTCTTCAAACCGAATTCCGCACCGTCACCGAGCTGGACCATGTGCGTATCTACAATCTGGTGCGGCGTCAGAGCGGCATGGTGGGCGGCGACATCACCGAAGTGATTGACAACGCGGACTTGGTCCGCTCCCAGGAAGTGCCGCCCAACGTGGTGACCATGTACTCGAAAGTGCTGGTGGCCGATGTGCACAGCGGCGAGCAGCGCACGCTGACGTTGTGCTATCCCGCCGACACAGACCCTGCAGCAGGATTCATCTCGGTGCTCTCACCGGTTGGCGCCAGCCTGCTGAGACTGCCGGTCGGTGCGATCGCGAGCTGGACGGCTCCCGACGGCACCCGCGTGGCGGCCCAGGTGCAGGACATCCTGTTCCAGCCCGAGGCCAGCGGCGACTACATGTTGTAGGGGCGGCAGCGCCGCGCGGGTACGAAGCGATGCGAAAATCAGTTCCATGACCGACACTCTGAGCCTGACCCGCCCTGACGACTGGCATTTGCACGTGCGCGATGGCGATGCCCTGTGCACCGTGGTGCCGCACACTGCAAGGCAGTTTGGCCGCGCCATCATCATGCCCAACCTCAAGCCGCCGGTGACCACGGCGGCGCAGGCGCTGGCCTATCGCGAGCGCATTCGCGCGGCGGTGCCGCCCGGCCTGCGCTTCGAGCCCCTGATGACGTTGTACCTGACAGACCAACTAGCGCCCGACGAGATTGAGCGCGCCAGGGATGCTGGCGTGGTGGCGCTCAAGCTGTATCCGGCCGGCGCCACTACCCACAGCGATGCCGGCGTCACCGACATCCGCAAAACCTACAGGACGCTGGAAGCGATGCAGCGCGCCGGCCTGCTGCTGCTGGTGCACGGCGAGGTGACGTCGCCCGAGATCGACCTGTTCGATCGCGAGGCCGCGTTCATCGAGCGCCAGCTGATCCCGCTGCGCCGGGATTTCCCGGAACTCAAGATTGTGTTCGAGCACATCACTACGAAAGAAGCGGCGCAGTACGTGGCCGAGGCCGATCACTTCACGGGCGCCACTGTCACCGCGCACCACTTGCTCTACAACCGCAACGCCATCTTTACCGGCGGCATCCGGCCGCACTACTACTGCCTGCCGGTACTCAAGCGCGAAACGCACCGGGTGG
>SCRR01000107.1 GCA_004322085.1 Burkholderiaceae bacterium
TCAGGAGGACGTAATGCAACCACTTCGGTATTCAATCAACGTCACATTGGATGGGTGCTGCGATCATCGTGTAGGGATTGTGGACGAAGACTTGCATCATCACGCAGCCGAGAACATCGCCCGGGCTGATGCCCTCCTCCTGGGTCGGGTGACTTACGAAATGATGGAAGCAGCGTGGCGGACGCCGGCGCGCACGGGAGTGAGGTCTGACTGGATGACCGATTGGATGGAACCCTTTGCCCGGACGATCGACGCAGCAAAGAAGTACGTCGTGTCGAGCACCCTGGGCCGGGTCGATTGGAACGCGGAGCTCGTGCGCGGGGATTTGGGAAAGGCCGTTCGGCAGCTCAAGCGAGAGCCGGGTAAAGGACTGTTCACGGGGGGTGTGAAGCTCCCACTGGCGCTGGCGGAGCTGGGTTTGATCGATGAGTACGAGTTCGTGGTGCACCCCAGGCTGGTGGGCCATGGACCGACGTTGTTCGCGGGGCTATCGAAGTATGTCGACTTGAAGCTCGTGAGCCGGCTGGAGTTCTGCTCGGGCGCGGTGGCGCTGCGGTATGTGCCGAAGTAGCCAACCACCTATCCGATTGCAACGGACCAGCCGCTGAAACTGAGCGGTGCGCACCAGAGAATCGGGTGAAGGCCAGGAAGAACCTCGCCCGGGCCGGCGCCCTCCCCCAAGACCCGGCGCCTGAAAAGAACGCTGACAAATAATTTCGGCGACTGTCGAATTCGTCGACTACTGTTCGACTACCAGATATGCAGCGAGAGGCTGCAACCCTGGATGCCACTCACGCTCTCTCAACCCAAAGGAGATTGCCATGTCACCCAACCCCGTCGTCTGGTTCGAACTCTATGTTCAGGACATGGATCGAGCCCGCAAGTTCTACGAAACGGTGTTCCAGTTCAAGCTGGAGCCGCTGGCCGCGCCGGACGGCACCGCGACCGGCACGCAGATGCTGGCGTTCCCGATGGCGATGGACGCTCCCGGCAGCGCCGGAATGCTGGTGAAGATGGACGGCGTGCCGTCGGGCGGCGGCGGCACGCTGGTGTACCTGCGCTGCGATGACTGCGCGGCGGAGCAGGGCCGCGTGGTGGCGGCCGGCGGACAGATCCACAAGGCGAAGTTCTCGATCGGCCAGTACGGCCAGATCGCGCTCGTGGTCGATACCGAGGGCAATATGATCGGCCTGCATTCGATGCAGTAAGCGGCGCATTTACTTTTTTCAAGGACCAATCATGGCGACGAACTCGATCCAACTGCACCGCGTCATCCGTTCCACGCCCGAACGCGTGTATCGCGCCTTCCTCGATGAGGGCGCCTGGGCCAAATGGCTGCCCCCGCACGGCTTCATCGGAACGGTGCACGCGCTGGAGCCCAGGGTGGGCGGCAAGTACCGGATGTCGTTCACCAACTTCGGCACCGGGCACAGTCACTCGTTCGGCGGCGAATATCTGGAGCTGATCCCGAATCAGAAGCTGCGCTACACCGCGACGTTTGACGACCCGAACCTGCCGGGCGCGATGCAGACGACGGTGACGCTCAAGGCCGTCTCGGTCGGTGTCGAGCTGAACATCGTGCAGGAGGGCATACCCGCTGTGATCCCGCCCGAGGCCTGCTATCTCGGCTGGCAGGAGTCGCTGCAGCTGCTCGCGCTGCTGGTCGAGCCCGACATCCCGAACTGAATTCAACCCAAGGAGCCACCATGCAACAGTTCATCCCCTACCTGGCGTTCGACGGCCGCTGCGCCGATGCGATGCGCTTCTATGCGAAGGCGCTCGGCGCCAAACTCGACATCATGACGAACGGCCAGTCGCCATACGCCGACCAGACGCCGAAGGCGCATCTGGACCGCGTGATGCACGCGCGGCTCGAGCTGAAGGACGGAAATTCGCTCTACGCCGGCGACTGCCCGCCCGGCATGCCGTACACCGGCATCCATGGCATGTCGGTCACGCTCAATTTCGACACGACCGCCGACGCGCAGCGCGTGTTCAACACGCTGGCCGAGGGCGGCAAGGTGACGATGGCCTGGGGCGAGACTTTCTGGGCGAAGGGCTTCGGCATGCTGATCGACAAATACGGATGCCCGTGGATCGTGAACGGCGAAATGGTCCCGGTGGCCATGAAACAGGGCTGATGCAGCGCGGGAGCGGGCGATGAAATACCTCTGTCTCGTCTATCTGGACCAGGAGCACTGGAGCGCCTGCCCCGACACGACCTGCTTCGAATTCGCCAAGGGCCTTGCGGCGAGCGGACGCATGCTCGCCGCCGAGCCGCTGCACTCGGCGCATACCGCGACCACGGTGCGGGTGCGCGGCGGCGAGACCACGCTGTACGACGGGCCGTTCGCCGAGACCAAGGAACAGCTCGCCGGCTTCTACCTGGTCGATGCGCGCGACCTGAACGAGGCGCTGCAGATCGCCGCGCAGATCCCGCCGGCGAAGTACGGCAGCGTCGAGGTGCGGCCAGTGCGCGAGTTGCATCCGGAGTGAAACGGAGAACGAGCGATGGGCCGCCGATGGGCGCGCGCTTGAGCCCAAATTATGAGTCAAATTGCGCCCAAGCCCATATGTACCAATAACTTGTAGCTATTGTTTTTGTAGTTCTCACATTGATCCAGACTCCCGCGATGCTCAGGTCTGCCGCGCAAAGGCGGGGTGTTTCTTCAGGGCCAGCGTCAGTGCGGCGGAGAGCATCCTCGATCGCCTGTGCGCCCAGGCCATCGATCTGCGCGGCCTGGCGCTTCGCCCGCTGGTGCCCGAGCGCTGAATTCTGTTCGGCTACATCCACCCGTTGCGCCAGCCGCCCAGCGAGAATGGGAGTGCCTTTCTGGACTGCGTGCGCCGCAGTGTCGAGGCCTTCAGGGCGCGCTCGGCGGAGAATGCTGAGGCGGTTCTACCGCTGTGGGCGGGTGGCGACGCGAGGAGCATGGCGCCAGACGGTGGATGAGGGCGGATCATAAGATAGCGATCAACTCGGTCGTTATTACTCGGAGCACAAATGGACTGGTCGCGCGAAGAAGTCGAAGCCATCGTGGCCGATTATCTGCAGATGTTGACGCTCGAACTTGCGGGGCAGAGTTTCAATAAGACGGAGCACAGGCGGCGCTTGCAAGTCAAGTTGGATACACGATCCGATGGGTCGATCGAATTCAAGCATTGCAACATCAGTGCAGCCATGATCGACCTCGGCTTTCCTTATCTGCGCGGGTACAAGCCTCGTACAAATTACCAAGCGCTGCTCGGGGTCGTAGCCGAGGAGCAAGTGCGGGGACAAGCAAGACTGGACCAAGTGGCGCTGGCTGCGGTCGAACAACCGGCAGTGATGCCCACTCAAACCGATTTTTCGAGGGTGAAGTCGGAAGCGCCCGCACGACAGCACCGTGCAAGCGAGCCGACCGTCGCTTCGCTCTTTAAGGCGGTAAAGCGCGACTACCTCGAACGCGAGGCGCGGAACCAGTCTTTAGGCTTGGCGGGCGAGGAGTTCGTTGTTCAGTTTGAGCATTGGCGCTTGGTTGAGCTTGGGCAACAACGCCTTGCTGATCGAGTTGAACATGTCGCCAAAACAAGAGGAGATGGGTTGGGTTACGACATTCTGTCTTTTGATGGCAGTGGCAGGGAACGCCTCATTGAGGTGAAGACAACGACGTTCGGGCGCGACACCCCCTTCTTCGTGTCGCGAGGTGAACTGGCTCTCTCCCACGGCGCCAAAAATCAGTTTCACTTGTACAGATTGTTTGAGTTTCGAAAAGCGCCGCGAATGTTCGATCTTGCGGGCTCGCTGGATCAACATTGCCAACTCGATCCTGTGACATTCAAGGCAAGTTTCGGTTGATCATTTTGTAGCCGCGGAGAGTGATCGCATTTTTGACGCAGTGAATCGATGCTCATAATCGGTCAAAACTACCTTGAGGTAACACCATGACCCTGCTGATCCTGGGACTCGTGATTTTTCTGGGCGTTCACTCCACGCGCATCGTCGCCGATGGCTGGCGCAGCGCCACCATCGCGCGCATTGGCGAGCGTCCCTGGAAGGGCGCCTACGCCTTGCTCTCGATCGTGGGCTTCGTGCTGCTCGTGTGGGGCTACGGGCAGGCGCGGCAACTGCCCGGGCTGTGGTGGTCGGCGCCCACGGGCATGCGCCACGTGACGTCGCTGCTGATGCTGGTGTCCTTCGTGCTGCTGGTGGCCGCCTATGTGCCGCGCAACGCGATCCGCGCGCGGCTGCACCACCCGATGGTGCTGGCGGTCAAGGTCTGGGCGTTCGCGCACCTGCTGTCCAACGGCACGCCGGCCGATGTGCTGCTGTTCGGCGCCTTCCTGGTGTGGGCGATTTTGAGTTTTCGGGCGGCGCGCCAGCGCGACCGCGCAGCGCAGACGGTTTACGCGGCCGGCACCACGGGCGGTACGGTGACCACGCTGGTGGTGGGCATCGTGGCGTGGGCCGTGTTCGCGTTCTGGGCGCACGGCCTGCTGATCGGGGTGCGGCCGGTCGGTTGAGCGGGCGAAATAAAACGAAACACGCCGATACCGCGGCGAAAGGACTTCGCGCGTCGCGAACGGCACCATGGGGCTTCCTCTTTTTCACCTACAAGGAAGTCTCCAATGAAGCCGTGGATCAAACGTTCTCTTTTCGGTATTGCCGGTGCCGCGATCGTGGCCGGCAGCCTGGGCGCCTGTGCCGCGCATCGCAGTGGCTGGGCCGGT
>SCRR01000108.1 GCA_004322085.1 Burkholderiaceae bacterium
ACAAGTCAATATGCAGTATGGGGTTGGAGCCGTTTTGATTCAAACTCCCGGATGATTTTCGATTTGTGCCGGCGCCACCCGGACGGCCACGCGGCTTGCCTGTATCCGACCCGCAAGACGGCGCTAATTCGCAATTTTCCCCTGGACACCTGCCACGAGAAAATTCATGCCCAGTATCTGGGCATCGGTCATCGCCTGGCCCTTGGCCAGTACGAGGTGGCCCTCGTTGTCCATGATCGGGCCCGTGAAGGGTTTGAGCTTGCCGCTGGCGATGTCCCTCTCGCGCGCCAGCACTTCATCGCGCACGGTCCTGGGCACTTTCGGGCCGAAACCTTCGAGGCGGATCATGCCGGCCTTGACACCACCCCAGACGCTGCCGCTTTTCCAGGTGCCACTCAGCACCGCCCGCGCGCGCGCCGTGTCGTAGGCGCCCCAGTGATGCGTGACGGCGACGATTTGCGCGTCTGGCGCGACGGCCCGCATGTCGGAGTGATAGGCCACGGCGAGCTTGCCGCGCTCCTGCGCCGCCGCCATCACGGCAGTGGAGGCGGTGTGAAAGGCAATCACGTCCACGCCCTGGTCGAACAGGGTCATGGCGGCCTCGCGTTCGCGCGATGGGTCGAACCAGGTATTGAGCCAGATCACCTTGACCACGGCCTTCGGATTCACCGAGCGCATGCCGAGCGTGAAGGCGTTGATGCCCTGCAACACCTCGGGGATCGGAAAGCCCGCCACATAGCCCGCCACATTGGTCTTGGTCATGCGCCCCGCCGCAATGCCGGACAGGTAACGCCCCTCGTAGTAACGCGCATTGGCCACCGCGACGTTGGGCGCGGTCTTGTAGCCGGTGATGGACTCGAACTTCACATCCGGAAACTCCTTCGCCACCTTGAGCGTGGGCTCCATGTAGCCAAAGCTGGGCGTGAAAATGAGCTTGTTGCCCGCGCGCGCGAGGTCGCGAATGACACGCTCGGCATCGGCGCCCTCGGCCACGTTTTCCACATAGCTGGTCTTGACCTTGTCGCCCAACGCGGCCTGCAGCGTTTGCCGGCCAAGTTCGAGTTGATGCACCCAGCCGTACGGCAGCACGGGCGTGACATAGACAAAGGCGATCTTGAGCGGCGCTTTGGCGGGCGCTGCGGGCAAGCTCGTGGTTTGGGAAAAGGCGGGAGACAGCAAACAGGCAGCCGCGAGCACGGCTGCGAGGTTTTTATACATGGTGGTCCTCTACATGGCCCCGCAATATCGAAATGCAAAACCCGCCGGGGCAGCGGGCTTTTGAAGCTGGATTTTACCGCGCAGGCACAGTGCCGCTCACTCGAAGGTCGCGAACGCCTCTGAGACCTGCTCGAGATAGCGACGCTTCATGCCAGCTTCAATGAAGCTCGCCTCGAAGCTGTTGCACGCAAGCAGGTGGGCATGCAGCGCCGTGAGACCCGTTGCGGCAAAAGTCTCGGTGAAGTTCTGATTGATGTAGCCGCCAAAGTAGGCCGGGTCATCGGAGTTGACGGTGGCGACCAGGCCAGCATCGAGCAAGGCGCGCAGGTTGTGCTGGGCCAAGTCGGGAAAAACTTTCAGCTTGAGGTTGGAGAGCGGACAGACCGTCAGCGGAAT
Organism: Burkholderiaceae bacterium; assembly: GCA_004322085.1. GTDB lineage: Bacteria > Pseudomonadota > Gammaproteobacteria > Burkholderiales > Burkholderiaceae_C > Rhodoferax_A. The sequence continues at coordinate 1,615 of SCRR01000108.1, forward strand.
GCGATCGCGCGCGAGCCGCTGGATCAGCGCCGGGTCTTGCAACGATTGCACACCGTGGTCAATGCGCTCGACCTTGAGCCCATCGAGCGCGCTCCAGATGTAGGCGGGCGGTCCCTCCTCGCCGGCGTGCGCCACCAGATGAAAACCCAATTCGCGACAACGTGCGAACACGCGTGTGAATTTCTCCGGCGGGTGCCCGAGCTCACTCGAGTCGAGGCCGACACCGATGATCTTGTCGCGAAACGGCAGCGCCTGCTCCAGTGTTTCGAAGGCTTCCCTTTCGCTCAGGTGCCGCAGGAAGCAAAGGATAAGTGACGCACTGATGTTCAGTTCTACGCCCGCGTCCACACAGGCTCGGTGCAGGCCGTTGATCACGGTCTCCATCCCGACGCCGCGTGCCGTGTGCGTCTGCGGGTCGAAGAAGAGTTCCGCATGTACTACGTTATCCATAGCGGCCCGTGCAAGGTAGGCATGGGCCATGTCGTAAAAATCCTGCTCATGCAGCAACACGCTGGCTCCTGCGTAGTAAATGTCCAGAAAGCTCTGCAGGTTGGTGAAAGCGTAGGCTCTGCGCAATTCATCCACGCTCGCGTACGGAATGGCCACGCCGTTGCGTGCGCTGAGCGCAAAGATCAGCTCAGGCTCCAGCGAGCCTTCGATGTGGATGTGCAACTCGGCCTTGGGCATGCGCCGCAGCAGTTCCGGCAGGCGGTCGGCTTCAACGGCGCGTATGTTCTTCACTACGAGTCTTCTCTCATTTCCCGAACTCTCAATCGATCCTGAGTTGATTCCATAGAGGCATGCCAGCGCAGCGAATCGAGCAGCTGCTTTTCACTTGCGTTCGGGGCAAGCCGAAGAACAACTTTGGCCAGCTTCGCAATTTCTCTAAGACTCTGTAGCTCAGTCGGAAGGGTTACCTTCACAGTTCCACGGGCAACATGCTGCGCCTGTCTTGCGTCTGCCGCCGTTCTCCAAATTGGAACGGGCGTTTGAGGTCCATAGACGTCCGCTAACGCCTGACATGCTGCTCGCACAATCGCAACTGAACTATCCCCAGCGGCATCTCCGCCCCTCAAGTCTGCTCGCAACTCTGACAAGGCATTCGCGGCGACGCCTGCTGGCTGACCAGCCACAAGCCTCAGGGTTGCTCCTAGAACGTTCGACGAATTGGATCTTCCTAAGCGTAATTGCAGAAGCAACTCCGCAGCATCGTAAACGGCTTGAGTTTGAAAAGGATTGCCCAGTTTCGGCATACGTTTTGTGAGCGCTATCCATCCATTGGCCGCAAAAAAGGCCGCCTCATGACGGCCCCCGATGTCATGACGGCGATTCAGTTGCCGCCCGGTACCTTGCCTTCCACGCCCTTGACGTAGAAAGTGATGCCACGTAGGAACTTGTCATCCGCCGTCGCACCCTTGGCCAGCACCAGCTTGCCGGCGTTCGTCGTGACGGGGCCCTTCCAGATCGTGAACGTGCCGTCCTTCAGGCCACTCTTGATCTGTTTGATCCGGTCCTTGGTGTCGGCGGGCACGTCGGCGGCGATCGACACCATGTCGATCGCGTCCTCCTTGACACCCCACCAGGTGGCCGTCGAGTGCCATGTGCCATCGAGCACCGCTTGTATCGTCTGGATGTAGTAAGGCGCCCAGTCCTCGACGGCCGAACCCAGGCTCGCCTTCGGACCGTACTTGGTCATGTCGGAATCCCAGCCAAACGCGCGCTTGCCCATTTGCTCGGCGGTCTTGAGCACCGCCGGTGAGTCCGTGTTCTGGAACAGCACGTCGGCGCCGCCATTGATCAGGGCGGTCGCGGCCTCGGTCTCCTTGGGCGGGTTGTGCCAGTCATTGACCCACACCACCTTGGTCTTGATGGCCGGGTTGATCGATTGCGCGCCCAGCGTGAAGCTGTCGATGTTGCGCAGCACCTCGGGGATCGGCACCGAACCGACCACGCCGATCACACCGGTCTTGGACATCTTGCCCGCGATCACGCCCGCCATGTAGGCACCTTCATAGGTGCGGCAGTCGTAGGTGCTCAGGTTCTTGGCCGTCTTGTAGCCGGTGGCATGCTCGAACACCACGTCCGGAAAGTCCCTGGCAACCTTGACGATGGCGTCCATGTAGCCAAACGACGTGGCAAAAATCACCTTGTTGCCCTGGTTGGCCATATCGCGAAACACCCGCTCCGCATCTGACCCCTCGGGCACGTTCTCGACGAAGCTGGTGACCACCTTGTCGCCGAACTTCTTCTGGACCGCCTGGCGGCCCTGGTCATGCTGATAGCTATAGCCGCCATCGCCCACCGGACCGACATAGGCATAAGCGACCTTCAAGGGCAGTTTGGCCGGTGCCGCAGCCAATACGGGTGCGCCCGCGCCCGCAATGGCCGACAGGGCAGCCAGTTTCAGCATCGTGCGTTTTTCCAGGTCAATTGTCATGTCTGTCTCTTTCAAGGTAGTTGGAACACGGGGTCGACAAAAATCCGATTATGAACCGGGGTAAAAGGGTTTTCCCAGCGAGGCTGGCATGTTGATGCGGATCCACGCCGGGTTGCGTGAAATCAGCGCCAGCACCACCACTGTCGCCAGATAGGGCGTCATGCCCAGGAACTGGCTCGGCATCGCCACACCCTTGCTCTGCAGGTAGAACTGCAGCATGGTGACACCGCCAAACAGGTAGGCACCCAGTAGCACGCGAGCCGGCCGCCACGTGGCGAAGGTCGTCAGTGCCAGCGCGATCCAGCCCTTGCCCGCGACCATGCCCGGAACCCACAGCGGTGTATAGACCAGCGAAAGATAGGCTCCCGCCAAACCGCACAGCGCGCCGCCAGCCACGACCGCCATGAGCCGGATGCGCCGCACCGGATAGCCCAGTGCGTGCGCCGATTCGGGCGACTCGCCCACGCTGCGCAGTACCAGTCCGGCGCGCGTGCGGTACAGGAACCAGATCAGACCGAAGGCCAGCGCGATGGTCACGTACACCAGCGGATGCTGGCGAAACAGGGCCGGGCCGATCAGCGGAATGTCGCCCAGCAGCGGGATCGCGAAGTGGTGGCGCTCGGGCAATGTGGACTGCACCGAGCCAGCACCCGCAAACGACGACAAGCCGGCCCCGAACAGCGTCAATGCCAAGCCGGTCGCGTACTGATTGGTGTTGAGCCAGATCACCAGCACGCCGAAAATGGCGGCCAAAAAGGCTCCCGCGCCCATGCCGGCGATAAAGCCGACCCAGTCGCTGCCGCTGTGCACGACCGCCACGAAGCCCGCCAGGGCGGAACAAAGCATCAGGCCTTCGGCCCCGAGGTTGACGATGCCGGCCTTTTCGTTGATCAGCAATCCCAGTGAAGCGATGGCGAGCACCGTGCCTGCATTGAGCGTGGAGGCGAGAAGCAGTGCGTAGGATTCCATCAGCTCACTACCCCCTCTTTGCCGAAACGCGTGAATTTGACCCGGTACGCGATCAGCGTATCGCAGCCCAGCAGCGTGAACAGCAGCAACCCCTGGAACACGTCGGTCAGCGCTTTCGGCAGGCCCAGGCGCGACTGGGCCAGTTCCCCGCCGATATAGAACATGCTCATCAGAATGGACGAGAACACGATGCCCACGGGATGCAGACGGCCCACGAAGGCCACGATGATGGCGGCAAAGCCGTATCCCACGGGGATGTAGGGCGTGAGCTGGCCGATCGGACCGGCGACCTCCAGCGCGCCGGCCAGGCCCGCCGTGCCACCCGAAATGAGCAGCGCCGTCCACAGCGCCTGACGCGACGAAAACCCTGCATAGCGTGCGGCCGCGGGCGCCAGGCCCCCCACCTGCTGCGCAAACCCGGCGCGCGTACGGTACATGAATACCCACAGCACCACCACCGCCGCCAACGCGATCAGCAAGCCGATGCTGACGCGCGAGCCGTGCATCAGGCGCGGGATCTGGGTCACCGCGTCGAACGCCTTCGATTGCGGGAAGTTGTAGCCCTGAGGGTCCTTCAGGGGTCCGAACACCAGGTAATCCAGCACCAGTTCACCCACATAGACCAGCATCAGGCTGACCAGGATTTCGTTGGCATTAAAGCGGTCGCGCAGAAAAGCCGTGATCGCCGCCCAGAACATGCCGCCCAGCGCACCCGCCAGCATGATCACGACGACGATCCAGCGGCCGGTGTTCTCGCCGGCCAGCAACGCCACGCCGCCCGCCGCCACGGCACCGATCACGTACTGACCCTCGGCGCCGATGTTCCACACGTTGGTGCGAAAGCACACCGCCAGGCCCAGCGCAATCAGCAGCAGCGGGGTCGTCTTCACCATCAGTTCACCGAGCGCATAGGACGAATTGATGGGCTCCCAAAAGAAGATCAACATGCCCTTGACGGGATCCTTGCCCAAGGCCACGAACAGGATGGCGCCAATGATCGCGGTAATGAGCAGCGCAAGCAGGGGCGAGCCGTAGCTCCAGAATTTCGACGCCTGGGGGCGCGCTTCAAGCTTGAACATGCTGCACCCCCACCCCGGCCATATCGCTCCACAAGCCGCTCATCCACTCCCCGACCTGAGCCACGGTGGCACGGGCACGATCGACCGAGGGCGACAGCCGCCCCTTGGCGATCACGTACAGGCGGTCGCTGATCTCGAACAGCTCGTCGAGCTCCTCGCTGACCACCAGTACCGCGCAGCCCGCATCGCGCAGCGCCAGGATTTCACCGCGGATTTGCGCCGAAGCCCCGACATCGACGCCCCAGGTCGGTTGCGAAAGAATCAAGAGCTTGGGGTTTGCGTCGATCTCGCGCCCCACGATGAACTTTTGCAGGTTGCCGCCCGACAGCGATTTCGCCTCGGCATTCGGCCCGCCCGCCTTGACGTTGAAGCGCTCGATGATGCCCGTGGCCTGGGTCTGCAGCGCCCGCACGTTGATCCACCCGCGTTTCCACCAGGCGCTGGCAACCGCGTTGCGGCGCGTCAACAGCAGGTTGCGCGCCAGACCCATGGTGGGCACGGCGCCGCGTCCCAGCCGTTCCTCAGGCACAAAATGCACGCCCAACGCGCGGCGCCGGCCCGGGCCCAGCTTGCCGGCGCTCTGGCCCCCGATCTGGACCATCGGCGCCGCCGCACGGGTGTCCTCGCCCGACAGCGCATAGAGCAACTCCGCCTGGCCATTGCCGGACACGCCGGCGATGCCCACCACCTCGCCCGCGCGCACGTTCAGCGAAACGGCCTGCAAATCGACGCCGAACTGGCTTTGCGAGTGCAGCGACAGATCCTGCACCGCGAGCACCGTGGCGCCCGTCTTCACCTCGCGATGCTTGAGCGCGGGGGGCTCTGCACCGATCATCAGGCGGCTCAGCGAGCTGTTGCTCTCCTGGCGCGGATCGCAGACGCCGGTGACCTTGCCGCCGCGCAACACGGTGCAGGCGCTGCAGAGCTCGCGGATTTCATGCAGCTTGTGGCTGATGTAGAGAATGCTGCAGCCCTCGGAGGCGATCTTCTTGAGCACCACAAACAGCCGCTCCACGGCTTGCGGCGTCAGCACCGAGGTGGGCTCGTCCAGGATCAGCAGCTTGGGATCGGTCAACAGTGCGCGGATGATTTCCACGCGCTGCATCTCGCCTACGCTGAGGGTGTGCACCGGGCGCAGCGGATCGACCTCGACGCCATAGTCGGCGGCCTTGGCGGTGATGCGGCGCGTGACCTCGGCCAGACTCAGGCTTTTGTCCAGTCCGAGCCAGACGTTCTCGGCCACGGTCAGCGTGTCGAACAGGCTGAAGTGCTGGAACACCATGCTGATGCCCAGCGCGCGCGCCTCCTGCGGGTTGCGGATGTGCACCGGCTGGCCATTGAACATGACCGCGCCTTCATCCGGCTTGACCGCGCCGTAGATGATCTTCATCAACGTCGATTTGCCGGCGCCGTTCTCGCCCAGCACGGCATGGGTTTCGCCGGCCTGCACGGTGAGCGACACGTCGCTGTTGGC
>SCRR01000109.1 GCA_004322085.1 Burkholderiaceae bacterium
ACCCGGAACCAGCCCTTGACGCCCCAGGCGTCCTGGATGCGCCCGACTTCAATGGCATCCGCTGGTAATTCAGCGGGCTCCAGTCCGGGCAACATGCACTGGGCTCGGGCGACAGGTTGCGCAGGCGGGCCGAAGGCGCGCCTATTTACGCTGCTTTTGCAGCCGCTTGGTTGACCAGGCGATCCACGGTGGGAGAAGCCTGTGCGCCCACACCGGTCCAGTACGTCAGGCGATCCTGCGCAATGCGGATGCGTTCCTCGTGATCTTTGGCGATCGGGTTGTAGAAGCCGATGCGCTCGATGAAGCGCCCATCGCGGCGCGTGCGCTTGTCGGCCACGACGATGTTGAAGAACGGGCGGGCCTTGGAGCCGCCGCGTGAAAGACGAATGACAACCATGATTTATCCTTGGGGACGATTGATATGACTCTCAACCGTTGTGCAACCAACCATTCCGGCGTTGAGACACGCAACATGACCACCCGGCCAGTCACACGCTGAAAAGCCTTCCATTATATCGGTTTGTTCGTCATGAACCCTGCATCCTGCCTGATCCGTCATAGCCGAAGCGGCGATATCGCCGCCATCACGGCCATTTACACCCATCACGTGCTGCACGGCACAGGGACATTCGAGATCGACCCGCCCACCTGCAGCGACATGGCCGCCCGGCGCGACGACGTGCTGGCCAGGGGCCTGCCGTACCTGGTGGCCGAGCAAACGGGTCAGGTGGTGGGTTTTGCCTACTGCAACTGGTTCAAGCCACGCCCGGCCTACCGTTTCTCGGCCGAGGATTCGATTTACCTGGCCCCGGACAGGCACGGGCGCGGGCTCGGTCGCGCGCTCCTTGCGGAGCTGATCGCGCAGGCGCAAAACGCGGGCTTGCGCAAACTGATTGCGGTGATTGGCGACTCGGCCAATACAGGCTCGGTGGGCGTGCATCGCTCGGCAGGGTTCACGCCCGTGGGCATCCTCAAGGCCTGCGGCTGGAAATTCGGGCGGTGGCTCGATGCGGTGTTGATGGAAAAGGCGCTGGGCGTGGGGGATTCGCAGCCACCTGTCGAGCAGGCGATTCAAACCCGCAATAATCAGCCCTCATGAAAAATAAAACGATTGCGGCGTGGCTCGCTTTTCTGGGCGGCCCCGTGGGTCTGCACCGCTTCTATCTGCACGGCCTGCGCGATGTGATGGGGTGGCTGCTGCCGATTCCGACCGTGATTGGCCTGTATGGCATTGAACGCGTGCGCCAGTTCGGGCTCGACGACCCATGGAGCTGGATTCTGATTCCGTTTGCCGGTTTCACGATCGCCGGGTGCGCGCTGACGGCGATCGTGTTCGGGCTGATGACACCGGAGAAATGGAACGCCAGATTCAACGCCACGGCTCCCGAAGACGCGGCGCCGGGCCAAACCAACTGGTTCACCATTGGGGCCATCGTCCTGTCACTGCTGATCGGCGCCAGCGTGCTGATGGCCAGCATCGTTTTCAGTTTTCAGCGCTATTTTGAATACCAAGTCTCACAGGCGCAAAAAATCAGCCAGTGACGGCGCCCCGCGCGGTGCCTGTACCTAGAACAGACGCCAGCTGACCCACCAAGCGATGGCGGCAACGAAGGCGGCGGCCGGGATCGTGAATATCCACGCCCACACGATGTTCCCGGCCACGCCCCAGCGCACGGCGCTGGCACGGCGGGTGGCGCCGACACCCACGATCGCACCCGTGATGGTGTGCGTGGTGGAGACCGGGATTCCCAGCAAAGTCGCCAGAAACAGCGTCAGGGCGCCGCCGGTTTCGGCGCAAAAACCGCCCACGGGTTTGAGCTTGGTGATTTTTTGCCCCATGGTCTTGACGATGCGCCAGCCGCCGAACATGGTACCGGCGGAAATGGCCGTGTAACAGCTTGCAATGACCCAAATGGGAGGCTCTGTGCTCGTCGATGCCGCGTGACCGGTGGCAATCAACAGCATCCAGATGATGCCAATGGTTTTTTGCGCGTCGTTGCCGCCATGGCCCAGGCTGTAAGCCCCCGCAGAGAACAGTTGCGCGCGCCGGAACCACCGGTCCACCCTGGACGGGGTGGCGCGCCGGAAGGTCCATGCCACCGCCACCATCATGAGCGAGCCCAGCAAAAACCCCAGCAAGGGCGAGGCAAAAATAAACAACACGGTCTTGCCGATGCCGGCGCTGATCAGCGATCCGGTTCCGGCCTTGGCGATGACCGCACCCACGATGCCCCCGATCAGGGCATGTGAAGAGCTGCTGGGAATGCCGTAGTACCAGGTAATGAGATTCCAGCAGATCGCCCCGACCAAGGCTCCGAACACGACATGAACGTCCACCACACTCGGGTCCGCGATGCCCTTGCCCACCGTGGCCGCCACGCTCAGGTGAAACACGAAGACCGCCAGGAAGTTGAAAAAAGCGGCAAACACAACGGCCTGGGCCGGCTTGAGAACCCCGGTGGAAACCACCGTGGCAATGGCATTGGCGGCATCATGAAAGCCGTTGAGGAAGTCGAAGAAGATCGCCATTACCACCAGCACCACCACCACCCACAACCCCACCTGAGCCGTCGCCACGTGCCGCTCCGGCTCAGGAGTTCTCGAGGACGATGCCCTCGATCAGGTTGGCGACATCCTCGCACTTGTCGGTAATGGTCTCTAACAGCTCGTAGATGGCCTTGAGCTTGAGCACCTCGCGCACGTCGGGCTCCTCGCGAAACAGCTTGCTCATGGCCGAGCGCATCACGCGGTCGGCATCGGATTCCAGCCGGTCAATTTCCTCACAGGTTTTCAAGGCGGCCTCGGCGTTGCCAGACTCGGCAATCTTGTCGAGCATCCGCACGGCGTCCCGCAACCGCTCGCAACACCTGACGCTGAGGTCGGTCAGGCGCGTGATCTCCTCGGTCATGTGGTGCACGTCGTACAGCGCCATGGTCTCTGCCGAGTCCTGAATCAGGTCGGCCACATCGTCCATGGTGTTGATGAGCGAGTGGATCTGCTCGCGGTCGATCGGTGTGATGAAGGTCTTGTGCAGGGCCTTGTTGACGTCGTGCGTCACGCGGTCGGCAGCGCGCTCGGCGTTGTCCACGTCCTGGTTGTACTTCTCGCGAAGATGAAGGTCGCCATAGTTCGCCACCAGATTCGCAAACGCGTGGGCCGCCTCTACGATGCGATCAGAATGCTGGTTGAACATTTCGAAAAAATTACCTTCGCGCGGTAGCAATTTTGCAAACAGCATGGTTCTATCCTGGAATATCAACCGGAAATGGGGCGCCCTGTGACCCGCAGGAGTTTAACCGCCGTCCCATCCCGATCGCGCGTGAACGGCGCCGCGCGCTCCGGAATCGCAGCTTCCGACACCGGACTACACCGGGCCCCGCTGCGGGCAAATCATTCAACTCACAATCGCTGGATGGCCTGATTGCAGACAACGCCCAGCTGTGCAGCGCTCACACGCTGCGGCGCAATTTCAGCCAGTGGAACCAGGACAAAGGCACGTTCGAACATGCGCGGGTGCGGAATCGTTAATGTCAGGCTTTGCAGCGACGCGTCACCGTACAACAGCAGGTCGAGGTCCAGCGTCCGTGGGGCATTGGGGTAAGGGCGTTCACGCCCCGCAGCGAGCTCCAGTTTTTGAAGCCGCCCAAGCAGCTGCGGCGCCGCCAAAGCGGTAGAAATCTCGACCACTGCATTGATGTAATCAGGGCCACTGGCGCCCACGGGCGCCGTGCGGTAGAGCGACGAGCGACGCGTCACCCGTGCGTCCGGCAAACTATCAATCGCGTCCATCGCGCGGCTCACCGTTGCCGCTGCGTCGCCCAGGTTGGCGCCCAAGGCGACGTAGCAGGTCACATGCGTTTTCTTCAATAAAAGTAGCCTTTAACCTATATACCATCTACGGTGGTAGCTATATTTTTCGTAGTATTGGGGCGACGACGGCGACGGCGCTTTCTGGGCGCGTCCGTCCTTTCCGGTTCGCCCACGCCGCCGCCAGACTGATCCGGCTCCGCGCCAGCCCCGGAGTCCTCTGCGCGAACGGGCCTGGCCGCGCGCACGCGTGTACGCGTGCCCTGTTCCTGCCGGACCTGCTCGAGCAAGCTTTCGCGCTCGTCATCGTTGGCCAGACTGAACTCCTGCCACCACGCGGCCAGCGCATCGTCGATCTCGCCGGCGTCGGCGCGCAGGCGCATGAAGTCGAACGCGGCACGAAAGCGCGGCTGGTCCACCAGGCTGTAAGGCGTTCTGCCCGTGCGCTTCTCGAAACGCGGCTGCATCATCCAGATCTCGCGCATGTCGCCAGCCAGCTTGCCGTGCCCCGACACATCGCCGATACGGGCGTTGAACACATCGTCGATCGCGTCCTGCAGCGCCGCAAACGAAGGTTGGCGCTGGTGCCCCTCCATGCGCTGGCGCCAGCCATCGCGCACGTCGGCCCACAGCACGCACGAGAGCAGGAAACTGGGCGCCACCGGTTTGCCTTCGCCGACGCGGCGGTCGGTGTCCTGCAGCGCCGCTTTCACAAAGGTCTGGTCCGCACGCTCCACCACAACGTCGAGCAGCGGGTAGATGCCGTGCGCCATGCCCAGCAGCTTGAGCTGTTCGATGCTCGCCATCGCATGGCCGGTCTGCAGCAGCTTGAGCATTTCGTCGAACAGGCGGCTTTGCGGCACGTCGGCCAGCAGGGCCTGCGATTTGATCAGCGGCTGCGCCGTTTTGGGATCGAGCTTGAAGCCCAGCGCGCCGAGCTTGGCTGCAAACCGTACTGCGCGAATGATGCGCACCGGGTCTTCGCGGTAGCGCGCGGCCGGGTCACCGATCATGCGCAGCACGAGATTTTTCGCGTCCTTGATGCCCCCGTGGTAGTCGACCACCACCTGGTTTCTCGGGTCGTAATACATGGCGTTGATGGTGAAATCGCGCCGCACCGCGTCTTCTTCCTGCGGGCCCCAGACGTTGTCGCGCAGCACGCGGCCGGTCGAATCGACGGCATGCTTCAGGCCCGCGAGCTCGCTCCTGCTGGTTTTTTCGTTGCCGGCCACCTGCTCGGCCGCAGCATTGTCGAGGTATGCGCGAAACGTGGACACCTCGATCACCTCATGTTCACGCCCGCGTCCATACACCACATGGACGATCCGAAAACGCCGCCCTACGAGGAAGGCGCGGCGAAACAGCCCCTTGACCTGCTCGGGCGTGGCATTGGTGGCCACATCGAAGTCCTTCGGGCGCAGGCCCAGCAACAGGTCCCGCACGGCGCCGCCGACCACGTAGGCCTCAAAACCCGCCTGCTGCAAGGTGCTGACAACGTTGAGCGCACGCTCGTCCACCAGCGCCGGATCGATGCCATGCACCGCCTGGCTAACCTCCACGCGCTTGCCCAAATCGGGCTTGCCGGTCTTGCCCGTCGCGGATCTGGCCGGGCTTTTGCCCAGCAATTTGTCGATAAATTTTTTAATCATGAAATCTTGCAAAACCGTGCGCCACGGGTGGAAAAAGCAGCGCTATCGTCAACCAATTTTAGGAAACAAATCCAGTATGCGCCAATTACGTGCGCTCGCGAGCGCACGCAACCGGTCGTCGGGATTGGTCGCGACGGGGTGCCGTACCTTCTCCAGCAGCGGCAGATCGTTGATGGAATCGGAGTAAAAAGTGCTGTCCACGTCGGCCCAGCCAAGCTGGCGAGTGGCCAGCCATTGCTCGATGCGCGTCACCTTGCCGCCCCGGAACGAGGGCACCCCGCGAATCTCGCCGTTGAACCAGCCGTCCGGCCCGCGTTCGAGCTGCACCGCAATCAATTCTTTCACACCGAAGACCTCGGCGATCGGACGGGTCACAAACTCGTTGGTCGCGGTGACGATCACCACTTCGTCGCCCTTGCGCTGGTGCTGCGCGACCAGCGCAAGGGCTTCGGGTTTGATGTTCTTCTGCATCACCTCCTGCATGAAACGGGCGTGAGCAGCCATGGAGTTCGTGGCACCCTGGCGCCTTACTGCATCAACGGCAAAGCGCACATAGTCATGCACGTCCAGGGTGCCGGCCTGGTATTGGGCATAGAAAGCGTCGTTCCTGCGCGCAAATTCGACCGGATCGGTCCAGCCAATTTCGATCGTGTACTGCCCCCACGCATAGTCGGAGTCGATTGGCAGCAGCGTGTGGTCGAGGTCGAAAAGGGTGAGCTTCACAGGCCGCCATTGTATTGATCGGGCGTCACTCGTCGTTCAGCATCAACTTGATCAACGGGATCGTGATGGCGCGCTGGGTCTGCAGTGAGTAGCCGTCAATCAAGTCGAGCAATTGCACCAGGCTGCCCAGATCGCGGCTGAACCGGGTGAGCATGAAGTCCATCACCTCGTCGCCCAGGAACACACCACGCGCGTCGGCCTGCTGGCGCAGCACAGCCCGGCACTCGGGCTCGCTGAGAGCCTGCAGCTGAAACACATGACCCCAACCCAGGCGCGTGCGCAAATCCTCGCGCAACGTCAGGTCGGCGGGTGGCAATTCGCCTGCAGCCAGCACCCACAGCGGATGGCCGTCGCGCGAGCCCATGGCGTTGACGAACCAGTTGAATGCCGCATGCTGTTGCACCGCGGTGTACAGATGCACATCGTCGAGCAGGACGGCGGCCCAGCCTTCGTCGAACTCAACCGGCTGCGCCACAGACGCGTCCAGCCAGCCCACGCGAATCCCGGCACCTTGCTCGCGCAGCGCCTCGCGCACGCTCCTGAGCAAATGCGTTTTGCCGCTGCCGGCAGCGCCCCACAGGTAGGTCGGGACGGGTGAGCGTGTCGGGTTGCCGGCCCACAACTGCAGGTGCTTGAGCGCAGCCTCATTGGGGCCCGCAAGATAGCTGGCAAACGTCGGGCCGCTGGCCAGGCCGATGTCGAGGGCGATCTGCTTCACCAGGTCCGCTCCAACCGGCCTCAGCCCTGGTAAAGCTTGCTCGCGAGGTAGCTCGCGCGCACGCGCCGGATGGCGACCAGCAGCACTGCGCTGGCGGGCAACGCGACCAGCACGCCGACAAAACCGAACAGCTGGCCGAACGCGAGCAAGGCAAAAATGACCGCCAGCGGATGCAGGCCGATGCGCTCGCCGACCAGGCGCGGTGTCAGGAAGAAACCCTCGCCGAACTGGCCCAGGCCATACACCACGGCCACCATCACGACGGCCTTGATCGAGGCAAATTGCAGCAGCCCAGCGAGCGTGGCGAGCAGCAGTCCCAAGCCAAACCCGAGGTACGGCACAAACACCGCCAGCCCGGTGAAGATGCCGATCGGCAGCGCCAGATCCAGTCCGAACAAGGACAATCCGACGCTGTAATAGACCGCCAGCGTAAGCATCACCAGCAATTGGCCGCGCAAGTACTCGCCCAGCACGGTGTCGCACTCGGTCGTGAAGCTGTCAAACGCGCCCCGCAGATGCGGTGGCACGAGCTCCACAATGCGCGCGACAAAGTGGTCCCAGTCCATCAGCAGGTAGAACAGCGCCACCGGAATGAGCACGGCGTTGCCGACGACCGCCAGCGCCACGCTGCCGCCCATCTTGAGTGATGACAACAGCGAGCCCAGCGTTTCCTCGACGTTGCCGTTGAGGTACTGCAGTGCCAGCGTTTTGACGCTGGCCATGTCCAGTGTCACCTTGACACCGAACTGCGCCAGCAGCGGCTGGATCCATCCGCTCAGCCGGTCCAGCAATGCCGGTACCTGATCGCGCATCAAGGGCAGATCCTTGGCAAGAATGGGCACCACCAACAGCAGCAGGCCGAGCAGCATCACGATGAACACCAGCTCCACGAGCAACACCGACAATGCACGTGGGACACGCCCACGTCCGAGACGATCGAGCTTTGTCACCAGCGGCGTCAGCGCGTAGGCCATGACTGCCGCCACCACAAAGGGTGTCAGGACCGCACCCAGTTGCCACAGCGCAAGCAACATCAGCGCAGCAATGGCGAGCCACGCGGCGGCGCGCTTTTGGACGGAGGTGAACTGCATGCGGGCGAGTAATGAAAAAATGAAGTGCGGGTGGAACGGTCAGCGCGCGGGTGAGCCCTTAAAATCAGGACAAATTCTATAGGGCTATGCACGCAGACCCGTGCGGCCACCTTTCATGAGCTCTTCTGCCCACCCCCCTTCCGGCTCCTGGCCCCTGTCATACAAGGACGCAGGCGTCGACATCGATGCCGGCGACGCGCTGGTGGAACGCATCAAACCATTGGCCAAAAAGACCCTGCGCGAAGGGGTGCTGGCCGGTATCGGTGGCTTTGGCGCGCTGTTCGAGGTGCCCAAACGCTACAAGGAGCCGGTGCTGGTGAGCGGTACCGACGGGGTCGGCACCAAGCTCAAACTGGCGTTCGAGTGGGCCATGCACGACACCGTGGGCATCGATCTGGTGGCCATGAGCGTGAATGACGTACTGGTGCAGGGCGCCGAGCCGCTGTTCTTTCTGGACTACTTCGCCTGCGGCAAGCTCGACGTCGACACGGCAGCGCGCGTGGTCGGCGGCATCGCGCGCGGCTGCGAGCTCTCGGGTTGCGCGCTGATCGGCGGTGAAACCGCCGAGATGCCTGGTATGTATCCCGCTGGTGAGTACGACCTGGCGGGCTTCGCCGTCGGGGCGGTGGAAAAGTCAAAAATCCTGACCGGCCAGGACGTGAC
>SCRR01000110.1 GCA_004322085.1 Burkholderiaceae bacterium
TATATCAGGACCCTGGCCGAAGACATCGGCGAAGCACTCGGTTGCGGCGCCCACTTGACGGCGCTGCGCCGCACCGCGACGGGCAACTTCGATCTCTCGCGTTGCATGACACTGCAGGCTCTGGAGGCGATGACGGAGTCTGAGCGCCCAGCATGCCTTCTCCCTGTGGATTCACTGCTGCCCGGTCACACCCGCATCACGCTGGACGCCGCCAATGCCGGCCGGTTTCTCAGCGGTGTGCGCCGGCGCGGCGACTGGCCCGACGCACAGCAGGTCGCCGTGTACGGCGAGGCGCCGCACGCGCTGCTGGGCACGGGCCACGTCAAGGCCGGTGAATTGATTCCCGGGCGACTGCTCAGCCCTCCTGAAATACAGCAAATCCTCGAATATCCAGAAAGCCAACCATGAGCAACAAGCAAATCCGCAACATCGCCATCATCGCCCACGTGGACCATGGCAAGACCACCATGGTCGATCAGCTGCTGCGCCAGTCCGGCACCTTTGCCGAACACGAAAAAGTGGTCGACACCGTGATGGACAACAACGCCATCGAGCGCGAGCGGGGCATCACCATCCTGGCCAAGAACTGTGCCGTGAGCTGGAAGGGCACGCACATCAACATCGTCGACACGCCCGGCCATGCCGACTTCGGCGGTGAAGTGGAACGCGCGCTGTCCATGGTGGACGGCGTGGTGCTGCTGATCGACGCGCAGGAGGGCCCGATGCCGCAGACGCGCTTCGTGACCAAGAAGGCGCTCGCGCTGGGCCTGCGCCCCATCCTGGTAGTGAATAAGGTCGACAAGCCGGGCGCGCGCCCGCAATATGTCGTCGACGCGGCGTTCGATCTGTTCGACAAGCTCGGAGCCACTGACGCGCAACTGGACTTCCCCGTCGTTTACGCCTCGGGCATCAACGGCTGGAGCTCGATGGAAGAGGGTGGGCAGGGCGAGCAGTGGGGGCCCGACATGTCGGCGCTGTTCGACACCATCCTGGACCACGTGCCGCCGCACGAAGGTGAAGCGGATGCGCCGCTGCAGTTGCAGATTTCGGCCATCGACTTTTCGACCTTCGTGGGTCGCATCGGTGTCGGGCGCGTCAACGCCGGCACCGTCAAGCCGGGCATGGACGTGCTCGTGATGGAAGGGACGGACGGTGCCTCATACAAGGGACGCATCAATCAGGTGCTGACGTTCCAGGGCCTGGAGCGCGTGCAGGTGACGCAGGCCGGCCCCGGGGACATTGTGCTGATCAACGGCATTGCCGATATCGGCATCGGCGTGACGGTGACGGACCCTTTGAACCCCGCGCCGCTGCCGATGCTCAAGGTCGACGAGCCGACACTGACCATGAACTTCTGCGTCAACACCAGTCCGTTGGCCGGGCGTGAAGGCAAGTACGTCACGAGCCGGCAGATCTGGGACCGGCTGCAGCGCGAGTTGCAGCACAACGTAGCGTTGCGTGTGCGCGAAACCGGCGAGGAAGGCGTGTTCGAGGTCATGGGGCGCGGCGAATTGCACCTCACCATCCTGCTGGAGAACATGCGCCGCGAAGGCTATGAGCTGGCCGTGTCCAAGCCGCGCGTGGTGTTTCGGGAGGTGAACGGCGAACGCCACGAACCGATCGAGCTGGTCACGGCCGACATCGAGGAGCAGCACCAGGGCGGCGTGATGCAGGCGCTGGGCGAGCGCAAGGGCGACCTGGTCAACATGGAGCCGGACGGGCGCGGCCGCGTGCGGCTTGAATACCGCATCCCGGCACGCGGGCTGATCGGTTTTTCCAACGAGTTCCTGAACCTGACGCGCGGTTCGGGCCTGATCTCCAACATCTTCGACAGCTACGAGCCGTACAAGGGCGAGATCGCGAGCCGCAAGAACGGCGTGCTGATCTCGATGGACGATGGCGAGATCTTCAACTACGCGCTGGGCAAGCTCGATGACCGTGGCCGCATGTTCGTGCGCGCCAACGACCCGGTGTACGAAGGCATGATCGTCGGCATCCACTCGCGCGACAACGACCTCGTGGTCAACGCCACGCGCACCAAGCAGCTCACCAACTTCCGCGTCAGCGGCAAGGAGGATGCGATCAAGATCACGCCGCCCATCACGCTCACGCTGGAGTACGGCGTGGAGTTCATCGAGGACGACGAGCTGGTCGAGATCACCCCCAAATCGATCCGCCTGCGCAAGCGCTATCTGAAAGAGCACGAGCGCAAACGCGCCAGCCGGGAGACTGTGTAAAGCAGGTACAAGCCGAGTCGGGCTTGAGCCGCCTGCAACCGACGCGCTATGAAACTCACCCATACCAAAGCCGTGTTCATGATGGTGATGGTGACCCTGATGTGGTCCGTCGCCGGCGTCGTGACGCGGCATTTGCAAAACGCGCACAGCTTCGAGGTCACGTTCTGGCGCAGCTTCTTCACCACGGTGTCGCTGTTGATCATCCTGCCGGCGTGGCAGGGCCGAGGCGTGTTTCGGGCCATGCGCTGGACCAGCCCGGCGTTCTGGTTGTCGGGCGTGTGCTGGAGCGTCATGTTCACCGCTTACATGGTGGCACTCACGCTCACCTCGGTGGGCAATGTGCTGGTCACGATGTCGATAGGGCCCCTGTTGACTGCATTGCTGGCGCGCCTGTTCATCGGCCATCGCATCGCACCGAGAACCTGGGGTGCGATCGCGCTGGCGGGCCTGGGCATCGCCTACATGTTCGGCTCCCAGGTGAACATCGCCGCCGCCCACGATGGCGTGCTGTCGGGCTCGCTGGTCGCGCTGTGCGTGCCCATGGCCGGCGCGGTCAACTGGACCGTGGTGCAGCGCAGCCAGGCCCGTGGCACACAAATCGATCTGATTCCCAGCGTGCTGGTCGGTGCCGTGCTCTCGACCCTGATGACCCTGCCGCTGGCCTTTCCCTTCGTGGCCACCGGCCCCGATTTGCGCTTGCTGGCCTTTCTCGGGCTGGTCCAGCTGGCCATTCCGTGCATTTTTTCGGTCATCAGCGCGCGCGTGCTGAAGGCACCCGAAGTGGCGCTGCTGGCCTTGCTGGAGGTCATTTTCGGCATTCTCTGGGCCTGGCTGGGCGCCAACGAAGTGCCCGCTGCCGAAGTGCTGATCGGGGGATCGGTGGTGATCGGTGCACTGGCCGCCAACGAAGCGCTGGGCTGGCGCAGCCGCAACCGCGCGCCGCGTGCGCCGCTACCGGCCGCCGCCCAGCCGTCGAGCTACGAGTGAGTGGCCCAGGCGGCTCCGTACCGGCCGCGCGCCGATCAAGACCCGAGCCTATACCCGCTCAGCGAGCCGGCTCAAGCTGCTGGTAAACCGCATCGGCCAGTTCCATCAGGGTTGCGCGCGGAAGTTGGCCTGCCAGGGCATAACCGAAGCCCTGGTCGACCCAGTAAAAACGTGGAACCGGGCCATCGGCCGAAAAACGGAAGACGGTTTCGCGGCGCGCCTGATCGGCTTGGCCCTTGGGTTGTGCATTCGCGGCAGCGCCTTGCACGGCTCCCAGGTACAGGGTGATGCGCTGGCCCCCCGCGTTCTCGAACATGAACTGGGCCCGCGCGCCATCGTCGCCCGGCAGCAGGCGTCCGCCCATTAGCGCAAAGCCTTGCGCCGACAGGTCGGGAATCTTCAAGGGTTTGCCAAGACGTTTGGACAGCCATTGCACCAGATGATCCTGTTGCGCCGCCGTGACTTCGACCGGATGGCGCAGTTCGGGTGAGTAGACGGCATGGGCGACGGCGGCCTGGTGCGCGAATTCCTGCGCGCCCTGGGCTCTGCTCAGCACCTGCGCCGCCTGGGGGTCCCACAGCGGGCTCCGGTCGCGGTCGCCACGCGCCAGCCAGCCCACACCAAAGGCCAGCAGCACACCCGCGGCCATGCCGCTCCAGCGCCACCATTGGGCGAGTTGGCGCTGCGCATCGGCGCTGCGCTGGCCGGTGGCCAGCAGGGCCGGCGGCACGGGCTCGTGCAGCAGCGACTGATGCAGGCCGCGCAGGGCCTCGCGCTGCGCGCGCCAGGCCGCCCACGTGGCCATGGCCGCAGGGTCTTGGAGCAGCCGCGCCTGCAGCGCAGCCCGCGCGGACGCGGACAGCTGCCCGTCCAGCAGCGCATGCAGCTCGTCCTCGGTGACCGGTGGGGAAGTGTTGGCGTCCATGGGGAAATTCGCTTGCGTTATTTGAGCCGGCGCAGCACGGGCGGGCTGCCGGTCCTATCGGGGCGTCCGTCCATCAATTCGCGCAGGCGGCTGCGGGCCCGCGACAGGCGCGACATCACGGTGCCCAATGGCACGCCCGTGATGCGCGCCACCTCGGCATACGAAAGATCCTCCACACTGACCAGCAGCAACACCGCACGCTGATCTTCGGGCAAGCGCAGCAGGCAGCGTTCGATGTCCAGCGTCACATCGGGTGCTACGCCCCCGGCAGATAGTTCGTGGTCCACGTCGTCCACATCGACCCGGACCCCCGCGCCCGATTGCCGGACCGAGCGGCGCGCCTGACTGACGAACTGGTTGTGCATCAGGGTGAACAGCCAGGCCCGCAGGTTGGAGCCCGCCGTCCACAGACGCCACTTGCTGCAAGCGCGCTCGAGCGTGTCCTGGACCAGATCGTCTGCGGCCCAGGCATCCCCGGTCAGCACGCGGGCATAGCGCCGCAGGCCGGGGATCTGCGCAACCAATTCGGCGTGGTCCATGAGCTGTTGCGATGCGGTGGTGCGTCTTGCGGCGTGGCGACAGCCGGAAATTCAATACGTCGTCGTAGCTGGCCTTGCCACGCGGGCGGCATGCCAGAGATTCAAGACGCCGTCGCCGGACTTGTCGCCCGGCTTGCTGTCCTTGGACCAGTAGTACAGCGGCTTGCCCTTGGCGGCCCACTGTTTTTTGCCGTCATCGCGGGTGATCACGGTGTAATCACCCGAGGCCTTGTCGCTGTCGGTCGCCATCAACGGCGGCCAGTTGCTCGCGCAGGGTCCGTTGCACGCAGATGTGCCCGCGCCGGCCATGTCCTTGTCAAAGGTGTAAAGCGTCATGTCGTTGGGGCCGACCAGCACGCCGTCGGCAATTCTGGCAGGCGTTTGGGCGTACATGGAGGCGCAGCCTGCAATCAGGGTTGCGGCCAGGGCGAAGATCGGGATCGGTTTCATGGATTCTCCATCGGGTTGCACGGGCAGAGAAAGTCTGCATTGGCATGAACGCCATGGCGCAGCGCTTTATTCCATGGATGCTGCATTTATTTCGGCGCTGCTTCAACGGTGGCGCGCTTTCATGGCCCTTTCGACCTCGCGCTTGCCCTCGCGGTCCTTGATGGTGTCGCGCTTGTCGTGCTCGGCCTTGCCCTTGGCCAGCGCAATCTCGCACTTGATCTTGCCCGCCTTCCAGTGCAGGTTCAGCGGCACCAGGGTGTAGCCCTTCTGCTCGACCTTGCCGATCAGCCGCCCGATTTCTTCCTTGTGCATCAGCAGCTTCTTGGTGCGAACCTTGTCGGGGCTGACATGAGTCGATGCGGTGCCGAGCGGGTTGATCTGGCAGCCGATCACATACAGCTCGCCATCGCGGATCACCACGTAACCATCGGTCAGCTGCACCTTGCCTTCGCGCAGCGACTTGACCTCCCAGCCCTCCAGCACTATGCCCGCCTCGAAGCGCTCCTCGAAGAAGTAGTTGTAGGCGGCCTTCTTGTTGTCGGCAATCCGGGTCGATTTTTGCGCGGCGGAGTCGGGTTTCTTGGCCATGGGGTCCAGATGGGGTTGAAAGTCGGACTTGTAAGGGCGCGCGCAAGGCTTGTCTACAATTCCGCGAGCCCTGCATTCTATGAAAACCGTCCACAAGTCCGTCCTGATCTGGTACAGCGCTGAAGAAATGTTCGCCCTGGTCACCGACGTGCCCCGCTATCCGCAGTTCCTGCCCTGGTGCGACCATGCCGCTGTGGTCGAGGCCGATGCGGCGGGCATGACGGCCGAGGTCGGCATCTCTTTTGGCGGCATCCGCCAGGTCTTCGTTACGCGCAATAACCACGTGGCGGGTCGCCAGGTCGGCATGAAGCTGGTCAAGGGGCCGTTTTCCCGGCTCGACGGTCAGTGGAATTTCACCCCGTTAGGCGAGGGAAACGAGCGTGCCTGCCGGGTCGATCTCACACTCAATTACGGCTTTGACAACGCAGCTCTTGCTGCCCTGGTGGGCCCCGTATTCGACAAGATCGCCGGCAGCCTGGTGGATGCCTTCGTCAAGCGCGCCGGGCAGGTTTACGATTGAGGCCATGACGATTCGCGTCAGCATCATCTACTCGAGCAGGCCGCGTCACACCCACGAGAAGTGGGTCACGCTGCACGATGGCGCCAGCCTCCTGCAAGCCTTGCAGGCCAGCGGCTTGCTGCAGGAATTTCCTGAGATTGATCTGTCTCAGACCCGTGTCGGGATATGGAGTCGCAAGGCCAGTCTGGAGCAATTGCTGCGCGAGAACGATCGGGTTGAAATTTACCGGCCACTGACGGTGGACCCCAAGGTGGCGCGACGCGAGCGTTTCCGCGAACAGGGCGCGAGGACGGCCGGGCTGTTTGCCAGGAAGCGCCCGGGCGCCAAAGCCGGCTACTGAGGCAGCAGGCGGAGGCTGGAGTCTAGCCTAATTGCAGTCGGAATTGATGATGGACTGAACGCGCTGCGTTTCCGCCGCGCGCTCAGCGTCATCCATGATCTCGCGTTCGCCCTTGTCATTGGTGCGGGCAATGCGCACGCCGGAGTCAAGGCCGGCCTTGGATTGCCTGGCGCGTGCGCAGTTATCGGCTTTGGCCTTGGCGACCTTTTGCTCTTCGGCCTTTTTCTTCGCGGCTGCTGCATCGTCCGCCTGCTTTTTCTTCTCCTCCAGTTCCTTGTCCGTGCCGCTGACCTTGGGCGCCGCAACTTGCGCTGGAGATGCTGCAGCGGAGCTCGCGCCCGCCGCCATGGCGGCTGACGGCAGACTGGTCACGTGAGCCGTTCCGGCCGGCTTCCGCAGAATGTCCTTCTCGGGTATGGCGGCCGGAGGGGCCCGGTCACTGAAGACTTTGTGGCCATCCTTGTCAATCCATTGCCATTGTGCGATCGCCGACACCGACATCAGACAGGCCGCGCCAAACAGGAAAACTCGGGAGAGATTCATGGCGGCTAGTTTAGCGTCGAGATCGTAACTTTGTGTTGCATTCCTTCCACGCAGGGCCTGGGAAACGCGAGTTTGTCGATTTTTCGGGACGGCAAACGCGTGAGGTCGAGAGTGGACGCACGGGTACAATCCGTTTTTTGGAGCTTTCTCATGCGCCTTTTAGGAAAAGCGCTCACCTTCGACGATGTGTTGCTGGTGCCGGCGTTCTCCCAGGTCCTGCCCAAGGACACCTCGCTCGCGACCCGTTTCTCCCGCAATATCTCCTTGAACCTGCCCTTGGTCTCCGCAGCCATGGACACGGTCACGGAAGCCCGGCTGGCGATTTCCATCGCCCAGGAGGGCGGGATGGGCATCGTGCACAAGAATTTCACGCCCCAGGAGCAGGCCGCGCAAGTGGCCAAAGTCAAGCGCTACGAATCGGGGGTGCTGCGCGACCCGGTCGTGATCACACCGACCCACACAGTGCGCCAGGTGATGGATCTGTCCGACCAGCTTGGTGTTTCTGGTTTCCCGGTCTGCGATGCAGGCAAGGTGGTCGGGATCGTTACCAGCCGCGACTTGCGCTTTGAAACCCGCTACGACGTTCCGGTGCGCGACATCATGACGACGCGCGACAAACTGATCACGGTCAAGGAAGGCGTGACCGCCGCCGAAGCCCGCGCTTTGCTGAACAAATACAAGCTGGAGCGGCTGTTGATGGTGAATGACGCGTTCGAGCTCAAGGGCCTGATCACCGTCAAGGACATCACCAAGCAGACGACTTTCCCCAACGCCGCGCGCGATGCGCACGGCAAGCTGCGTGTGGGTGCGGCGGTCGGGGTCGGTGAGGGGACGGAGGAGCGGGTGGAAGCGCTGGTCAAGGCTGGCGCCGACGCGATCGTGGTGGACACCGCGCACGGTCACAGCCAGGGCGTGATCGAGCGTGTGCGCTGGGTCAAGCGCAACTATCCGCAGGTGGATGTGATTGGCGGCAACATCGCCACCGGCGCGGCGGCGCTCGCGCTGGTCGAAGCCGGGGCCGATGCCGTGAAAGTGGGCATCGGCCCCGGCAGCATCTGCACCACGCGCATTGTGGCCGGCGTGGGTGTGCCGCAAATCATGGCGATCGATAGCGTGGCGAAGGCCTTGCAGGGCAGCGGCGTTCCCCTGATTGCCGACGGCGGCATCCGCTATTCGGGTGACATCGCGAAGGCGATCGCCGCTGGCGCCAGCAGCGTGATGATGGGCGGCGTGTTCGCGGGCACCGAGGAGGCACCCGGCGAGGTGATCCTGTTCCAGGGCCGCAGCTACAAGAGCTACCGCGGCATGGGCTCCATCGGCGCCATGCAGCAGGGCAGCGCCGACCGCTACTTCCAGGAGGCCACGACCGGCAACCCGAATGCCGACAAGCTGGTACCCGAGGGCATTGAAGGGCGCGTGCCCTACAAGGGTTCGATGGTGTCCATCGTGTACCAGATGGCGGGCGGCGTGCGCGCCAGCATGGGTTACTGCGGTTGCGCCACGATCGAGGACATGAAGAACAAGGCCGAATTTGTGGAGATCACCACCGCCGGCATCCGCGAAAGCCACGTGCACGACGTGCAGATCACCAAGGAAGCGCCCAACTACCGGGCTGACTGATTTCCTGCACATGCAACACCAAAAAATCCTCATCCTGGATTTCGGCTCACAGGTCACCCAACTCATCGCACGGCGCGTGCGCGAAGCCCATGTGTTCTGCGAAGTTCACCCCTGCGACGTGACGGACAACTGGGTGCACGAATATGCCAGGGATGGCCAGCTCCGGGGCGTGATCCTGTCTGGCAGTCACGCCAGCATCTACGAGGAGTCCACCGACAAGGCACCACAGGCCGTGTTCGATCTGGGCGTGCCGGTGCTGGGCATCTGCTATGGCATGCAGGCCATGGCACAGCAACTGGGCGGCGTCGTGCAAAGTGGGCACAGGCGCGAGTTCGGCCCGGCCGATGTGCGAGCGCACGGCCACACCCAGCTCCTTGAAGGCATTCAGGACTACACGACGTCCATGGGCCACGGCATGCTGCAGGTATGGATGAGCCACGGCGACAAGGTCACCGAGTTGCCGCATGGCTTCAGGCTGATGGCCAGTACGGACAGCTGCCCGATTGCCGGCATGGCCGACGAAGATCGCCGTTTCTACGGCGTGCAGTTTCATCCCGAGGTCACGCACACCAAGCGCGGCGCGGCGATACTGGAGCGCTTTGTGCTGGACATCTGCGCCGCGCGGCCCGACTGGATCATGGGCGACTACATCAGCGAGGCAATCGAAAAAATTCGCGCCCAGGTCGGTGGCGACGAAGTCATCCTGGGCCTGTCCGGCGGCGTCGATTCGTCCGTCGCCGCAGCGCTGATTCATCGCGCCATCGGCGACCAGCTCACCTGCGTGTTTGTCGATCACGGCCTGCTGCGCCTGAACGAGGGCGACATGGTGATGGACATGTTTGTCGGCAAGCTGCACGCCAGGGTGATCCGGGTCGACGCGGCGGACCAGTTTCTCGGGCAACTGGCAGGCGTGAGCGAGCCGGAGGCCAAGCGCAAGATCATCGGGCGCGAGTTTGTCGAGGTATTCAAGGCGCAAGCCCATATGTTGCAAGCATCAGATGCTACAGAGAATGGAGCAAAGTGGCTGGCCCAAGGCACCATCTACCCGGATGTGATCGAGAGTGGTGGCGCCAAGAGCAAGAAGGCCGTGACGATCAAGAGCCACCACAATGTCGGCGGTCTGCCCGAGCAACTGGGCCTGAAGCTGCTGGAGCCGCTGCGCGAATTGTTCAAGGATGAGGTACGCGAGCTGGGCGTGGTGCTTGGCCTGCCGCACGAGATGGTGTATCGCCATCCGTTCCCCGGTCCTGGCCTGGGCGTGCGCATTCTGGGTGAAGTCAAGAAAGAATATGCCAACCTGCTGCGCCGCGCCGACGCGATCTTCATCGAGGAACTGCGCAACTTCAAGGATGAGGCCAGCGGAAAGAGCTGGTACGACCTGACCAGCCAGGCCTTCGCCGTTTTCCTGCCAGTCAGGAGCGTGGGCGTGATGGGCGACGGGCGCACCTACGACTACGTGGTGGCGCTGCGCGCCGTGCAGACCAGCGACTTCATGACTGCCGACTGGGTCGAGCTGCCCTACGCGCTGCTCAAGAAAGTGTCGAGCCGCATCATTAACGAGGTGCGAGGCATCAACCGAGTGACCTACGACGTCAGCAGCAAGCCGCCGGCAACCATTGAGTGGGAGTAGAAAAAATAACTTAAGTTGTTGATTTATATAGTTTTTCAAGTTACACAAAACTGGCGCACGCCCAACTAAGTTGTTGATTTAGTTGGGCGTTGGCATTAAAGTTACACGTAAAGCTACACAACGCTGTAGCCGTTCAAAAACGTAGTAACCCAACGCACATATGCCGCTAAAAAAACAAACGTTTAATGCTGACGAAATAGAGATATACGACGAAGCTGTTGTGTATAAGCGCGGCGAGTATTGGCAAATGCGTATGTGGTTAGGCAAGGAAAAGAAATACGCACGTTTTAGCTTACGCACACGAAATAGAGATACAGCAATAGATAAAGCGAAAAAATATTATCACGAGCTAATGGTACAGCAGTTAGCGGGTAAAACTTATTTCTCTAAAACAACAAAGCAAGGTGTTGAAGAATATTTGAAGCAACGTGCGCTTGACGTTGAAGCAGAGCTAATAGTTAAAGAGCGTTATGGCGCTATTAAAACGCATTTGGAACATTGGCTTGATTTCATTGGACGAGACACAAAGCTAAAAGAGCTTGAACGCACTGATTGCGAGAACTACTTACATTCGCGCACTAAAACAAAAAAGAAAATCAATATCAGTCAAACAACGGTGACCCTGACCCAGAAAACCTGACCATTCAGAAGTAGGGAATCCGGCATGATTTTCACCTTATGGGAAAGGGTATGCCGTGAAGAAAAGCAGGTTTACAGAGGAGCAGATTGCGTTCGCGCTCAAGCAGGCGGAGCTGGGCGCCAAGGTCGACGAGATCTGCCGCAAGATGGGCATCAGCGACGCCACGTTCTACAAGTGGCGACAGAAATACGGGGGTTTGGGCCCGTCGGAGCTACGCCGGCTGCGTCAACTGGAGGAAGAAAATGCCAAGCTCAAGCGTCTGGTGGCCGATCTGAGCCTGGACAAGGCCATGCTGCAGGACGTGTTGTAAAAAAAACTCTGAAGCCCTCGCGCAAACGTGAACTGGCCACCGATCTGATGCGTCGATACGGGACCAGCATGCGCAAAGCCTGCGCCGTCATTCAGCTCAGCCGCGTGATGTACCTGTACCAGTCGGTGGCGCGCGATGACACGGCGCTGGTCATGCGAATGAAGGAGATCACGCACACGCGTGTGCATTACGGCTACCGGCGGGTACATGTGATGCTCAGGCGCGAGGGCTTCAAAGACAACCACAAACGCGTCTACCGCCTGTACAAGGAGCAAGGCCTGACGTTGCGCCACAAGCGACCCAAGCGCAACAAGGCGGCGCAACTGCGCCAACCCAAGACGTTGGCGCACACGATCAATCAAATCTGGAGCATGGACTTTGTTGCTGACAACCTGTTCGATGGCCGCAAGCTGCGCATGCTCACGGTGGTCGATTGCTATTCACGAGAGAGCTTGGCCATCCATGTTGGGCAAAGCCTCAAGGGGGATGACGTGGTGCGGGTCTTGAACGCCATCGTGCGTGGGCGCGGGCAACCGCGGACCATTAAGACGGACAACGGCAGCGAGTTCATCAGCAAGGTCATGGACAAGTGGGCGTACGAGCACGGCGTGGAGCTGGACTTCAGCCGACCCGGAAAACCGACCGACAACGCCATGGTGGAAAGCTTCAACGGGCGCCTTCGCCAAGAGTGCCTGAACGAACATTGGTTCATGAGCCTAACCGACGCCCAGGACAAGATCGAGGCGTGGAGGCGCTTCTATAACGAGGCCAGACCCCACAGTGCGCTAGACTGGCTGACACCAACGGAGTTCGCTCGACAGGCCGGGCTTAAGCCCGGCCTGTCGAGCAGCACAGAGCCGGAAATCCTAACTTCTGAGCGGTAAGGAATTTGGGTCAGGGTCACTAAACGCATCGCAAACAAAGGGCAAATGAGGGCGTCAAATATGGCTTGCTGAAAAGGTGAGGGCTGAACTTACTGCGTATGTAGCAGCACACAAACCAAAGGAACTTACACAGCCATTGTTTTATACGCAACGTAGTGACGGATTTACAGCTAACACATTGACGCACATTGTGAATGGCATTTACAAAGGGGCTGGCATAAGTGGCGCAACATCACACAGCGGCAGACGCACTGGACTTACAAACTTAGCAGAACGTGGAGTGGGTGTGAGAACGCTTATGGCATTAGCTGGACACAGCAATATGGCGACTACACAACGCTATATCGACTTGCGTCCGGCTGTTATTAAAGCTGCGGTTGAGTTGGTGTAAGCAACTAAACTGACTTCTTTCTAATGTAGTTTTGAGCTGGCAGTTCAAAAAATCTATAAATGTAATATGAAATAACGAGCGTTAAAAAAATAAATCCACTAAAAAATACGGTGCTGTAGTAGGGTATTTTTTGCTCATTGCTCAAAAAGTAAATAGCTATGACAAGCTGTAAGGGGAAGTGTATTAAATAGCTCGAATAAGTCATATTTCCAGCTGCTTCAATAGTTTTCTGTATGGTTGGCGACACATTGAAGTGCTGAGCGAATACAAAAAGTAGGGTTGGTGTGTATGACATTAAAAAAAGTATAGGGAAATATTTGTACTGATAGATGCTTGTGACGTATATGAAAAAAGGTGAGGAAAGGAGGGTGAATGAGAGAGCGTAAGAAACTTTTCTTTTATATTTTTTGGTGTTTATGTATTTGAAAGCTATAGAAGTGAATCCACCAATGTAAAAAAATTCCAAGCAATCAAATAT
>SCRR01000111.1 GCA_004322085.1 Burkholderiaceae bacterium
CCAAGTCCAGCCGGCCCCCGACGCCTCGAACGCGGCGCCCGCGACCGGCGCCACCGTGCCGCGGACTTTGCGGCCGGTGCAAATCAGGGCCACGGCCGAGGACAACGACTTCGGTGCCAATGCCAACTCGGTCAGTCGGCTGCCTGCCGAGCTGCGCGATATTCCCCAATCGGTCACGATCATCAACCAGGCCGTGATGCAGTCGCAGGGCGCCACCTCGCTGGCGTCCGCACTGCGCAACGTGCCGGGACTCACCATCGGCGGTGCCGAAGGCGGCCAGATCGGCACCAACATCAACCTGAACGGGTTTACCGCGCGTACCGATCTCTATCTGGATGGTGCACGCGATCGCGCCCAGTATTACCGCGACACGTTCGCGCTGGACTCCATCGAGGTACTGATGGGTCCGTCGTCGATGCTGTTCGGCCGCGGCTCCACGGGCGGAGTGATCAACCAGGTCACGAAGAAGCCCACGCTCAAGGCTGCCGACGAAGTGTAGGTCTCGGCCAGCACCGCGGGCCTGGTGCGCAGCACGCTCGATCACAACCAGCCGTTGTCCGATACCTCGGCATTTCGCGTGGCCGTGATGGGGCAGCAGGGCGACGCGACCACACGGGACCAGACCAAACTGCAGGACTTCGGCATCGCCCCGTCGCTCAAGTTCGGCATCGGCACACCCACCGAGATCACGCTGACCGGCTTGCTGCAACACAACCGCGACATGCCTGACTACGGCGTGCCGGCGCTGAATGGGGCGCCCGTCAACGTGAATCCCAAGACGGCCTACGGCTTCACCGACGACCGTACGATCTCGGACATCGGCGCGCTCGGCGCGCTGGTCGAACACAGGCTCACGCCGACCAGTTCGATCCGCAACCAGACGCAGTACAACAATGTCACCACCGATGCGCGCGAGACGGCGCCGCATGCCGTGGGTATCCTCTCAACCACAGGCGCGTTCCTGCCGTTTGCCACCGGCAGCATCGCGGCTCCAGCAGCCGCCACCAGCACACTGCCGCTGAGCCAGCTCTGGGTCGAGCAGCAAAGCCACGACCGCGTGATTCACGACACCTCGCTGTTCAACCTGACCGAGTTCAACACCAAATTCGAGACGGGTTCGGTCAAGCACAACTTCCTCGCCGGGGTGGAACTGGGCCACGATACTTACGACAACCAAGCTTACTATCGCAACGGCTCATGCAACGGCAGCGCACTCAATCCGGCGGGCGGCACCAGCGGCTACGTGGCCTGCACTCCGCTGCTCGATCCGCCGCAGACCAGCTCTCCGGCCAATGCGCCCAGCGTCGCCGGCAATGATGCGACAGCGAGCGCCAACACGGTGGCCGCCTATTTCAACGACACGCTGGAACTTGGCCCACACTTCAAGCTGGTCGGTGGGCTGCGCCAGGACCGCTACAGCGCCAACATCGGCAACGCCATCCCGAGTGCGACCGCGGCCGCGTCCTTGAGCCAGGTGGTCGACTTCACGAGCGTGCGCGCCGGAGGTATCTGGCAGCCGACCGAGGCGCAGTCGTACTACCTGTCGTACAGCACGTCGTTCGATCCGTCACTGGAACAACTGGTGTCGACGACCGGCAGCGCCGAACCGCTGCCGCCCGCCAGGAACAAGGCTTACGAGGCGGGTGGCAAGTGGGACCTGAACGGGGGCAACCTGTCGCTGTCGGCGGCCGCGTTCCAGATCACGCAGGACAACGCACGCTCGCAGAATCCTGACGGCACGTACACGGCGACCGGCACCGTGCGCGTGAACGGCGCGCGGGCCGGGGTGGCGGGGCGCGTCACGAACAAGCTCCAGATATTTGGTGGTTATACCCGCCTCAATGCCACGATCGTCAATGGCATCGCCGCGGGCACGAACGGCATGGTGCCGGCCAATACGCCGAAGGATTCCGCCAGCCTGTGGGCCACCTACGCCGTCACGCCACAGTGGGAGGTCGGTGCCGGCGCGACCTACAGCTCCTCGCGTTTTGCCAACAACACCGATCTGGTGCAGGTGGGCAGTTATATGCGCTGGGACGGGATGATCGCCTACCATCAGCCCAAGTACGACATTCGCCTGAATGTGTACAACCTGTTCGACACGAGCTATTACGATGCGCTGATTCCGTCCGACGGTGGACGTTCCGTGCCGGGGCTGGGCCGCTCGGCCATGGTCTCGGTCGCGTACCGCTTCTGAACCTTGGGGCTGTGCGCCAACCCACATGCTGCTTTGCATACCTCAAGTACTCGACGCGGATCAGCTAACCCGGGTGCGCGCACGGCTGGACGCCGCGGGCGATGCTTGGGTCGATGGCAAGGTCACGACGGGGCATCAGGGCGCACCGGTCAAGTTCAATCAGCAGATCGACGAGCACTCGCGCGTGGCGCGCGAGTGCCAGCAGATCGTGGCGGCGACGCTCGAGCGCAACCCGCTTTTCATCAGCGCGGCCTTGCCCAATGTGCTGTACCCGCCCATGTTCAACCGCTACAGCGAAGGCATGACATTCGGCCTGCATGTCGATGGGGGCGTGCGGCTGCACCCGCACAGCGGTGCCAAGCTGCGAACCGATCTGTCCGCCACGCTGTTTCTCAGCGATCCCGACAGCTATGACGGCGGCGAGCTGCAGATCGAGGACACCTACGGCATGCACAGCGCCAAGCTGGCGGCGGGCGACATGGTGCTCTACCCCGCGAGCAGCCTGCATCAGGTGACCCCCATTACGCGCGGCGTGCGGGTGGGCTGTTTCCTGTGGGTGCAGAGCCTGGTGCGTGACGACGGCGAGCGTGCCCTGCTGTTCGACCTTGACAACGCGATCCAGCGTCTGAACCAGACGGGAGCCGACGATGTCGCGCGGCGGACCTTGACGGGCAGCTACCACAACCTGCTGCGCAAATGGAGCGATACCTGATGATATTCGGGCTGTCGGTCGCGACCACGCTGGGTCTGGCCTTGTCGCGCCTGTAACACAGCGCGCGCATCTGCGCTGGCGCGCAGGTATTGCCTGCCTGTGTTACCTTTCAGCCCGGACAGATTCAATAACCATCGACATGAGCAGTTTGCAAGAGCGCCTGGGAGCGCTTTCCCCCGCCACCTTGAAGGGGATGCGCCGCGGCGTCGAAAAGGAGAGCCTGCGCGCGCAAGCCAATGGTGCGCTCGTGTTGACGCCCCATCCGGCAGCGCTGGGCTCGGCCCTCACCAATCCCCACATCACTACGGATTTCAGCGAATCGCAGGTCGAACTCATCACCGGTGTGCATGACAGCGCGCAGGCCTGTCTGGACGAGCTCACGCAGCTGCACCAGTTCACCTACCAGGTGCTGCGGGAGGCGGGCGACGAGATGCTGTGGGTCTCGAGCATGCCCTGTGGCCTGCCGCCCGACGAGACCATTCCGATCGGTCGCTACGGCTCGTCCAACATCGGACGCTCCAAGAGCGTGTACCGGCTGGGACTGAGCCATCGCTATGGCCGGCGCATGCAGACCATCTCGGGCATTCACTACAACTGGTCGATGCCAGGGGTCTCCAGTGATGCCTACTTTGCGCTGATCCGCAATTTCCGCCGCCATGCGTTCCTGCTGCTGTACCTGTTTGGCGCGTCGCCCGCCGTGTGTTCCAGTTTTGTCGCCGGACGGGCGCACGAACTGCAAGCGCTGAATGGCGGCACCATGTACATGCCGTACGGCACCTCGCTGCGCATGGGACGACTGGGTTATCAGAGCGACGCACAGGCTTCGATCGCGGTGAGCTTCAACAGTCTCGAAGGCTATGGCGCCTCACTGGAGGAAGCGCTGACCCGGCCTTATCCAGCTTACGAGGCGGTCGGTGTGCGCAACCTGGGCGGCGACTACAACCAGCTCTCGACCAGTCTACTGCAGATCGAGAACGAGTTCTACGGCACCATCCGCCCCAAGCGGGTAATCCAGCCAGGCGAGCGGCCGCTGCACGCACTGCGCGAGCGCGGGGTCGAATACATCGAAGTGCGTCTGATGGACCTCGATCCCTTCATACCGGTGGGCATCACCGC
The DNA here is from genome assembly GCA_004322085.1 of Burkholderiaceae bacterium. Classification (GTDB taxonomy): domain Bacteria; phylum Pseudomonadota; class Gammaproteobacteria; order Burkholderiales; family Burkholderiaceae_C; genus Rhodoferax_A. The sequence goes on from SCRR01000111.1 coordinate 4,026, forward strand.
CCAGACCATGCGTTTTCTGGACGTGTTCCTGTTGCATTGCCTGCTCACCGACAGCCCGCCGGACACGCCGCGCGAGATTGTCGAAACCTCGCACAGCCGCGACCGCGTGGCCGCCCGCGGGCGCGAGCCTGGCCTGCGGCTGGAGCGCGACGGGCGCGAGGTGCTGATGACTGACTGGGGAGCGGAGCTGCTGCGGGAGTTTGCGCCGGTTGCGGACCGACTCGATGTGGTGCATGGCGGTGGGCACTACCGCCAGGCGCTGGTCGCTGCCAGGGCGGGATTGGAGGATGCCAGCATACTGCCGTCGGCGCGTGTGCTGGAGGTGATGTCCAGGCAGTTCGATGACTCGTTTTCCAGTTTCGTGAAGGCGCAATCACTGCAGACCAGGCGCACCCTGCTGGGCCTGCCGTTTTCGCCAGAGCAGCAGGCACGCTTTCGCGCCATGGCGCAGCGGTCGGTCGAGGACCAGAAGAAAATCGAGGCGGCCGATACCGTACCGTTCGACGTCTACCTGCAGCAGTACCTGTCGCCAGAGCGTCTGGGCCTGCCGCGAGCGCAGCCGCACGCGGCGTAGGCGCCGGCCTGGCTACTCCTCGGCGACGTCGCCATCCTTGCGGATGGATTCGCGGCCCCGGTGCTTCTTGAGCCGTCCCATCGAAGCTTCCAGCGAGCCCAGCAGCTTGGCGAGCGCTCCGCGGAACGCCTCATCCTGGGTGGCGCCATCGTGGTTGACGGTAACAAGCTGGTGGTGGCCCA
>SCRR01000112.1 GCA_004322085.1 Burkholderiaceae bacterium
CGTCTTGCGGGTCGGATACAGGCAAGCCGCGTGGCCGTCCGGGTGGCGCCGGCACAAATCGAAAATCATCCGGGAGTTTGAATCAAAACGGCTCCAACCCCATACTGCATATTGACTTGTGGCTATGTTTAGCATAGTCAAGCACGAGTGACGCCAGACAGGTCGATGTAGATTTGGGCCGCCTTGCGCGCTGCCCATGGCACGCAGGTCAACTCGATGGCTTGGCCGGTCGATCAAGCCGTTCGGGCGTGCCTACAATCGTCGCCAACGCAGGAACTCCCCAATGAGCATCAAAAGCGACAAATGGATTCGCCGCATGGCCGAACAGACCGGCATGATCGAGCCCTTCGAGCCCGGCCAGATTCGGGAACGCGAGGGCCACAAGATCATCAGCTACGGCACCAGCAGCTACGGCTACGACATTCGCTGTGCGCCCGAGTTCAAGGTCTTCACGAATATCCACAGCACCGTGGTCGATCCGAAGAATTTCGACGAAAAGAGCTTTGTCGATTTTCATGATGACGTCTGCATCATCCCGCCGAACAGCTTTGCGCTGGCCCGCACGCTCGAGTACTTCCGCATTCCGCGCAATGTGCTCACCATCTGCCTGGGCAAAAGCACCTATGCGCGCTGCGGCATCATCGTCAACGTCACGCCGTTCGAGCCCGAATGGGAGGGCTACGTGACGCTGGAGTTTTCCAACACCACACCGCTGCCGGCCAAGATCTACGCGGGCGAGGGCTGCGCCCAGGTGCTGTTCTTCGAGAGCGACGAGGTCTGCGAGACCAGCTACAAGGACCGCAGCGGCAAGTACCAGGGCCAACGCGGCGTGACACTGCCACGGGCCTGAGATGGATTGGGCGCCGGAGGCGGACGATCGCCGTGCCCTGCTGGAGGACTGCCCGTCGTTCAATGCCGGCAAGGGCGCCGTCTACACCGACGCTGGAACGCACGAGATGGACGCCTGTGTGACGGATGGCCGCACGCTGGCCGCCGGCGCGGGGGCGGGTGTGACGCGGGTGCGCAACCCGGTGCTGGCGGCGCGCTCGTCGGCACCACACTGGGTCTGCTGGCCGGCTACGACGAGGGCTGGTGGGACCGCATCGTGATGCGCGTCTGCGATGTCTGCCTCTCTGCGTTGAGGAATGAGCCCGGTGCAATGAATGCAAGTGGGCGAGAGGTCTTGTCAGCCCGCTGGGGACGCGGCTTTGTCTTACACGCGGTTACGGCGTGCGCTGTCATGGCGCGCCTGGTCCTGTTCTAACATCAACGCATGAGACCGATCCAAGACGCCAAGCCCACTCGATCCCGATCCGTTGTCTTCCATGCCATCCGGCCTCGCGAGCTCGTATTTATCGGTATCGCGGTTGCCGTGATCGTGTTGCAACTGCTGGCCATGGATTGGGTGGCTTCAGCGCAGGTCGATCGCGCCCGCGTCCGCGAGGCCGAGCATATGGCCCGGGCCGCTGCCAAATCACACCCGACGGAATCCGCCGTGGCCACGGCCAGTAATTCGGCCGACGAGGCACAGAGTCCGCAGGGTGTCAGCACCGTGTCGTATTCGCCCGGGCACTAACGCGACGCCAGCCGCGCGGCTGCCAGGTCCCAGCCGGCCCAGCCACAGCTCTTGAACAATACCGGCCCGCGCGCAGCGTCCGGCGTGCTCGGCGCCCGATGCAGCATGCCCCGCAGCGTGGCGAACGCGGGCACGTCCAGCCCGGCCTGCAGCAGGTCGCCCGCTTCATGGGCGGCGTCGGCCGTGTCCACCACGATGGTGCCCATGGTCGCAAAGTGACGGCACAGCGCCGGGGCCAGCTCCACCATCGCCGGCATGAAGGCGCCCACTGCCGCCAGAAAGGCGTCACTCCGCGGCCGTCCATACAACACGACACCGCTGGCCGGGGTGCAGGTCGCCACCAGCGGGCAGTCGGCCAGCGCGGTGTTCGGGTCGGGTATGACACTGGCTCTCAGCCCAAGTGCTGTCGCATGGCTGGCCAGTGCGCGGGCGCTGGCTGAACTGCGCGAGGCAATCACGAACTCCCTCACGCCCAGCCCGGCGGCGAATGCCTCCAGGTGCGCGCGGCCCTGCACGCCGGCACCCACGATCAAGAGCGGGCCCCGCGGGTTGGGCGCCAGTTGCTGCGCCGCCAGCAGCGAGACCGCCGCGGTGCGCCGCGCCGTCACGGTCGGACCATCGAGCAGCAGACGACGCTCCCCAGAGGCCACATCGAACACCACCACATCGCCCTGGATCGTGGCACGGCCCGTGCCCGCATTGGCCGGTGTGAAGGTGATCAGCTTGGTGATGGCGACCCGGCCGTCCAGCGCCGGCATCACGAACAGGCTACCACCGCCGGACAGCGCCTGCACCAGGCGGGCCGGCACCTGCACGGCGTCATCCAGCAGCAAGGCGTGCAGCTCGCATGCCAGCTCGGGATAGGGCAGCAGCGCAGCGGTCTGCGCGGCGTCCAGCACGCGTGGGCCGGTGGGCTCAGGGAAGTTCATCAGCTCACCGCGCCTGCGCCCTGCACAATGTCACGCTGCGTGACCAGCGCGCAGCGCACCGCCAGCCGCAGGCCGCGCGCCATGTCTTCCAGCGTCATGAATGGCGTGCCCTGCTCGGGCAGATACGGCACGTGAATGAAGCCGCCGCGCGTGCGTTTGAAACCGCGCTGCGTGACCAGCAGGTGCATCAGGCCGTAGAACACATGGTTGCAGACAAAGGTGCCCGCGGTTTGCGACACCTCCACCGCCACGCCGGCCTGCCGCAGCGCCAGCAGCATGGCCTTGATCGGCAGGGTGGTGAAGTACGCGGCCGGCCCGCTTGCGATGACCGGCGTATCCACCGGTTGCGCCGCGGCATTGTCGGCAATGCGTGCATCGTTGACGTTGATGGCCACGCGCTCCAGCGACAGGGCGCTGCGCCCGCCGGCCTGGCCCACGCAGATCACGAGCGCTGGCCGGTACTGCTTGAGCAGACCGCGCAGCACGTGCAGCGACTCATCGAACACGGTCGGCAGCTGGGCTGCGACGATGCGGTGCCCGGCTATCCGGCGCCCATGCAGCGCCTGCACGGCCAGCCAGCTCGGGTTGAGGCGCTCGCCGCCGAAGGCGTCAAACCCTGTCAGCAGCACGGTGGATGCAACGGGTTGCAAGGCCGCCCGCGCGGCGGGGGGTGGCGGGCGTTGGGCGGTTACCATGCTGGCACTGTAGCGCAGGATACGCTGCGCATCACATCACAGGAGCCAGGCATGAAGTGGGAAGGCAACCGCGAATCGGACAACGTGGAAGACCGCCGGGACGATGGTGGCGGCGGTGGCGGCTTTCTGGGCGG
>SCRR01000113.1 GCA_004322085.1 Burkholderiaceae bacterium
CCACAACCCTCCTGGGGCCGCATGCTCAGCGAGGCGCAAACCATGATGTTTCAAGCTCCCCTGCTCTCGGTCTTCCCGGGCCTGGCGATCGCCTTGGCCGTGCTCGGGCTGAACCTGATGGGTGATGGTTTGCGCGATCTGCTGGACCCGCGCCTGGCCCGCGCAAGATGAGCACACCCCCAGGCTTCGCGCACTTCGTTCCGCTCTCGCCACCGACTGGATATGCCTCTTCTCGAAGTCAATAACCTTCACGTCCGGCTGCAAACGCAGCGCGGCCCGGCCGAGGCCGTGCGTGGTATCGGGTTTTCGCTCGAGCGTGGCGAGACCATGGGTATCGTCGGGGAATCCGGCTGCGGCAAGTCGATCACGGTGCTGTCGCTGATGGGTCTGCTGCCACCGTCCGCGAAAGTTACGGGCAGCATCCGTTTCGACGGCACCGAACTGGTGAGCTTGGGCGAGTCCGCGATGTGCGGGATCCGCGGCAACCGCATCGGCATGATCTTCCAGGAGCCGATGACGGCTTTGAATCCGGTACACACCATCGCCGCCCAGGTAGGCGAGCCGCTGCGGCTGCATCGCGACCTCACGCGGGCGGCCGCACGCCAGCAGGTGCTGGCGCTGCTCGAGCGCGTCGGTATCCCCGACGCGGCGGCGCGGCTGGACGCCTATCCGCACCAGTTCTCGGGCGGGCAGCGCCAGCGCATCGGCATCGCGATGGCGCTGGCCTGCGGGCCCGACCTCCTGATCGCCGACGAACCCACCACGGCGCTCGACGTCACGATCCAGAAGCAGATCCTGGACCTGATCCAGGGCCTGGTCGCGGAACGCGGCATGGCTTTGATACTGATCTCGCACGATCTCGGCGTGATCGCGCAGAACGTCTCCAGGATGCTGGTGATGTATGGCGGCAGCGTGGTCGAGAGCGGACCGACCGCGGCCGTGTTCGCGCAGCAGGCCCACCCCTATACCCGCGGCCTGTTCGCCGCGCGGCCCGCACTGGGTGCGCCGCGCGGCGCACGCCTCGCGACGATCCAGGGCAGCGTTCCCGAACTGGTCGATCTGCCCCCAGGCTGCCCGTTCGCGGGGCGCTGCAGCTACACGATCGACGCCTGCCACACGACACGGCCGCCGCCGACGCCGCTGCCAGGTGGGCATGAGGTGCGCTGTATCCGGCTCGATGCCCTCACCCCAACCCTCTCCCAAAGGGAGAGGGAGAAAGAGGGTGCCGCGTGAGCATCAATACTATCAATGCAATAGCTACAACTCAATACAGGTCAAAGGTTACAGGCCGATTTGATTCAGATTCCCTGGAGGCACCGTTGCTCGAGGTCCAGAACCTCGTGCGCCATTACGCATTGCCGCGCGAGAAGCTGTTCTCGCCGCCGGCGCAGGTCCAGGCGCTCAATGGCGTGAGCTTCAATGTGCGCCGGGGCCGCAGCGTGGGCATCGTGGGCGAATCGGGCTCGGGCAAGTCGACAATTGCGCGGCTCGTGATGGCGCTCGATGTGCCAACGTCGGGCAGCGTACGACTGCTCGGCCGCGACCTGCAGGCACTCGGCCGGGCCGAGCTGCGCGCGGCGCGCCGTGACGTGCAGATGGTGTTCCAGGACCCCTACGGGTCGCTCGACCCGCGCCAGACCGTCGCGCGCATCGTGGCCGAGCCGCTCGAGGCGCTGGCCGAAACCAGTCGCGGCGAGCGGCGCGAACGTGCCGGTGCATCGCTGGCAGCAGTCGGCCTGCGCGCCAGCGACATGGCCAAGTATCCGCATGAATTCTCGGGCGGGCAGCGCCAGCGCATCGCGATCGCACGCGCGCTGATCACGCGGCCCAGGCTGATCGTGGCCGACGAGCCGGTGAGCGCGCTCGACGTCTCGGTGCAGGCGCAGGTGCTCAACCTGATGCAGGACCTGCAGCAGGAGTTCGGCATCAGCTACCTGCTGATCAGCCATGACCTTGCGGTCGTGAACCACCTGTGCGACGAGGTCTGCGTGCTGCACCGCGGCGTGATCGTCGAGCGCGGCACGCCGGAACGGCTCTTTGCCCATGCCGAGCACCCGTACACGCAGGCCCTGCTGGCGGCCGTGCCGCGCGCCGAGCCGACGGCGGTCCGCACATGACAGATACTTGCCGCTTTGCGATGCTCTCGTGCATGAGGTATCGTCTCGAATCCACAACCGCTTTTCTTTCCCTGGAGCCCCCACCATGCTGAAACGCCGTACCCTTCTCGCCACCGCTGCCATCGCTACCGTGCCGTATGCGCTGCCAGAGATCACGCTGGCACAGGGCCGCAAGGATGCGATGGTGATCGGCATGTCGCTCGAACCGCCGGGGCTGGACCCGACGAGCAGTGCAGCCTCCGCCATCGGAGAGGTCACCCTCTACAACATTTTCGAGACACTGACCAAGATCAACGCCGACGGCAGCGTCACCCCGCTGCTGGCCGAAAGCTGGGAAGTCTCGCCTGACCTCAAGACCTACACCTTCAAGTTGCGCCACGGCGTGAAGTTCCAGAACGGCGAGCCGTTCAATGCCCAGACGGTCAAGTTCGCGTTCGACCGCGCGGGCGGCGACAAGAGCACGAACAAGGACAAGCGCACCTTCGCGAACCTGAGCGCCCATGTGGTGGACGACTACACCGTGGTCCTGCTTAACAAGGAGATCGATCCGAACCTGCCGTTCCTGCTGGGCCAGCCGACCGCCGTGATCGTCGAGCCCAAGAGCGCCGCCAGCAACGCTACCCAGCCGGTCGGTACCGGCCCCTACAAGCTCGACAGCTGGGCCCGGGGTTCGTCGCTCACGCTCGTCAAATGGGACGGGTTCCGCAACCCGCGCGAGGTTCACCTCAAGAAAGTCACGTTCCGCTTCATCGCCGACGCCGCCGCGCAGGCCGCGGCATTGCTGGCGGGCGACGTCGAT
>SCRR01000114.1 GCA_004322085.1 Burkholderiaceae bacterium
CCATCTGGCTGGACGTCCAGATACGTTACATCGAACCCCTGGCGTTCGAGCTCGCGGCAGGTATCGAGCACGGCCTTGTGCTCGGTCTTGACGGTGATGATGTGCTTGCCGCGACTCTTGTAGAAACCGGCAGCACCCTTGAGCGCCAGGTTGTCCGACTCGGTCGCACCCGAGGTCCAGATGATCTCGCGCGGGTCCGCACCAACCAGCGCGGCGACCTGCTCGCGAGCCTTCTCGACCGCAGCTTCTGCCTCCCAGCCCCAGGCATGGCTGCGCGAAGCCGGGTTGCCGAAATGCTCCCGCAGCCATGGAATCATGGCGTCCACCACGCGCTCGTCGCACGGGCTGGTGGCGCTGTAGTCCATGTAAATCGGAAAATGCGGTGTCATGTCCATGGCTGGTTCGTTACTGCAGACTGTCAGATGCAAAAAGACAAAAAAGTGCCGCTCGATTTACGATTTCGCGAACACGTTACCCAACGCGAAAACCGAGTTCGGTGCATTCACGCGAATCGGTTTGACCACCGGCATGCTGGAGATCGCGCGCTTGACGGCAGGCTTGTCCTCGATCTGCACGCCCTTGGCGAGCTGGTCGTCCACCAGCTTTTGCAGTGTGACCGAATCGAGAAACTCCACCATGCGGGCGTTCAGGGAAGCCCACAGGTCGTGCGTCATGCAGCGACCCGCTTCACCCAGGCAATTTTCCTTGCCGCCACACTGGGTCGCGTCCATCGGCTCATCCACCGACACGATGATGTCCGCCACCGTGATGTCGCCCGCCTTGCGGCCGAGCGTATAGCCGCCGCCGGGGCCGCGGGTTGATTCGACCAGTTCATGACGACGCAGCTTGCCGAACAGCTGCTCAAGGTACGACAAAGAGATTTGCTGGCGCTGGCTGATGGCGGCCAAGGTTACCGGGCCGTTGTTCTGGCGCAAGGCCAGATCGATCATGGCTGTGACCGCAAACCGCCCTTTTGTTGTGAGACGCATCGCAAGCTCCTTTGATTAAGGTTGATCACTGAAAATCACCGCCGCTGCCTGGCGAACGGCGGGCTTTGCCGCCACTCTCTCCTGTATCACACTGATCGCGCAGCCAAGCCCTATTTCCCGAGCGCTATCAAGTAAAGTATATCACAGAGTCCGATAAAATCACTCGGGTAATACAACCATACAGTCTCAAAACAACCTATCGGTCAACTTTCATATCGATTCAACGCGGCCATGGAAACTCCATTATCCGTGCCTGGCGCGCCAAAAGCCTGTTGCTTGAGCAACCCCAGCTGATCGCGAACCCGCGCCGCTTTCTCGAACTCAAGATTGCGCGCGTGCTCCAGCATTGATTTCTCGAGTCGCTTGATCTCGCGCGCGATGTCCTTTTCGCTCATGTCCTCCACACGCGCCCGTTGCATCGCATCCCGCTCGAGTTTCTCGGCTTCCCGGCCCGCTTTCTCGCTGTACACGCCGTCGATCAGATCCCGCACCTGCTTGACGATACTGCGCGGCGTGATACCGAGGGCCAGGTTGTGCGCCACTTGGCGGGTGCGTCGGCGACCGGTTTCGTCGACGGCCTTGCGCATCGACTCGGTGACGTTATCCGCATACAAAATCGCGCGTCCGTGAACATTGCGCGCGGCGCGGCCGATGGTCTGGATCAAGGAACGCTCGGAGCGCAAGAATCCTTCCTTGTCGGCGTCCAGAATGGCCACCAGGCTGACTTCCGGGATATCCAGCCCCTCACGCAACAAATTGATGCCGACCAGCACGTCAAACGTGCCCAGCCGCAGGTCGCGCAGGATCTCCACGCGCTCCACCGTGTCGATGTCGCTGTGCAGGTAGCGCACCTTCACGCCGTTGTCGCTGAGGTAGTCGGTCAGCTGCTCGGCCATGCGCTTGGTCAGTGTGGTGATCAACACGCGCTCGTTTTTCTCGGCGCGGATTCGGATTTCCTGTAATACATCGTCCACCTGATGAATCGCCGGGCGCACCTCCACCTCGGGATCGACCAGGCCAGTGGGCCGCACGAGTTGCTCCACGACTTGACCCGCGTGCTGCTTTTCGTAGGCTGCCGGCGTGGCCGAGACGAAGACGACCTGGCGCATGCGCGCCTCGAACTCCTCGAACTTCAATGGCCGGTTGTCCAGCGCGCTCGGCAGCCTGAATCCGTACTCGACCAAAGTCGTTTTGCGCGAGCGGTCGCCGTTGTACATGGCGCCAAACTGGCCGATCAGCACATGCGACTCGTCGAGGAACATCACGGCGTCCCTGGGCAGGTAATCCGTCAGCGTGGATGGCGGATCGCCCGGGGCCGCGCCCGACAGATGCCGCGAGTAGTTCTCGATACCCTTGCAGTGTCCAACTTCGCTGAGCATCTCCAGGTCGAACCGGGTGCGCTGCTCGAGTCGCTGTGCCTCCACCAGCTTTCCCATGCCAGTCAGCTCCTTGAGGCGCTGCGCCAGCTCGATCTTGATGGTTTCCACCGCCCGCACCACCTGGTCGCGCGGGGTGACGTAGTGGCTCGACGGGTACACCGTGAAACGCGGGATTTTCTGGCGGATGCGGCCGCTCAAAGGGTCAAACAGCTGCAGGCTCTCCACCTCGTCGTCGAACAGTTCGATACGGATCGCGAGCTCGGAATGCTCGGCCGGAAACACGTCGATCGTGTCGCCGCGCACACGGAACTTGCCACGTGAAAAATCCACGTCGTTGCGCTCGTACTGCATGCGGATCAACTGCGCGATCACATCGCGCTGTCCCATCTTGTCGCCGGCGCGCAGCGTCATCACCATCTTGTGGTAGGCCTCGGGCTGGCCGATGCCGTAGATCGCCGAGACGGTCGCCACGATCACCACATCGCGCCGCTCCAGGATGCTCTTGGTGCAGGACAGGCGCATCTGCTCGATGTGCTCGTTGATGGCCGAATCCTTCTCGATGAACAGGTCGCGCTGCGGCACATAGGCCTCGGGCTGGTAATAGTCGTAGTAGCTGACGAAATATTCGACCGCGTTCTTCGGGAAGAACTCGCGGAACTCGCTGTAGAGCTGCGCAGCCAGCGTCTTGTTGGGCGCAAACACGATGGCCGGGCGGCCCAGTCGCGCAATCACGTTGGCCATGGTGAAGGTCTTGCCCGACCCCGTCACGCCGAGCAAGGTCTGGAACACCTCGCCGTCGTTCACGCCTTCGACCAGCTGCTCGATCGCGGCGGGCTGATCGCCGGCGGGCGGATACGGCAGAAACAGCTCGAACGGCGAATCAGGAAAACTGATGAATTCGCCATTTTGCCGGGCGGGCACAAGTTCGATCGCTTCTGACATGGGTGGTTTCGGCATCAGCCTTAAAATTGAGGGCAACTTGGCAGGGTACAACAGGTCCGGCCTCTTCGCACCGACAGTTTTCGACAACATCCGAGGATTTTTCATGTCTCTTTTCACCACCGTGGAACTGGCGCCACGCGACCCCATCCTGGGTCTCAACGAGCAATTTGCCGCCGACCCCAACCCGCACAAGGTCAATTTGGGCGTGGGCGTGTACTACGACGACAACGGCAAGCTGCCGCTGCTGGACTGCGTGCGAGCCGCGGAACACGCGATGATGGAAGCGCCCAAGGCGCGCGGCTACCTGCCGATCGACGGCATCGTCGCCTACGACGCCGCCGTCAAGGGCCTGGTATTCGGCGCGGATTCCGAACCGGTCCGGTCGGGCCGCGTGGCCACCGTGCAGGCGCTGGGCGGCACCGGCGGTCTCAAGCTCGGCGCCGATTTTCTCAAGCACCTGAACCCCGACGCCAAGGTCCTGATCAGCGACCCGAGTTGGGAGAACCACCGCGCGCTGTTCAGCAACGCCGGCTTCACGGTCGAGACCTATCCCTACTACGACGCCGCCAGGCGCGGTGTGAACTTCGATGGCATGCTGGCCGCCCTGAACGCCGCCGCCGCGGGCACCATCGTGGTGCTGCATGCCTGCTGCCACAATCCCACCGGCTACGACATCAGCGCCGCGCAGTGGGACCAGGTGGTGGCTGCCGTCAAGTCAAGAAACCTGACGGCCTTCCTCGACATGGCGTACCAAGGCTTTGGACACGGCATCCGCGAGGACGGCGCCGCCATCGGCAAGTTCGTCGCAGCCGGCCTGCCCTTCTTCGTCTCCACCAGCTTCAGCAAGAGCTTCAGCCTGTACGGCGAGCGCGTTGGCGCGCTGTCCGTCCTGTGCCAGAACAAGGACGAGGCCGCGCGCGTGCTATCCCAGCTCAAGATCGTGATCCGCACCAACTACAGCAACCCGCCGATCCACGGCGGCGCCGTGGTGGCCGCGGTGCTGGGCGACCCCGCGCTGCGCGCAATGTGGGAAAAGGAGCTCGGCGGGATGCGCGTGCGCATCAAGCAGATGCGCACGCTGCTGGTGGAAAAGCTCAAGGCCGCGGGCGTCAAGCAGGACATGAGCTTCATCACCAGTCAAATCGGCATGTTCAGCTACAGCGGGTTGACCAAGGACCAGATGGTGCGCCTGCGCAACGAGTTCGGCGTGTACGGCACGGACACCGGGCGCATGTGCGTGGCCGCGCTCAACAGCAAGAACATCGACTACGTCTGCGCCTCGATTTCCAAGGTCAT
>SCRR01000115.1 GCA_004322085.1 Burkholderiaceae bacterium
GCGTAGGCTTGCGATAACTCTCAAAGGTTTGGTCTGCGGCCATGGCCAGGGTTTGTTGCTTCATCTGTTCTGAACGTTTCAGCCCCTCAGTGCGTGGACCTTAATCATCGAAGCCCTAGCTCAAGATCACGCTGCTCAAGCGGCGCCGGTAGCTCGCGACGGTCGCGTCTTCGGGCGGGATCTGGCCATCGGCCACCTTGGGTTTGGGGGGGTCGATGATGTCCAGGATTGCGATATAGGTCTTGCGCGCGAGCTCTTCGCTCCAGGCCTTGTCGCGCATCAGGATGTCCAGCAACTCGTCGAGCGCGTCGGTCCAGCGCTGGCGCGCCATCAGCCACTGGGCCCTGGCGAAGCGTGCGTCGAAATCACGCTTGTTGGCCGCAATTCTTGCATCAAATGCGGTTTCAGCCTTTTCTAGGTCAGCGTGAGTCGCTTCAGAATCAATAGCGTCCATCCAGCGCTGCAGCGAATCGAAGCGGCGCACCGTGGCGACCTTGTCGATCACGGGCGCGAACGCCACCTTGGCGTCGTCGTTGTGGCCCTGCTGCAGCAGCAGCTTGACGTAGTCGAAGCGTGCGTCGTCGTTGGCCGGGTCGGTGGCAACGGCATATTGCAGCTTTTCGAGCGCGCTCTGTGTGTCGCCCTCCTGCAGCGCATCCTGCGCCTGGTCGCCCGCCTCTTCGGCCTCGGCTTCTTCGGCGCTGGCCACGTGCTTGTCCAGGAACTGGCGGATCTCGGTCTCCGGGATCGCGCCGACGAAGCCATCCACCGGTTGCCCGGCGTCGAACAGCACGCAAAACGGGATGCTGCGCACGCCGAACATCTGGCTCAGCTGCTGCGAGATTTGCGGCACCTTGTCGGCGTCCAGCTTGGCCAGCGCAAAGCGCCCGCCGTAGTCCGCCTCGAGCTTTTCCAGCACCGGGCCGAGCTGCTTGCACGGGCCGCACCATTCGGCCCAGATGTCCAGCAGCACGGGCTGGGCGTTCGACGCTTCGATCAGGTCGGACTGGATGTTTTCAAGGGTGATGTCGATCATTCTGGTTAGTTCGAGGTGAAAACGTAAAATTCAACGATGACTATTCAAATCGGCGTGCTGATGGGCTCAGCCAGCGACTGGGACACGATGCAGCACGCAGTGCAGATTCTCCAACAGTTTGGCATCGCGCACGAAGCGCGGGTGGTTTCGGCCCACCGCATGCCCGACGAACTGTTTGCCTATGCCGAGGCGGCTCAGGCACGCGGGCTGCGCGCCATTATCGCGGGCGCCGGCGGCGCCGCGCACCTGCCCGGCATGCTGGCGGCCAAGACCGTGGTGCCGGTGCTCGGCGTACCAGTGCCGAGCCGCCATCTGCAGGGCCTGGATTCGCTCTACAGCATCGTACAAATGCCGCGCGGCGTGCCGGTCGCCACCTTTGCCATCGGCGCGGCCGGTGCCACCAACGCCGCGCTGTTTGCGGTGGCGATGCTCGCGGGCGACAGCGGCGCGGACGCGACGCTGCGTGCGCGGCTGCAGGCCTTCCGTGCCGAGCAGACGGCGGCCGCACGCGCCATGACGCTGCCTCCCGCAGGTGCGACCCCGTGAGCGTCGGCGAGGACCCGCCCATCCTTCCGGGCGCCACATTGGGCGTGATGGGCGGCGGCCAGCTCGGGCGCATGTTCGTGCAGGCAGCGCAGGCCATGGGCTACTTCACGGTGGTGCTGGACCCCGACGCCAGCAGCCCGGCCGGGCTGATCAGCCATCATCATCTGAAGGCCGATTACCAGGATGAAGCGGCACTCGATGAGCTGGCCAGGCGCTGCGACGCCATCACCACCGAGTTCGAGAACGTGCCGGCGCCGGCGCTGCGTCGGCTGGCGCAGCAGCGCAGGGTATCGCCAGGCGCCGACGCGGTCGCGATTGCGCAGGACCGCGCGCGCGAGAAGGCGCACTTCGTGGCGTGCGGCGTGCCGTGCGCGCCCCACGCGGTGATCGAAACGCCGGCGCAGCTGGCCGCCGTTGCCGACGCGCTGCTGCCGGGCATCCTCAAGACCGCGCAATTGGGTTACGACGGTAAGGGGCAAACCCGTGTGCGCACGCGCGCCGAACTGGCGGCGGCCTGGAATGAGCTCGGCGGCGTGCCCTGCGTGCTGGAGAAAATGCTGCCCCTGAAGATGGAGTGCTCGGTGATCGTGGCGCGCGGCGCGGACGGTGCCATGGTGCACTTCCCGGTGCAGCGCAACCTGCACCGGGACGGCATCCTCTTTGTGACCGAAGTTTATGAAGGAAATGTGCCTTCAACCCTTTGTGAATCTGCGGTGATAGCTACCAGGAAAATAGCAGACGGGTTGCACTACGTGGGCGTGATGTGCGTCGAGTTCTTTGTGCTGCAGGACGGCTCGCTGGTCGTCAACGAGATGGCGCCGCGCCCGCACAACAGCGGCCACTACACGATCGACGCCTGCGACCTGTCGCAGTTCGACCTGCAACTGCGCACCCTCACCGGTCTGCCGCTGGTGGCGCCGCGCCAGCACAGCTCGGCCATCATGCTGAATCTGCTGGGCGACCTCTGGTTCAGTGCGGGCGAGCCGGCGGTCGCGCCGCCCTGGCCCGAGTTGCTCGCCCTGCCGGGCGCACACCTGCACCTGTATGGCAAGGAACATCCGCGGCGCGGACGCAAGATGGGCCACCTGAGTGTCACCGGCGCGAGTGTGGCGCAGACCCGCGCCAGCGCGCGCGAGGCGGCGCGGCTGCTCGGGCTGGACGCATTTTGAGTACGCACCGCCGGGGGCTTCGCGCGTGATCCTGCCGGCCGACGCCACGGATTCGATCGACATCGCCGCGCGTGCCCTGGCGGCGGGCGAGCTGGTGGGTTTTCCGACCGAGACGGTCTACGGTCTGGGCGCGGACGCTGGCGTGGACACCGCCGTGGCGAAAATCTTTGCCGCGAAAGGCCGCCCACGCGAGCATCCGCTGATCGTGCACGTGGCCGATCCCGACCCGAATGGCGCCGGCGTGGCGCATTTTGCGGCCAGCGTGCCAGACTTCGCGCGGCGCCTGATGCGCGCCTTCTGGCCCGGCCCGTTGACGCTGATCCTGCCGCGCCGCCCCGGTGTCGGCGCTGCGGCGGCGGGTGGACAGGATTCGATCGGCCTGCGCTGCCCCTCGCACCCGCTGGCGCTGGCGCTGTTGCGCGCCGCCAGTGCGCTCGGCGTGCACGGCGTGGCCGGACCCAGCGCGAATCGCTTTGGCCGCGTCAGTCCGACCACGGCGGCGCACGTGCAGCATGAATTTGGCGACGCGCTGGTGATTCTGGACGGCGGCGCCTGCCCGGTCGGTATCGAATCCACCATCGTCGATTGCAGCCGCGGTGCGCCCGTGCTGCTGCGCCCGGGCATGCTCACGTCAAATCAGATCGAGGCGGCCTGCGGGTGCAAACTGTTTGCCAAAGAAGAGCTGCCGGGCGCGGACCTTACGTTGGGCGCCCCGGCGCCGCGTGCCTCGGGCACGCTGGTGGCCCATTACGCGCCCAATGCCAAGGTGCGCCTGATGGATGCCGGGGCGATTCAGACCGCGCTCGACCTGTTGGGTGCTGAACTGGACGGCTCGAGCGCCCGCATTGCCATCTATTCGCGTGCCATCGTGCGCAGCCGATCAAAGCGCGTGCTGCGCCGGCGCATGCCCGACGACGCGGGCGCCACGGCGCACCAATTGTTTGCGGTGCTGCGTGAGTTCGATGAAGAGGGCGCCACCCTGATCTGGGTCGAGACGCCGCCCGCCGCTCTTGAGTGGGACGGCGTGCGCGACCGGCTGCAGCGCGCCTCGGCCGCCTGAGCGCGGCGCAGCGCGCGCTTTACCGGACGGACGCCACGCCTCGTTAAACTAGCGCCCCAGACTTTGGAGATTTCAATGACAGCAAATTGGTTGCGCCGCATCGTCATGCTGGCCGTCTGTGCCTCGGCGGCGCTGCTCGCGGGCTGCGGCAGCTCGGTCGAGTCCTCACTCAAGCCGACGCGCATCATCACGTTTGGCGATGCCTTCAACGACGTGGGCAATACCGCCAGCGGCAACAAGTACACCGTGAACGACGGCAGCATCAACAACTGGACGCAGCAGGTCGCGGCCGATTACGGCGGCGTGACCATTACACCTTCCAACAGCGGCGGCCTGGGCTATGCGCAGGGCAACGCGCGCATCACGCTCACCCCCGACGCGGCCGGCAGCACGGCCACCAAGACCGTGACCCAGCAGATCGATGCCTTTCTGGCGTCCCACTCGTTTCAGCCCAACGACCTGGTGATCATCAATGGCGGCATCAGCGATATCGTGGTCCAGTGGGAAGCGATGGCGGCGGGCAGCCAGACCGCGGCCCAGATGAACGCCAACATCACGCAGGCCGCCAACGACCTCGGTGTCCAGGTGCGGCGCCTGGTGAACGCCGGCGCCCAGCACGTGATGGTGGTCGGACCCTACGACCTGAGCGTTTCGCCCTGGGCCACGACCCTGGGTCAGGGCCAGACCCCGGGTCAGGGACACCAGAGCACGGCGCTGAGCAACACCACTGTCCTGTTCAACGACACGCTGCTGCTGAACATCGCGGGTCTCGGCGCCAACGTCCTGTACGTCGATGCGGCTTTCTACTTCAACCTGGTGGCGTTCTCGCCCGCGAGCTATGCGCCGCTGGTCACCGGCACCGCCGCGGCCTGTACCTCGGTCGATGCGGGTCCGGGCATCGGCATCGGCGCCGGCCAGGTCAATTCCTCGCTGTGCACGCCATCGACCATCGCCTCGGGCGTGAACTACACCACTTACCTGTTTGCCGACCCACTGTATTTCGCGCCCAGCGCGCAGCGCCTGTTCGGCGACAACGCGTACAGCAAGATCACCCGGCGCTTTTAGATTGGCGCCGCTCTAGCGGTCCTTCACCGTCCACTCCACCAGCGCATCCAGCGCTGCGCGGGCGGCCGGCGCGTTGGGGTGGTTGATGAGTCCGACCAGCACATAGCGCCGCCCGCTCAGGCCGGTGGCATAACCGGCCATCGCTGCCACATCGCGCAGGGTACCGGTTTTGAGCCACGCATTGCCCAGCGCGTCGGGCGCATCGCCACGTTCGCGCATGTTCGCCACCGTGCCGTCCACCCCGGCGAGCGAGAGCGACTGCTCGAAAACAGCGGCCGTCGGCCCGTGCGCTGCGGTGCGCAGCAATTGCGCCAGCGCCAGCGCCGAGATGCGCCCTTCGCGGCTCAGGCCCGAGCCGTTGTCGAGCACCGGCGCCGCTGGGCCGCCAGCGCCAAACGTGCTGCGCCACCAGCGTGCCAGCACGGCGCGCGAGGCCGCGAAACTGCCCCGGCCGAGCTGCTGCGCGCTCAAGGTCAGAAACACCTGCTGCGCCATCACGTTGTTGCTGAACTTGTTGACGTCGGCAATGATGCTGGACAGCGGCAGCGAGTGCGCCTGCAGGATGAGGCGGGCCGAGGCCGGTGTCGACCCCCGGCGCACGCGGCCGTCGAGCACACCACCGCTGGCGGCGAACGCCGCGCTCAGCACGCGGCTGGCGTAGCTGGCCGGGTCGG
>SCRR01000116.1 GCA_004322085.1 Burkholderiaceae bacterium
TGCGCCATGCGCACCAGCGCGTCATACGCCGCCTGATCGCCGTGCGGATGGAAGCGGCCCAGCACGTCACCCACCACGCGCGCGCTCTTGACCGGCTTGGCACCGCTGTTGCCCGAGAACCCCAGCCCCATGCGCGACATCGAATACAGAATGCGCCGCTGCACCGGCTTTTGTCCGTCACAGACATCGGGCAGCGCGCGGCCCTTGACCACGCTCAGGGCGTATTCAAGGTAGGCGCGCTGGGCGTAGGTGGCAAGGTTGAGCGATTCGTCGGATTCGCTCGGGGAGAAATCGAGAGTGGGTTGGTCAATCATTCAAAAGAGCCGGATTCAAACGGGTCATCAAATATCAATTTCCACGGCGTCGCCGTGCAACTCCATGAGCTCGCGTCGGGCCGCGGCCTCGCCTTTGCCCATCAGTTTGGTAATCAGGTTTTCAGTCTGCAAAAAGTCCAGCGTGCCCAAGTGAACCGGCAACAGGCGGCGTGTGTCAGGATTGAGCGTGGTATCCCACAACTGCTCGGCATTCATTTCACCGAGCCCCTTGAAGCGGCTGATGGTCCACGCGGACTCGCGCACGCCTTCCTTGCGCAGTTTCTCCAGAATGGCGGTTAACTCGCCATCGTCCAGCGCATAGGCCTTGGACGCTGGTTTCTTGCCGCGCGCAGGCGCATCGACGCGAAACAGCGGCGGGCGCGCCACGAACACGTGGCCGGTTTCGATCAGCTTGGGGAAGTGCCGGAAAAACAGCGTGAGCAGCAGCACCTGGATGTGCGAGCCATCCACATCGGCGTCACTCAGGATGCAGATCTTGCCGTACCGCAGGCCCGAGAGATCGGGCGTGTCGGCGGGGCCGTGCGGGTCCACGCCGATCGCCACCGCGATGTCGTGGATTTCGGTGTTCGCAAACAGGCGGTCGCGCTCCACCTCCCAGGTGTTGAGCACCTTGCCGCGCAGCGGCAGGATGGCCTGGTTCTCCTTGTCGCGCCCCATCTTGGCACTGCCGCCGGCCGAATCGCCCTCGACCAGGAACACCTCGTTGTAGGCCAAGTCGCGGCTCTCGCAGTCGGTCAGCTTGCCCGGCAGCACGGCCACGCCCGAGCCTTTGCGCTTTTCCACCTTCTGGCCGGCCTTCTGGCGCGTTTGCGCGGCGCGAATAGCCAGTTCGGCCAGCTTCTTGCCGTAGTCGACATGCTCGTTCAGCCACAGTTCCAAAGCCGGGCGCACGAAGCTCGAGACCAGCCGCACCGCGTCGCGCGAATTGAGCCGCTCCTTGATCTGGCCTTGAAACTGCGGGTCCAGCACCTTGGCGCTAAGCACGTAGCTGGCGCGCGCGAATACGTCCTCGGGCAGCAGCTTGACGCCCTTCGGTAAAAGGCTGTGCAGCTCGATGAAGCTCTTGACGGCGTTGAACAGGCCGTCGCGCAGGCCGCTCTCGTGCGTACCACCGGCCTTGGTGGGGATCAGGTTGACGTAGCTCTCGCGCACCGGCTGGCCGTCCTCGGTGAAGGCTACACACCACTGCGCGCCCTCGCCTTCGGCAAAACTGTCGTGCGCTGCGTCGGCGAAACCCTCGCCCTCGAACAGCGGGATCACCGGGTCGGCGCTGAGCTCCTGTATCAGGTAGTCGCGCAGGCCACCCTTGTAGAGCCAGGTCTGGACTTCGCCCGTCTTCTCGTTTGTGAGCGTCACGGTCACGCCTGGCATCAACACGGCCTTGCTGCGCAGCAGGTGCGCCAACTCGTGCATGGGCAGCGCGGCGGTTTCGAAATATTGGGCATCGGGCCAGACGCGAACGCTGGTGCCAGCTTTGCGGTCGCCCTCACTGGCCTTGCGCAGCACCAGGGGCTCGATCACGTCACCCCCGGCAAACACCACACGCGCCACCTTGCCCCCGCGCCAGGAGGTAGCCTCCAGCCGCTTGGCCAGCGCATTCGTCACGGAAACGCCCACGCCATGCAGGCCGCCGGAAAAGCTGTAGGCGCCGCCGGCACCCTTGTCGAACTTGCCGCCCGCATGCAGCCGGGTGAACACCAGTTCGATCACCGGCGCCTTCTCTTCGGGGTGCAGACCGAACGGGATGCCACGGCCGTCGTCCTCGACGCTGACCGAGCCATCCGCGTGCAGCGTGACCCGGATCTTCTTGCCGTGCCCGGCCAGCGCCTCGTCGGCCGAGTTGTCGAGCACCTCCTGGATCACGTGGAGCGGATTGTCGGTGCGGGTGTACATGCCCGGGCGCTGCTTGACGGGCTCCAGGCCCTTGAGCACGCGAATTGAGCCTTCCGAGTAGGCTGGGGGATTGACTGCGGGGTTCGTTGCCATAGCGGCGAATTGTAGTCCGTCATCATTCAAAT
>SCRR01000117.1 GCA_004322085.1 Burkholderiaceae bacterium
CTTTGATAGTGCGAGCAAGCCGATGCCGAGCGCGGCGCAGGCCACGGCTGCCCACACGCGCGGGCTGATGTGCTCGCGCAGGAAGGCCCAACTCATGAGCGCCACGGCGGCCGGGATCGACGCCATGATGACGCCGGCCGACACGGCGCTGGTCATGCTCACGCCATACAGCATGCAGATGGTGAACATGAAGTTGCCAAGGAATGACTCCAGGAACACCAGCCTGCGCGTCTGCGCGGTGAAGGGCGGCTCGTGCGTCGGCTTCTTCAGCCAGTGCGGCATGGCCAGCGCGCCAATGCCAAAGCGCAGCCAGCCCAGCAGAAACACCGGAAGCGCCGCAACCAGCGGCTTGGACAGGGCAACATAACTGCCTACCAGCGACATGCTCAGTGCAAGGCAGCCGAAGGCGAGGGCGCGGTGGGGTGGGCGATGGGCTGGGTGCAAGGGCTTGGGACTTCACATCACGCGAATGCTTCGCATCATGCCCGAGAGCTATCGTCCCAGCGGCGGCGTTGGGCTGCATGACGATATCCGCAGCGTGATCGGGTCAAAGATGACAGGGCCAGCTTTCGTCCTGCACGACATTCCATATTTTGAGAATCCATTTTCAAAGCATGAAATTTGGGATTGGTGCGGTGCAGAATTATTTCTCAATATGAGAATTTGAATATTATATTGTGAAATATGATTTACAAGTTGTTGATTTTATTCACTATAAATTTATATCTTCTATAAGACATAAGAGTAAATTTAGTCTTGTATAAGACCTAGAATCAGGGCACCGACATCGAACCGCGACGGTACCGGTGACGCCACCTTTTCAATCAACCAACGGAGAGATCCATGCCGCAATCCCTGACCGAACAACTGAGCCGCGAACAGCAAGCTGCCGCCCTGGAAAAAGACTGGGCCACCAACCCGCGCTGGAAAGGCATCAAGCGCGGCTACAGCGCCGCCGAAGTGGTGCGCCTGCGCGGCTCGTTCCCGATCGAGCACACACTGGCGCGCCGCGGTGCCGAAAAGCTGTGGGATCTGGTGAACACCGAGGCCTACGTCAACTGTCTTGGCGCCCTCACCGGCGGCCAGGCGATGCAGCAGGTCAAGGCCGGCATCAAGGCCATCTACCTGTCGGGCTGGCAAGTAGCCGCCGACAACAACTCCTATGCGGCGATGTACCCGGACCAGTCGCTGTACCCGGTGGACTCGGTGCCGACCGTGGTCGAGCGCATCAACAACACCTTCCGCCGCGCCGACGAAATCCAGCATTCCAAGGGCATCGACGCTGGCGACAAGGGCTACATCGACAACTTCGCGCCCATCGTGGCCGATGCCGAAGCCGGTTTCGGTGGCGTGCTGAATGCCTTTGAACTGATGAAGGCCATGATCAAGGCGGGCGCCGCCGGCGTTCACTTCGAAGACCAGCTGGCCTCGGTGAAGAAGTGCGGCCACATGGGTGGCAAGGTGCTGGTGCCCACCGCGGAGGCAGTGCAAAAACTGATCGCCGCGCGCATGGCGGCCGATGTGAGCGGCGTACCGACCCTGGTGATCGCGCGCACCGATGCCGAAGCGGCCGATCTGCTGACCAGCGATTACGACGAGAACGACAAACCCTTCCTCACGGGTGAGCGCACGGCCGAAGGCTTCTACAGAACCCGCAAGGGCATCGACCAGGCGATTTCGCGCGCGATTGCCTATGCCGGGTACGCCGATCTGGTGTGGGCCGAAACCGGCACGCCCGACCTCGCGTTTGCGAAAAAGTTCGCCGACGCCGTGCACAAGGTGTACCCCGGCAAGATGCTGGCCTACAACTGCTCGCCGTCGTTCAACTGGAAGAAGAACCTGGACGACGCAACCATTGCCAAATTCCAGAAGGAACTCGGCGCGATGGGCTACAAGTACCAGTTCATCACCCTGGCCGGCATCCACAACATGTGGTTCAACATGTTCGACCTGGCCCAGGACTATGTGGCGCGCGGCATGACGGCCTACATCGAGAAGGTGCAGGAGCCCGAATTCGCTGCCCGCGAGCGCGGCTACACCTTCGTGTCGCACCAGCAGGAAGTGGGCACCGGCTACTTCGACGACGTGACCACCACGATCCAGGGCGGCAAGTCCAGCGTGACGGCGCTGACCGGCTCCACAGAGGAAGAGCAGTTCCACTGA
>SCRR01000118.1 GCA_004322085.1 Burkholderiaceae bacterium
GCCTGGGACATGCAGAAATACCTGTTCATGGAAACCTACGCGGGCGAGGGCGCGCGTGACCGCAAGAGCGCCCGGGTCGGGGCGTCGCGCATGGAGGCCAGGGCATGAAGCGCATCGAATCGGTGAACGACTTCGTCGTCAAGTTCGCCAACGTCAACGGCTCGGGTTCGGCCTCGGCCAACGAGCTGTTCGCCAAGGCCATTTTGCGCATGGGCGTGCCGGTCAGTCCGCGCAACATCTTTCCCAGCAACATCCAGGGCCTGCCCACCTGGTACGAGGCGCGCGTCTGCGAACAGGGCTATCTGGGCCGGCGCGGCGGCGTCGACATGATGGTGGCGATGAACCCTCAGACCTGGGACACCGACGTGGCCGAGGTCGACCCCGGAGGCTACCTGTTCTACGACAGCACAAGGGCGCTGCCGCCTTCGAGCTTTCGCGAGGATCTGCACGTGATCGGCATGCCGCTCACGGCCATCTGCAACGCCACCTACGAGGACGCGCGCCAGCGCCAGCTGTTCAAGAACATCCTGTATGTGGGGGCGCTCTCCATGCTGCTCGGCATGAAAGCGCAGGTCATCGAGAGACTGTTCTCAGAGCAATACCGCGGCAAGGAGCGGCTGCTGGAGTCCAATGTGCGCGCGCTGAATGCGGGGCGCGAGTTTGCGCGCGACCACCTGGACCCGATCGGGCTGCAGGTGCGCTCTTCCAAAAAGGTCGGCAACCGCATCTTCGTCGACGGCAACAGCGCCGCGGCGCTGGGCTGCGTATACGGCGGCGCCACGGTGGCGGCCTGGTACCCGATCACGCCATCGTCATCGGTGGCCGAGGCGTTCCAAAAGTATTGCAGCAAGCTGCGTGTCGAGCCATCCACCGGCATGAACAAATTTGCGATCGTGCAGGCTGAAGACGAGATCGCCTCCATTGGCATGGTGGTGGGTGCCGGATGGAACGGCGCGCGCGCCTTCACGGCCACCTCGGGGCCGGGCGTGTCGCTGATGACCGAGTTCATCGGGCTGGCCTACTTTGCCGAGATTCCGGTCACCATCATTAACGTGCAGCGCGGCGGCCCGTCTACCGGCATGCCCACGCGCACGCAGCAGGCCGATCTGTTGTCCTGCGCCTATGCCTCGCACGGCGACACCAAGCATGTGCTGTTGTTTCCCGAAGATCCGCATGAATGCTTCGAGCATGCCGCCGCCGCGCTGGATCTGGCCGACCGGCTGCAGACGCCGGTGTTCCTGATGACCGACCTGGACATCGGCATGAACCAGCGCCTGTGCGAGCCGTTCGAGTGGGACGATGCGCGCCAGTACGACCGCGGCAAGGTGATGACGGCCGAAGAGCTGGAGGCGGGCAAGGATTTCGGTCGCTACAAGGACGTGGACGGCGACGGCATCCCCTGGCGCACGCTGCCCGGCACGCACCCCACGCGGGGCAGCTATTTCACGCGCGGCACCACGCGCGACCCGTACGCCCGTTACTCCGAGCGTGGGGCCGATTACGTCTACAACGTGCAGCGACTGCTCAAGAAGTTCGAGACCGCCGCCAAGGTGGTACCGCAACCCGTGCTGCGCAACGCGGCGCGCAAGACGCGCCTGGGCGTCATCTACTTTGGCTCCACCTCGCAGGCCATGAACGAGGCACTGGATACGCTTGAGCAGGCGGGCATCCACCTGGACGCGTTGCGCCTGCGCGCCTTTCCGTTCCCCCAGAGCGTCGCCCAGTTCCTGGACAACCACGAGGAGGTGTTTGTGGTCGAGCAGAACCGTGATGCGCAGATGCGCCACCTGCTGGTGAATGAACTGGAGGTGGACCCGTCGCGGCTGGTGCGCGTGCTGCATTTCGACGGCACGCCGATCACGGCGCGCTTCATCGCTCAGGCCATCACCGATCACGTACATGCCGACGCCAGCACCTCCAGGCGCAAGAGTCGCAATACCGCGCAGGAGCAAGCCGTATGACCTACCTCGCCAAACCCCGCATGCACCACCCGGCGTTGCAGGCCAACAAGGTCGGCTATACCCGGCGCGACTACGAAGGCAAGATCTCCACGCTGTGTGCGGGCTGCGGCCACGACTCGATCTCGGCGGCCATCATCCAGGCCTGCTGGGAGCTCGACATCGAGCCGCACCGCGTGGCCAAGCTCTCGGGTATCGGCTGCAGCTCCAAGACGCCGGATTATTTCCTGGGTGCCTCGCACGGCTTCAACTCGGTGCACGGGCGCATGCCGTCGGTGCTGACCGGCGCCAACCTGGCCAACCGCGATCTGCTGTACCTGGGCGTCTCGGGCGACGGCGACTCGGCCTCGATCGGCCTGGGCCAGTTCGCCCACGCGATGCGGCGCGGTGTCAACATGGTCTACATTGTGGAGAACAACGGCGTCTACGGTCTCACCAAGGGCCAGTTCTCGGCCACGGCCGACCGCGGCAGCAAGAGCAAGAAGGGCGTGATCAACCGCGACAGCCCCGTTGATTTGATCGGCATGGCGCTGCAGCTCGGCGCCAGCTACGTGGCACGCAGTTTTTCGGGCGACAAGACACAGCTGGTGCCGTTGATCAAGGGTGCCATCGGCCATGGCGGCGCGGCCTTCATCGACGTTGTCAGCCCCTGCGTGGCGTTCAACAACCACGCCGGCAGCACCAAGAGCTACGACTATGTGCGTGAGCACAACGAGGCCGTGAGCCGCATCGACTTCATCACGCCGCGCAGCGAAATCACCACCGACTATGCCCCCGGCGAGCTGGTCGAGGTACCGCAGCACGACGGCACGGTGCTGCGCCTGCGCAAGCTGCAAGAGAGCTACGACCCGACCGACCGGTTGTCTGCGATGAATCTGGTGCAGATGCATCAGACGCGCGGCGAGGTGGTGACGGGTTTGCTGTACGTGGACCCGGATGCCAGCGATCTGCACCAGGCGCTCAATACCAGCGCCAAGCCTCTCAATGCGCTGGAGTGCGCGGACCTGTGTCCGGGCGCCGAGGCGCTGGCCGGCCTGAATGCGGCGCTGCGTTAGCGGTTGCCCGATGCATTGCCGCGTCGCGCACGGGCGCGGGCCAGTGCCGCTTCGATCGCGGCGCGCTTGCGGACGAGGGCATCCGGGTCAGTGATTTGGGAATGCGCGGGCAGGTCGACGAGCTTGGCGTTGGCCTGTTTTTCAAGCCTTTTGTCGTTCTCGCCCTTTTCCCGAAATCGCCTATCGCTACTGAATTCATAGCGATGGCGTGCCTCATCAGCCTGGCTCTGCGACCAGGCGGCCCAGCCGGTCAGCTCGTGCGTCACGTTCTCCATGCTGATGCAGTCGACCGGACAAGCGGGGACGCACAGTTCGCAGCCGGTGCAGCAGGGCTCGATCACGGTATGCATCAGCTTGTTGCTGCCGAGGATGGCATCAGTAGGACACGCTGCAATGCAAAGGGTGCATCCAATGCACCAGTCCTCGTCGATCACGGCGACGCCGCGCGCGCCTTCGACCCCGTTGGCCGGATTCAGCGGGAGTGTGGGTAAGCCTGTGGCGCGTGCAAGGCGGGCGATGCCCTCGACCCCGCCCGGTGGGCACTGGTTAATGGCGGCGGCGCCCGAAGCAACCGCCTGCGCATAGCCAGCGCAATCCGGGTAGCCGCAACGCGTGCACTGGGTTTGAGGAAGGACAGCGTCAATGCGGGCAGCAAGCGCATCCACAGGGGACCCTATTTCCTGAGCGTAACCTTGTTGCCGGTTTACGCTTTGACGGCCCGCTTGCGGGCAACCCTGACGGTCTTGCTCGCGCCAGCCTTGACTTTTTCGGCCGCGTGGGCCGGGATCCGTGTTGCGGGCTTTGCCGTGACGGTTTCAGTTTTGGTGGCGGCTGCGGGGGCGCCATACTCGGAAATAAAGCGTTTGACGACGGGATACACCACCTCACGCCACCGCCGGCCACTGAAGATGCCGTAATGGCCGGCGCCTTTGGCCATCAGGTGCTCCTTTCGGGATGCGGATACGCCGCTGCAGATGCCGAGGGCCGCCTGGGTCTGGCCCAGGCCGGAAATGTCGTCCAGCTCGCCTTCAACCGTCAACAGTGCCGTGGTCTTGATGTCCTGCGGCCGCACCTGCTCGGTTTTGCCATTAACGCCTTTCACGTCCCAGGTACCGTTGACAAGGCAGAAATCCTGAAACACCACCCGGATGGTCTCGAGGTAATAGTCGGCGTCCATATCGAGCACGGCGTTGTACTCGTCGTAGAACTTGCGATGCGCTTCGGTGCTGACATCATTGCCCTTGAGCAGATCATTGAAATAGTCGTAGTGGCTCTTGGCGTGATTGCTCGGGTTCATTGCGACAAAGCCGGTGTGCTGCAAAAACCCGGGATAGACGCGCCGTCCCGCACCCGGGTAATTGCTGGGTACGTGATAAATCACGTTGTTCTTGAACCAGTCGAGACTCTTGTTGGTCGCCAGGTTGTTCACCGAGGTGGGCATCTTTCGCGCGTCAATGGGGCCGCCCATCATGGTCATGGTCAGGGGCGTGGTTTCGCCACGGCTGGCCATCAAGGAGACGGCAGCCAGTACTGGCACCGTGGGTTGGCAGACACTGACGACGTGGCAGTTGCCATAGCGCGTCTGCAGGTGGCGAATAAACTCCTGCACATAGTTGACATAGTCGTCGAGGTGGAACTCGCCTTCGGACAGCGGCACCAGGCGGGCATTTTTCCAGTCGGTAATGTAGACCTTATGGTCCCTCAGCATGGTCTTGACGGTGTCGCGCAGCAGCGTGGCGTGGTGGCCCGACAGGGGAGCCACGATCAACACGGCTGGCTGGCCTTTGAGCGTGGTCAGTGTGTCCGGGTCGTCGGTGAACCGCTTGAAGCGACGCAACTCGCAAAACGGTTTGTCGATTTCGACGCGTTCATGCAGGGCAACTTCAACGCCGTCCACCATGACGGTTTGGAGGCCGAATGCGGGTTTTTCGTAGTCCTTGCCCAGCCGGTACAGCAAACTGAATCCGGCCGAGAGCCGTTGCGCAAAGGGGGTTTGGCCCAATGGCGTCAGCGGGTTGCCGTACATCTTGGCTGCGGCCTGTGCAAAGTCCGAAAAAGGCTCCATCAAGGAGCGCTGCGATTCGTAGATCTGGTACATCATGGCAAGCGTCTACTTTCGTTATATGTTGCAACGCAATATACCAGTTGTGAAGTGAAATGCGTGGAGAGCTAACCCCAACTTCCGCGTCTCAACTGGTAAATCCGCAACAAATCCGGAAGCAAAAGCCGCTTGCGCGGCAAAGAGTAGACAAGCCTTGCCGGCGAGCCATCAATTCGCGTCTGCCCTGTCCGCGAACCCTGCGAAGCGTCGACTGCTATGGCGTTGCCGGTGCGGCATCGCTCCACAGCACTCCGCCGGTAGCCCAGTCGTGTTTCTTGATGTCATGAAAGAGGATGTCGACACTCTCCGGAGCGCCGCCAAGGGTCCGGACGGTCGCCTCCGTCACCGCCTGTACGAAAGCGCGTTTTTGGTCGAGCGTGCGCCCTTCAAAGAGTTCAACGTGAATCGTGGGCATGGGATTCTCCTTGGAGCGTGGTGTCAGTCTTTATAGCCAGCGTCAACAGGCTCAGGCTGCGTGTCGGGGTGGCTGCCTCGTTCACACGGTGGCGATGCGCATCAGGTTGGTCGTGCCCGGTGTGCCAAACGGCATCCCGGCGATGGCAACGATGAACTGACCGGGTTCGGCGAAGCGCTCGCGTTTTGCCACTTCGCATGCCACTTCGGCCATCTGATTGACGTCGGTCACGTCCCGGCTGTGTACCGAATGCACGCCCCAGACCATTGATAACTGGCGCGCGGCAGCCAGATTCGGCGTCAGGCTCAGGATTGGCGACTGCGGCCGTTCGCGCGCGGCGCGCAGGCTGGTGTGGCCGGAACTGGTGTAGCAGACGATGGTGGCCGCGCGCAGCAGCGCTACCGTGCTTCGCATGGCGCAGCACACCGCCTCGGCAACGTCACAGCCTGGCTGAGCGGACGCGTGTGACGCGTTGATCAACTGGCGATATAGCGGATCGGACTCGACCTGCCCGATGATCCGATGCATCATGTCCACCGCTTCAACCGGATGTTTGCCCGAGGCCGACTCGGCCGACAGCATCACCGCATCTGCGCCGTCGTAAATTGCAGTTGCCACGTCGGATGCCTCGGCGCGCGTTGGTACGGGGCTTTCAATCATCGACTCCAGCATCTGTGTGGCCACGACAACGGGCTTGCCAAGGCGCCGGCAACAGCCCACGATGCGCTTTTGAATGGCGGGCACGCGTTCCGCGGGCAATTCGACGCCGAGATCGCCTCGCGCCACCATGACCGCGTCTGATACCGCCACGATGGCGTCAAGCTGGTCGACAGCGGCGGGCTTTTCAAGCTTGGTGATGATGGCTGCGCGAGTGCCGATGATCGCGCGGGCCTCCGTCACGTCTTCGGGTCGCTGCACAAAGGAGAGCGCGATCCAGTCCGCGCCAAGTTCCAGCGCCAGCGCCATGTCACGGTGATCCTTACTTGTGAGTGCTGTGATGGGCAACACGACCCCAGGCACATTGACGCCCTTGCGCTCGGACAACTTGCCACCCACCGCGACCCGCGTCTCGGCAAAGTCTGCACCGCAGTGCTCGACCACCAGGCGCAACTTGCCGTCGTCCAGCAATAGCTCGGCGCCCGACACCAGCGCCGCGAAGATCTCCGGGTGAGGCAGGGAGGCACGTTTGGCGTCGCCCGGTGCCGGGTCGAGGTCGAGCCGGAAGGCTTGACCCTGCTTCAACGTCACGAACCCTTCAACGAAGGTTCCCACCCGGAGTTTGGGACCCTGCAGGTCGGCCAGAATCCCGATCGGGCGCCCCATTTCCTTTTCCAGCTCACGCAGCATCACAAAGCGGGCGCGATGGTCGTCTGCGCTGCCGTGACTGAAGTTCAGCCGGAAGACATCAACACCGGCGACGAACAAGCGCCGCACGACGTCCTTGTCCGAACTTGAGGGACCAAGGGTGGCGACGATTTTGGCGTTGCGGGTTCTGCGCATGATTTTCAGTTCTTGTTGGGCGCCTCGATGAGGAGGGCGCGGAAGTCATTGACGTTGGTTAGCGTGGGGCCGGTGATGACCGAGTCCCCCAACGCTTCGAAGAAGCCGTGGCCATCGTTATTGGCCAGAGAGTCCCGTGGCTTGATGCCCAGGGCCCAGGCGTGCGCCAGCGAGTCGGGCGCCAGGTAGGCGCCGGCGATCTCTTCCTGGCCATCCACCCCATCGGTGTCGCCCGCCAGCCCGTGGATGCGCGGGTGGCCATTGAGGGCAATGCCAATCGACAGCAGGCATTCCACATTGCGCCCGCCGCGTCCGTTGCCGTGGACGGTCACGGTGGTCTCGCCGCCCGAGAGCAGCACACAGGGCGCCGGCAGCGGCTGGTTGCGCTCGGCCACCTGCAATGCGATGCTGGCCAGTACCTTGCCCACCTCGCGGGCTTCGCCTTCCAGCGCATCACCCAGAATGCAGGGCGTATAGCCGGCCTTGCGCGCCACAGCGGCCGCCGCCTCCAGCGCCATCTGCGGTGTGGCGATCATGCGCACACTGGCGCGCGCCAGTCGCGAATCGCCGGGCTTGACGGACTCGCCGCGGCCGCTCTCCAGCACCTCACGCACCGCAGGCGGCACCTGGATGCCATAGCGGCGAATAATGGCCAGCGCATCCTCGCAAGTGGTCGGATCGGCCACGGTGGGGCCGGAGGCAATGTCGATCGGATTATCCCCCGGCACGTCCGACAGCAGCAGGGTCAGAACGCGCGCCGGATGACAGGCTGCCGCGAGACGCCCGCCCTTGATCGCCGAGAGGTGGCGCCGCACGCAGTTCATCTCGCTGATGGTGGCACCCGACTTGAGCAGTTCGCGATTCACCTCCTGCTTGTGATCCAGCGTCAGACCGGGCGCGGGCAGAGGCAGCAGGGAGGAGCCGCCGCCCGAGATCAGGCACAACACCAGATCCTGCGGTTGTAGTCCTTGCACGAGCTGGAGCATTCGCTCTGCGGCAGCCAGGCCCGCTGCATCAGGCACCGGATGAGCGGCCTCGACGATCTCGATGCGCTCGCACGGCACCGCGTAACCGTAGCGCGTGACCACCAGCCCTGATAGTGGTCCGCGCCAATGATCCTCGACGGCGCGGGCCATCGCGGCAGAGGCCTTGCCCGCGCCAATGACAATCAAACGGCCTGTGCCGATCTCGTCGGGCGAAGGCATATACGGTGGAATGCACAGCGCCGGCTGCGCGCTGGCAACGGCCGCGTCGAACAACCTGCGCAACAGGACCCGTGGAGTTTCTTGGGGCATGTTCAGACTCCTCGAGGCGCGACCCGTGGGGTCGATTCAGGCGGGCTTCTGACCAATTTCAAAGTTGGACAACTTCTCCAGCGCGCGCACCATGCCAGAGTGGTCCCAGGCCGCGCCGCCATAAGAGACGCAGGCGCTGAACAACTGCTGGGCGTTCGACGTGGCG
>SCRR01000119.1 GCA_004322085.1 Burkholderiaceae bacterium
CGCGGCAGCATCGTCGCGGTGTCCTCGCTGGCCGGGCTGATCGGCGTGCCGGGACGCAATGCCTACAGCGCGAGCAAATTTGCCGTGACCGGATTTTTCGAAGCCCTGCGCGCCGAACTCAAGATCGCTGGGGTCAGCGTCACCATTGCCTACCCGGGCGTGGTCGCCACGCAGACGCGCTACCGCGGCTACAACGCCGCGGGCGTGGCGGCCGGCGCCAGCGGGCTGAGAGAGGACGGCGCCATGAGCGTGGAAGAATGCGCCCGCCTGATCATCGAGGGCATGCAACGGCGCCGGCGTGAGGTGGTCATGGGCCGGCGTAGCAAAATCGGGCGTTTGCTGAAACTGCTGGCGCCCGCCATGGTGGAAAACATGGCGCTCGCGGCGCTCAAAGATAATGCCAGGCCCCATTGAAAGACCTCACGACCCGCACGGCAGCGACTCACCCTCGGCGTGGATCGAGCGCTGGGCACACTTGGTGCCCGCGCACGGCACGGTACTGGATGTGGCCTGTGGCCAGGGCCGTCACCTGCGCTGGTTTGCGCAGCGAAATCATCCGGTCGTGGGGGTGGACCGGTCGCAAGCCGCCATCGAATCAATCGCCGACCTGGTGACAACGGGGCACGCCGAGACAGTACTGGCGGATCTTGAAGGCGGACCTTGGCCGTTGTCGATCGGTGCGCAAGTCCGCACGTTCGATGCCGTCGTCGTCACCAATTACCTATGGCGCCCGCTGCTGCCCGCCATCGTGGCGAGCGTGGCAAGTGGTGGCGTGCTGCTGTACGAGACCTTTGCCGCCGGCAACGAAACCGTGGGCAAGCCGGCGCGGCCCGACTTCCTGCTGCAGCCCGGCGAGCTGCTGCGCGCCTGCCAGGGCCTGCGCGTAGTGGCGTTCGAGGATGGTTTCCTGCAGGGCCCGGAGCGTTTCGTGCAGCGCATCGCAGCCGTGCGCGAGCGTGCACAGGAACTCCCGGCACGCTACCCGCTCTAGTTAGAATGCTGGTTTACCGTTTCAAAGTGCGGACATGACACCCATTACCGGCAGCATCGTGGCGATCGTGACTCCGATGCACGAAGATGGCAGCGTGGATTACCCCACACTGCGCAAACTGATCGACTGGCACATCGCCGAAGGTACCGACTGCATTGGCGTGGTCGGCACCACCGGCGAGTCGCCCACGGTCAACGTGCAGGAACATTGCGAAATCATTCGCGTCTCGGTCGAGCAGGCCAAGGGCCGCGTGCCGATCATGGCGGGCTGCGGCGCCAACTCCACCGCCGAAGCCATTGAACTCACGCGCTTCGCCAAGGAGGTCGGCGCCGACTGCCACCTGCAGGTCGTGCCCTACTACAACAAGCCGGGTCAGGAGGGTCAGTACCGCCACTTCACGGCGATCGCTGAAGCCGTGGACCTGCCCATGGTGTTGTACAACGTGCCCGGCCGTTCGGTTGCCGACATGACGCACGACACCGTGCTGCGTCTGGCGCAGGTGCCGGGCATCATCGGCATCAAGGAGGCCACGGGCGACATCGAGCGCGCCCAGTGGCTGATCCGAAGCGTACCCAAGGGCTTTTCCGTGTATTCGGGCGATGACCCCACGGCGGTCGCGCTGATGCTGTGTGGGGGTCAGGGCAACGTCAGCGTCACGGCGAACATCGCGCCGCGCCTGATGCACGAGCTGTGCGTAGCGGCGCTCGCGGGTGACGCGCACCGTGCCATGGAAATCCAGTTCAAGCTGATGCCCCTGCACAGGAACCTGTTTGTGGAAGCCAATCCGATGCCCCTGAAGTGGGCGATGGCCCGCATGGGGCTGTGCGGCGGCACCATGCGACTACCCATGACGCCCATCGCCCTGGCCAACGAAATCGTGGTCGAGAACGCCCTGCACGCGGCTGGCCTGCTCTGACCGCTGCAACAATCAAATGGAATCCCACGTGAATCAACTTGCAAGACTGACGTTGCTCGGCCTCGTGCTGACCCTGGGCGCCTGCACGGTGCTCCAGGGTGACAAGATCGACTACAAGAGTGCCAGCAAAGGGGCCGGCCTCGATGTGCCCCCCGATTTGACACAGTTGGCCCCCACCACCCGCTACGTCGTGCCTGGTGGCCCCGTCACGGCCAGTGGCTACCAGAGCGCACAGGCGGCCACGCCTGCAGAGCCTGCCACGGCGGTCTCGAAACTGGACGACATGCACCTTGAGCGCGATGGCAACGATTACTGGCTGGTGGTGGACCGCCCGGCCGACCAGCTCTGGGGCCCGGTGCGTGACTTCTGGCAGGAAAACGGCTTTTTGCTGACGCAGGACGATCGCAAGCTCGGCGTCATGCAAACCGACTGGGCGGAAAACCGCGCCAAGATACCTCAAGACATCATCCGCAGAACCATTGGCAAGGTGTTCGATCAGGCCTATGACACGGGCACACGGGACAAGTTTCGCACCCGGCTGCAGCGCGACGGCCAGGGCGGGACCGACATCTTCATCACCCACCAGGGCATGAAAGAGGTCTACACGGACCAGATGAAGACCCACACCACCTGGGAACCCACATCACCCGACCATGGACTCGAGGCCGAATTCCTGAGCCGCCTGATGCTGAAATTGGGCGCATCGAAAGAGCAGGCCAAGACTCTGATGGCGAGCGCCGCCGTGGTCAAACCAACGGCGCGCATGACAACGCTGAACAACCACCCCGTGGTACAGATGGACGAGGACTTCGAGCGCGCATGGCGCCGTGTCGGCCTGACACTGGACCGCACCGGTTTCACCGTGGAAGACCGTGACCGCAGCAAGGGACTGTACTTTGTGCGTTATGTGGACCCAACCACCGACAACAAGGAGCCGGGTTTCTTCAGCAAGCTGTTCAGCGGATCGAAGGCAGCCACCCCACCGCTGCAATACCACATTGCGCTGCAAAGCCAGGGCAACGCGACCACCGTGTCGGTGCTTGATGCGAGCGGCGCGCCTGACACTTCGGCCAACGCCCAGCGTATCGTCAAGGTCATCGCCGACGACCTCAAGTAGCCTGCCCGTGGCATGCTGAGATTCAGGAGTCTGGGCAGCGGCAGCTCAGGCAACGCCACAGTGGTTGAGGCGCGCAGCGGCGCTCAGGTAACGCGCCTGTTGATCGACTGCGGCTTCGGGCTGAAGCAACTGGACGCCCGGCTCGGCCGCGCCGGGCTGAGGGCCAGCCAGCTCGACGCCGTCTTCATCACCCACGAACATGGCGACCACATTGGCTGTGCGCGGCAGCTGGCGCTGCGTGAGCGGATCCCGGTATGGATGAGCCAGGGCACCCATGCGGCCCTCGGTCCGTGCGACTTCGAGGGACTGTTCAACACGGCGCGTGATGCGCAGGCAGTGGACATCGGTGAACTGCGGATCATGCCATTCACCGTGCCCCACGATGCCCGGGAACCGCTGCAGCTAACCTGCTGGGACGGGGCGTCGAGGCTCGGCATCTTGACTGATCTGGGCCATTCCACCGCGCACGTGCTCACGCATCTGGAGCACTGCCAGGCGCTGCTGCTCGAATGCAACCATGATCCCGATCTGCTGGCGGCTTCGGGCTACCCTGCTTTTCTCAAGAAGCGCGTCGCAGGCCCGCACGGCCATCTGGCCAATGCCGACGCCGCGGCCATTGCATTGGCGGTACGACACGCGGGGCTGCATCGTGTCGTGGCAGCGCATCTGAGCGAGCGAAACAATCGGCCGGAACTTGTGCGCAGTGCATTGGCGGCAGCGCTGGGGCGTGCGGCGCCCGAGATCGACGTTGCCCATGCGGCCGAAGGCACCCCTTGGGTCGACGTGTAGGCGCGGCGTTCAACGGTCACCGCTGCGAATCTGCGCTGGTCGCAAAAAAAAGCCACCTTGCGGTGGCTTTGCAGGTAACGCGGTAACGCGATTATTTCTTTGTCGCGTCGTCAGCGGCAGGGGCCGAAGCGGGAGCTTCCGCGGGAGCGGCTGCAGCGTCGCTCGCGGCGCCAGTTGCGGCGGAAGCAGCATCCGCAGCAGGGGCAGCAGCAGGCGCTTCAGCCGGTGCGGGAGCAGCAGCGGGCGCTTCAGCGGCGGGAGCCGGGGCCGGAGCCTCGTCTTTTTTACCGCAAGCAACCAGGGCAGAGGCAGCGATAACGGCAGCCAGAACGAGAGACTTATTCATTTGAAAAATTCCTTAAATGGAGAAAAAACAACTTCCGGAAATTGTCAGCGCAGCAAAATACTGTATTGACCGAGGGAAAGCACTCGAGCTCTTTCATCTCTGGCCTCAATTATAGTATTGAGGATTGCAATTATCGAAAACCCGAGTGCGAAAAAAGCAACACTTTGTCCGCACAAAAAACCTGTTACAGCCCCAAGGTTGACGCAGGAAACCCTGGCGTACTTTTGCGCAGCCATTCGTCGAGCGCTTCCCTGATCTGCAAGCGCCGCTCCGCCTCGCACCCGCAAATACCCGTGCTGCGCTCCGGGTCGAGCCGGCGCAGCGCCCATCCCGGGCTCCAGATCGCACTGGGCAAATCCACAGTACTGGCCGCTGCGCAACGATGGGCTTCGACCAGGTGCGCCCAGGTGCGGCGCCAGGTCACAAAACGAGCATGGCGGCGATAGACCTCGTCGTACCGCTGCGCCAGCACGACCAGCCTGCGCCCAGCCCTGGACCACGCCTGGAGAGACTCGACCACGGCGCGCTCACCCAATGGCCAGTCTTCGAAGCTGGCGTCGCTGATGATGATTTCGCGCCAGCCCTCGCGCGCTGCGCCCGCCAGGGCGTCGCGCACGATTTGCGCGAACTCGCTGCGGCCCGAGAATCGCCCCGCGGGCAGTCCGGGCATGTTGCCGTGTTGAGCCGTGGCTCCATTCGCCGACTCGCCATCTGTCGCCTGGGTGGATCTTGTCGTCACGACAGCACCTCCTTCAACGTTACAACGCCGCTGCGCCGTCTTCATGCAACCAGCCGGCCTCGCACCAGGACGCCAGGAGTGCCACGGCACCTTTGCTCGCCCGCCGCACCTCGTGCGCCGCCAGGCACCTGCGATCGGCCAATTGCTGCATCAAGGCGGCATCGCGTCCACTTGCATGGTAGCTTTCGCCATTGATGAAAACATGATGGTCGTCGAACATCATCCGGGTGCGGCGGTCGAGCGCAAGGCACCCCATCCGGCGCGGCGCCGTTGCGGCGTCAAACCAGACGTGAGGCTTGGGCTCGGTCAGATATTCACCCAATGCGCGGGGCAGCGCCAGCGGATCGGCCAGCGCAGCCTGCAGTACGCGCTGCGCAAAGTCGTGCAGCCTTGCAGGGATGCGCCCGGGCGAATCGACGGCCGGTTGCCCGGAATCCCGATACAGCGCGAGCCCGGCCGCATCCCCGGCCTGCTCCGCCAGGCGTTGCAACAGCTCGCGCGCCAACTCGGCGCGGCTCGGGGCGCGAAAGCCGATCGAGTACGTCATGCACTCGCCAATGGCCACGCCATCGTGGGCGTAGCGCGGCGGCAGGTACAGCATGTCGCCCGGATCGAGCACGAATTCCTGCTCGGGCACGAAGTTGGCCAGCACCTTGAGCGGGACGCCCTCTTGCAGCGTCAAATCCTTCTGCCACCCGATGCGCCAGTGGCGGCGCCCTTGCGCCTGCAGCAGGAATACGTCATAGCTGTCGAAGTGCGGGCCGACGCCGCCACCGTCGCTGGCATAGCTGACCATCAAATCATCCAGCCGCGCCTCGGGCACAAAACGAAATTGCTGCAACAGGTCGTCCGCCGCCTGCACGTGCAGGTCAACCCCCTGCACCAGCAGCGTCCAATCGGGCTGTTTGAGCGGCGGCAACGCGCGCCGCGCGAACGGTCCGCCACGCATCTGCCAGCCCTTCGGTCCATGCACGACCAGGCGCGACTCCACGTCGTCGCTGCTGGCCAGCGCGAACAATGCCGTGCGGTCCAGCAAGGCTTCAAAGCCGGGTATTGCCTGGCGCACCAGCAAGGGCTTTTTCTGCCAGTGCCGGCGCATGAACTGCTGCGGGCTCAGTGCGCCGA
This sequence comes from Burkholderiaceae bacterium, assembly GCA_004322085.1. Classification (GTDB taxonomy): domain Bacteria; phylum Pseudomonadota; class Gammaproteobacteria; order Burkholderiales; family Burkholderiaceae_C; genus Rhodoferax_A. The sequence goes on from SCRR01000119.1 coordinate 6,024, forward strand.
GCAGCGCGAGGGGTTGGGTGATGTTCATAACTGCGACAATTCTCCTATGGAAATTACTCAACAGTGCGTGGTCGCTCTGACCTGGACGCTCAAGGACACGCTGGGCGAGGAACTGGACGTGCTGGACGAGCCGGTGGAGTTTCTGATCGGCGGCAGCGACCTGCTGCACAAGATCGAAGAAGCCCTGCAGGGCCACGAGCCGGGCGCCCGGCTCGATTTGCACCTGGAGCCCGAAGAGGCCTTTGGCGAATTCAACGACAAGCTGATTTTTCTGGAGCCGCGCGAGCTGTTCCCGGCCGAGTTGGAGGAAGGCATGACGTTCGAGGGCAGCGCGCTGCCCGCCGGCAGCACCCCTGAGAGACCGAAGGATGCGCTCTACACGGTGACTGAAATCTACCCCGAGCATGTGGTGCTCGATGGCAATCATCCGCTGGCGGGCATCGCGATCCGCCTGAGCCTGAAGGTCGAGTCGGTGCGCGAAGCGACCGAGGAAGAAATCGGGCGCGGCTCCTGCGGCACCGGCTTTTTCAAGGTGCAGCCGCAGGATTAGACTCGTCCTCAGGCCTTGCCGGTGGAGCCGTAGCCGCCCTCGCCGCGCGCGCTGGCGGGAAATTCGCTCACCACGTTGAAGCACGCCTGCAGCACCGGCACGATCACCAGTTGCGCGATGCGCTCCATCGGCGCAATGGTGAAGGCCACGCCGCTGCGGTTCCACGCGCTGACCATCAGCTGGCCCTGATAGTCGCTGTCGATCAATCCGACCAGGTTGCCGAGCACGATGCCGTGCTTGTGGCCCAGGCCCGAGCGCGGCAGGATCAGCGCCGCGAAGTTCGGGTCGCACAGATGGATCGCAATGCCGGTGGGCACGAGCTGCCACGCATTGGGCGCCAGTGTGAGCGGCGCATCGAGGCAGGCGCGCAGGTCCAGGCCGGCGCTGCCGGGCGTGGCGTAGGCAGGGATCTGATCCGTCATGCGCGGATCGAGAATCTTCAGGTCGATGTTCATTTTTAAAACAAATCAGGCAGAAACCCTTATCCGACCTGCAATGTCAGCTATCAATTGGCGAGCGAGCACGAGCTTGGGGGCGCACGGCAGTTCGCGCGCGCCGCGCTCATCCACCAGCAGCAGCGCGTTGTCATCGTGTCCGAACGTGGCTGGCCCGATGTTGCCGACCAGCAAGGGCACGCCCTTGCGCACGCGCTTGGCGGTGGCGTGCGCCAGCAGGTCGTGGCTCTCGGCCGCGAACCCGACACAGAACAACGCGCCGGCTGTAGCACGCGGCGATTGCGCCACGGTGGCAAGGATGTCCGGGTTCTCGATAAAGCCCATCGACGGACACTGGCCGGTGCCGTCCTTCTTGATCTTGTGCTCGGCCGTAGTGGCCGGCCGCCAGTCGGCAACCGCGGCGGTCGCTATAAAGACAGAAGCGGATACTGCATGCTGCATAACGGCTTCAAGCATATTTTGTGCAGATTTCACATCCACGCGTGTGACGCCCCGCGGCGTCGGCAAACCGACCGGCCCGGCCACCAGCGTGACCTGCGCGCCGGCCTCGCGCGCGGCACGCGCGATGGCAAAACCCATCTTGCCGCTGGAGCGATTCGTGATGCCGCGCACCGGGTCGATCGCCTCATAGGTCGGACCGGCTGTCACCAGCACCTGCTGGCCGGCCAGCCGCTTGGGCTGGAAAAACGCGATCACGTCCTCCAGCAGCTCCTGCGGCTCCAACATGCGGCCGTCGCCGGTCTCGCCGCAGGCCTGAAAGCCGTTGCCCACGCCCAGCAGCGTCGCGCCGTCGGCTTGCAGATGTGCCAGATTGCGCTGGGTCGCCGGATGCGCCCACATCTCGCGATTCATCGCGGGAGCGATCAGGAGCGGCACCTGCGCGATCGGGCGCGCCAGGCACAGCAGGCTCAACAGGTCATCGGCGCGACCGTGCAGCAGTTTGGCGATGAAGTCGGCGCTGCACGGCGCGATCAAAATCGCATCGGCCTCGCGCGAGAGATTGATGTGCGCCATGTTGTTGGGCTCGCGCGCGTCCCATTGCGAAGCGTAAACCGGCCGGTTGGACAGCGCCTGCATCGTCACCGGCGTGATGAACTGGCCGGCCGCCTCGGTCATCACGACCTGCACGCTCGCGCCTTCCTTGATCAGCGCTCGGCATAATTCGGCCGCCTTGTAGCAGGCAATGCCGCCGGACAGCCCCAAAACAATGTGTTTTCCAGCAAGATCGTTCATGGGCCGCAATGTAGCAGACGCCTATAATCTCGCTTTACCACCTCCTCGGGATCGGCTCCCGACCCTGACATGACCAAATTCGTCTTCGTCACAGGCGGTGTGGTGTCCTCCCTGGGCAAGGGAATCGCCTCAGCCTCCTTAGCCGCGATCCTGGAATCGCGGGGCCTGAAGGTCACTCTGATCAAGCTCGATCCCTATTTGAATGTCGACCCGGGAACCATGTCACCGTTCCAGCATGGCGAAGTATTTGTGACGGATGATGGCGCCGAGACTGATCTGGACCTGGGCCACTACGAACGTTTCATTGAAACGCGCATGGGCAAGGTCAACAACTTCACCACCGGCCAGATTTACAAAAGCGTGCTCGAGAAAGAGCGCCGCGGCGACTACCTCGGCAAGACGGTGCAGGTCATTCCGCATGTGACCAACGAGATCCAGGAGTTCGTGATGCGCGGGGCGACCGCGACCGACGTCGATGTCGCCATCGTCGAGATCGGCGGCACGGTCGGCGACATCGAGTCGCTGCCGTTCCTGGAGGCCGTGCGCCAGATGAGCCTCAAGCTCGGCCCCAACAACACGGCGTTCGTCCATTTGAGCTACGTGCCCTGGATCGCGGCGGCGGGCGAACTCAAGACCAAGCCGACCCAGCACACGGCGCAGAAGCTGCGCGAGATCGGCATCCAGGCCGATGCGCTCCTGTGCCGCGCCGACCGGCCGATCCCCGACGAGGAGCGCGCCAAGATCTCGCTGTTCTCGAACGTGCCCGAGTGGGGCGTGATCTCGATGTGGGACGTCGACACCATCTACAAGGTGCCGCGCATGCTGCACGAGCAAGGGCTTGATGGCCTGATCTGCGACAGGCTGCGCCTGAACACACCGCCCGCCAAGCTCAAGCGCTGGGACGACCTGGTGTACGAGACCGAGCACCCGCAGAGCGAAGTCAACATTGCGATGGTCGGCAAGTACGTGGATCTGTCGGACAGCTACAAGTCGCTCATCGAGGCGCTGCGCCACGCCGGCATGCGCAATCACGCGCGCGTGAAGATCGGCTATATCGATTCGGAGACCATCACATCCGAGAACATTGGCCAGCTCGCCAAATTCGATGCCGTGCTGGTGCCCGGCGGCTTTGGCAAGCGCGGCATCGAGGGCAAGATCTGCGCTGCCCGTTTTGCGCGTGAGCACAAGGTGCCGTACCTCGGCATCTGCCTGGGGATGCAGGTGGCAACCATCGAATTTGCGCGCCACGTGGCACACCTCACGGACGCCAACAGCACCGAGTTCGACCCCGGCACTACCACCCCGGTCATCGCCTTGATCACCGAGTGGAAAGACAAGGACGGCACAATCAAGACGCGCGACGAGCACTCGGATCTGGGCGGCACCATGCGCCTGGGCGCGCAAAGCTCCGACGTCGCGCCGGGCACGCTGGCACACCAGATCTACGGCGACGTGGTGAACGAGCGGCACCGCCATCGCTACGAAGCCAACGTGAACTATCTCGATCCCCTGCGCAAGGCGGGGCTGGTGATTTCAGCCTTGACCCAGCGCGAGCACCTGACCGAAATCGTCGAGCTGCCGCAAAGTGTGCACCCGTGGTTCATGGGCGTGCAATTCCACCCCGAATTCAGGTCCACGCCGTGGGCCGGCCACCCGCTGTTCAATGCCTTCATTGCCGCAGCGATGGTGCACCGCGACCACCAGGCCGCGCCCGACCACCCGGTGGCCGTTGCCAACCTGAAAGTGGTGGCCTGAGCATGAAACTGTGCGGCTTCGATGCCGGGCTGGAGCACCGCTTCTTTTTGATCGCCGGCCCCTGCGTGATCGAGTCCGAGCAGTTGCAGATGGACACCGCGGGCACGTTGAAGGAAATCACCACGGAGTTGGGCATTCCCTTCATCTTCAAAAGCAGTTTCGACAAGGCGAATCGCTCATCGGGCGCCAGCTTTCGCGGCCCCGGGCTCGACAAGGGCCTGGAGATCCTGGCCAAGGTCAAGCGCGAGTTGCACCTGCCCGTGCTCACCGACATTCATGACGCATCGCAGATCGCGCCGGTGGCCAGTGTGGTCGACGTGCTACAGACGCCCGCCTTCCTGTGCCGCCAGACCGACTTCATCCGCGCCGTCGCGCAGTCGGGCAAGCCGGTCAACATCAAGAAGGGGCAGTTCCTGGCACCGCACGACATGAAGAACGTGATCGACAAGGCGCGCGCTGCCGCCAGGGAAAAAGGTCTGGTCGAGGACAACTTCATGGCCTGCGAACGCGGTGCCAGCTTTGGCTACAACAACCTGGTGAGCGACATGCGCAGCCTGTCCATCATGCGCGAGACCGGCGCGCCGGTGGTGTTCGACGCCACTCATTCGGTGCAACTGCCCGGTGGCCAGGGCACGAGCTCGGGCGGCGAGCGCGAGTTCGTGCCGGTGCTGGCGCGTGCGGCCATTGCGGTGGGCGTCGCAGGCGTCTTCATGGAGACCCACCCGGATCCGGCCAAGGCGCTTTCCGACGGGCCCAACGCCGTGCCGCTCAAACACATGAGGGCGCTGCTGGAAACGCTGGTCGCACTCGATGTCGTGGCCAAGAAGAACGGCTTTCTCGAAAACGACTTTGGAGTGTAAATGTGAGCAGTGCCTACATCATCGCCAACGTGACCGTGACCAATCCGGCGCAGTACGAGGAATATAAAAAATGGTCCAGCGCCGCCATGCAGGCACACGGCGCGCAGGTGTGCACGCGCGGTGGCAAGGTGGACGTGCTGGAGGGCGACTGGCAGCCGGACCGGGTGGTGATTTTGAAGTTTCCCGGTCTAGAGGCGGCCCATGCCTTTTACAACTCCTCCGAATACGGCAAAGCCCGAACGGCACGCCAGGGCGCTGCGATCATGCGAATGGTTGCGGTCGAAGGCGTGTAATCCCCGAATTCAACGACTGATTTTTGAAAGAAAACTGAATGAGTGCAATAGTTGACATCGTCGGGCGCGAGATTCTCGACAGCCGCGGCAATCCCACCGTCGAATGCGACGTGCTGCTCGAATCGGGCACCATGGGCCGCGCGGCAGTGCCTTCGGGCGCATCCACCGGCTCACGCGAGGCCATCGAGCTGCGCGACGGCGACAAGAGTCGCTACGGGGGCAAAGGGGTGCTCAAGGCGGTGGAGCACATCAACACCGAAATCTCCGAATCCGTGCTGGGGCTCGATGCCTCCGAGCAGGCGTTCCTCGACAAGACCCTGATCGACCTGGACGGCACCGAAAACAAGTCGCGCCTGGGCGCGAACGCCATGCTGGCGGTCTCGATGGCGGTGGCGCGTGCCGCGGCCGAAGAGTCCGGCCTGCCGCTGTACCGCTACTTTGGCGGCATGGGCAGTATGCAGATGCCGGTGCCGATGATGAACGTGATCAACGGCGGCGCACACGCCAATAACAACCTGGACCTGCAGGAGTTCATGATCATCCCGGTCGGAGCGCCGAGCTTTCGCGAAGCGCTGCGCTACGGTGCCGAGGTGTTCCACGCACTCAAAAAGATCCTCAACGACAAGGGCATCAGCACCGCCGTCGGAGACGAAGGTGGCTTCGCCCCCAGCGTAGCCAATCACGAAGCGGCCATCCAGCTGATTCTGGATGCCATCGACAAGGCCGGCTTTGTGGCCGGCGAGCAGATCGCCATCGGACTGGATTGCGCCGCCAGCGAGTTCTACAAGGACGGCAAGTACGTGCTGGCCGGCGAAGGTCTCACACTGACGGCCGAAGAGTGGACCAACATGCTGGCCGCCTGGGTCGACAAATACCCGATCATCAGCATCGAGGACGGTATGTCCGAGGGTGACTGGGACGGCTGGAAGCACATGACCGAACGCCTGGGCCAAAAGGTACAGATCGTGGGCGACGACCTGTTCGTCACGAACACCAAGATCCTCAAGGAAGGCATAGACAAGGGCATCGCCAACTCGATCCTGATCAAGATCAACCAGATCGGCACGCTGACCGAGACCTTCGCCGCGATCGAGATGGCCAAGCGCGCGGGCTACACGGCGGTGATCAGCCATCGCTCGGGCGAAACCGAGGACTCGACCATTGCCGACATCGCGGTGGGTACCAACGCGGGTCAGATCAAGACCGGCAGCTTGAGCCGCTCCGACCGCATGGCCAAGTACAACCAGTTGCTGCGCATCGAGGAAGACCTCGGTGATATCGCCAGCTATCCGGGCCGCGCGGCGTTCTACAACCTGCGCTGACCCGAAGCGTGCATGGGCGCCCGCATTGTTCCGATCATCCTGGTCGCACTGCTCGCCGTGTTCCAGGCGCAACTGTGGTTTGGTCGCGGCAGCATTCCCGATGTCATGCAGATGCGGGAAAAGCTCGCTGCACAAAAGTTTGCCAATGCGCAGGCACAGGTAGCGAATGAGCGGCTGGCGTCCGAGGTGGCCGACCTCAAGCAGGGCCTGGACATGGTGGAAGAAAAAGCGCGCATGGAGCTCGGCATGGTCAAGCCCAACGAAATCTTCGTGCAGGTCACCAAATAAGCGTCAATGCGTCGCTGAACTGCCGGGCGCCCGGATCTCCTGCGCGGTAAAAATCTGCGCCGCATCGATCGCATCGAACCGGTATTGCTTGCCGCAAAATTCGCAGCCCACCTCGATCTCGCCGCGCTCCGCGAGAATGCTGGCCGCCTCCTCCTGGCCCAGCGCGCGGATCATGCGGCTCACGCGCTCATGGCTGCAGGTACAGGCGAAGCGCGGGCCATCGCTGCCGCTGCGCGGCTCGAACCGCACCAGCTTCTCCTGCCAGAACAGGCGGTGCAAAATCGTGTCCACATCCAGAGCCAGCAGCTCCTCGCGGGTCAGGCTGGCGGCCAGCGTTGCGATGCGGTTGTAGTCTTCGTTGCGGCCAATCTCGTCTTCGCTGGAATGACTTCCCGCCAGGTTCCCGTGCCCTTTGGCCGGCATGCGCTGGATCAGCAAACCTGCCGCCACCGTGTGGTTCGCGGCCAGCACCAGTGTGGTGTCGAGTTGCTCGCTTTGCAGCATGTAATGCTGCAGCACCTCGCTGAGTTTTTCCAGTTTCTCGTGCCGGTCCCCAAACAGCGGCACCACACCCTGGTAGGGCTGCTGACCCGGCAGCTTGC
>SCRR01000120.1 GCA_004322085.1 Burkholderiaceae bacterium
ACAAAAAAGTAATCTTTTTGGTAGAAATACACTGTTTGTAAAGCGAGAACGAGTAACAGCGTAGCAAAGTGAAGTGGGTATAAGCGTGAGAACCGCAATACAAAAAATTTTTTATAAGTTATGGCTTTTGAAGCAATGGCATCCCTGTATTTTCAAAAGAAAATAAAGCCACTAATACACCAAAAAACTTGAACGCCATAAAATCCGTAGTCATAAAAAATGGAGAGCATTGAATAGAAAGGCTGTAGCTCTCTAACAAAGTCAGTTGGTTTGTCGGCTATGTAAAAAAAATGTTGGTAATGCCAAACTAAGACAGACAAGGCTGATATGAAGCGGACTACTTCAAGTCCAAGCAGTTTGTTGTTTTTTTGAACTGGTTCTTGCTGTGTGAATGTGTATGTAGCCATTGCCAGACTTAAAAGTATTCTTCTAAAGCTTGATTCTACTTGTGCTACAGAGTGCTGGAAAGCGTTTTCGCTTTTGTCGCGCAACGTGTAACCATAAGCGTGAAAATCTAACAAACACAACAACTAACGTGGAAAAGAGTTCTTAAACACACAACGGTAAAGTTGCGCAAAAGTTACACAACAGACTTAGGCTGCGCTGTAACCCGCATAAATACTACGTTTTCAACTAACGTTACTATTGAGTGGGAGTGAGGGGAGCGGGATCATTGCATAACCTTGACCTCGACCTCGAAGAAAATGGCTGATGGAGGCTGCATCCACCCGCAGTGGCGCGGTACAACCCAAATATCTTGAAAGCCATGTCAAGCCCTATCGAAGATTACGCCGTCATCGGCAACTGCGAAACACTGGCGCTGATCGGGCGTAGCGGATCCATCGATTGGCTGGGGATGCCGAGGTTCGACAGCGCAAGCTGCTTCTCGGCACTGTTGGGCGATCCAAGCCATGGGCGCTGGCTGATTTCCCCGATCGCGCCGGGAGCGCAGGTGAGGCGGCGCTATCGCGGCGATACGTTGATTCTCGAAACCCTTTTCGAGACACCCGACGGCGCGGTCTGCGTTATCGACTTCATGTCGCGCCGCGAGGGCTGTTCGGACCTGGTGCGTCTGGTCCGCGGAATACGCGGCAGCGTCGCGATGCGCACAGAACTTGTGGTGAGGTTCGATTACGGCACGATCATGCCCTGGGTGGCGCGTCGCGAAGATGGCTCCCTTCAGCTCGCCGCAGGACCCGACCGACTGTTGTTGCACACCAGCGTCAAGCTGCGCGGGAAGGGGACTCGAACGGTGGGGGAGTTCGTGCTGGGTGCGGGCGATGAAGTCAGCTTCACGCTGAGCTATTCGCCATCCTACCTTGCAAGCCCCGCGCCGCCGGATGCCGCCAAGGCGCTCGATCACGTCGAAGCCCGCTGGTCAGATTGGGCGCAGACGTTCACACCCATGGGCGAATGGTCGACGGCGGTGCGCCGTTCCCTGCTGACCCTGAAGGCGCTCGCGCACTGGCAGACGGGTGGCATCGTCGCGGCCGGAACGACCTCGCTGCCGGAAAAAATCGGAGGCCCGCGCAACTGGGACTACCGCTATTGCTGGCTGCGCGATGCCACGCTCACCTTGTATGCATTGTTGGGCGCAGGCTTCGTCGAGGAGGCCGGAGCGTGGCGCGAGTGGCTGGTGCGCGCAGTGGCCGGGGACCCGGGCAAGGTTCAGATCATGTACGGCGTGGCCGGCGAACGCCGGCTGGACGAGTTCGAACTCCCCGGGCTGCCGGGCTACGAGAATTCTGCGCCAGTGCGCGTCGGCAATGCGGCTTCGGGTCAGGTGCAGCTCGATGTGTACGGGGAGGTCATCGATGCGCTCTATGTTGCCAGACGGGCCGGTCTTGGGCCCAACGCTGCGACTTGGGGCCTGGAGTGCGCGCTCCTCGGTCACCTGGAAAAGATCTGGGATCAGCCGGATGACGGGATCTGGGAGGTCAGGGGCGGGCGCAAGCATTTCACCCATTCCAAGGTCATGGCGTGGGTGGCATTCGATCGTGCCGTGCGCTCGGCCAGGGAGTTCAACCTCGAGGGCCCGGTGCAACGGTGGTGCAAGGTCCGCGATGCGATTCACCGGCAGGTCTGCGAGCGCGGCTTCGATGCACGGCAAGGCTCTTTTGTGCAGTCTTATGGCGCCACGCAGCTCGACGCCAGTTTGCTGCTGATTCCGCTGGTGGGGTTTCTGCCGGCCTCGGATTCGCGCGTTCGCGGGACGCTGGCAGCCATCGAGCGCCACCTGGTCCGTGACGGGCTCGTGTTGCGCTACGACACGGCCCAGGGGGCTGACGGCCTGCCGCCGGGCGAGGGTGCATTCCTGGCGTGCAGCTTCTGGCTGGTCGACAACTACATTTTGCAGGGCAGGCTGGATGAGGCACGCGCACTTTTCACGCGATTGCTGTCCTTTCGCAATGATGTTGGGTTGCTGGCCGAAGAGTACGACCCCGTGGCCAAGCGCCAACTCGGCAATTTTCCGCAGGCGTTCTCGCATCTGTCGCTGATCAACACGGCCCACAGCCTGACCAGCCGCAGCGGCTCCGTGCACCGGCGTTCCGCCGGCAGCAGCCGGACGACAGGAGGCGCCACCCCGCGAACCTCCTGAAGCGGCACGGACAATGCACCGGTCGCGCCAGTGCGGAATCGCTCAACCGCGCAGGATTCCCCGGGCCAGTCCATCCCTGCCGCTTCAAGCCACCAGCACGTTCGCCTGCCGTGCTGCGATCCATTCCTCGTTGGTTGGCTCCACCACGACCTTGACGCGGCTCGTGGCGCTGGAGATAACCGGGGCATTGGCCTGATTGGAGGCCTCGTCGAGTTGAATTCCGAGAAAGGCAAGGCCGGCGCAGACGCGGCCGCGAATCATGGAGTTGTGCTCACCGATACCGGCCGTGAATGCGAACATGTCCAGGCCGCCCAGCACCGCAGCCAAAGCGCCAGCCTCACGTACCATGCGGCGCACGTAAAGTGCCAGCGCGTCGCGCACATTTGCATTGCCCTCTTGCTGCAGCAGCACTCGCGGGTCTGAAGAGACCCCCGACAGGCCGAGCAAGCCGGACTCGTGATAGAGGGCATGCGCCACCTGCTCCAGCGAGAGCTTTTCCACTTGCATCAGATAGATCACTGCGCCCGGATCCAGCGCACCGCAGCGCGTGCCCATCATCAGACCATCGAGCGCGGAAAACCCCATCGTGGTGCCGACGCTTTGCAGGCGCTGCAGTGCACACAGGCTGGCGCCGCTGCCCAGGTGCGCGGCCAGGGTACGCCCACGCGCCGCGTCACCGTAGCGCTCCGGCAATGCAATGGAGAGGTATTCGTAGGACAGGCCATGGAAGCCGTAACGGCGCAGGCCCTGCTCCCAAGCCGAGCGCGTGAGCGGCAACATCTGTTCGACGCGCGGCATGGTGCGATGAAAGCCGGTGTCGAAGCAGGCGACCTGTGGCAACTCGGGACGCAGGCGCAGCAGTGTCTCGACGGCCTCGAGCGCGAAGGGCTGATGCAGCGGTGCCAGCGGAATGTAGCTGCGCAGGTCGGCGAGCACGGCCGCGTCGACTCGCACCGGCTCGAAGTACTTCATGCCGCCGTGCACGACACGGTGGGCCACTGCCTTGAGCCGACGCGTGCCCAGTTGCGCGGTAACGCGAGTACGGATGTGCTCGAGAGTGGCGTGGTAGGGTCGATCGGAGGGCAGTGTGAGCGGCTGCGCTGGAGTGCCGGTCTCGCTGAATGTGGCTCCGGCCGTTGTGATGCCTTCGGCCTTGCCAGACCACAGCGGCTCGCGCGGCAAGGGACGGAGCGTCGTGTCGAACAGCGCAAACTTGATGCTCGACGAGCCTGCGTTGAGGACCAGAATCACATCGGCACTCATGCTGCCGCCTTCGCGTTGCGCCGCACCAGCAGCAGGGCCAGCGCGCAGGAGGCAATGCGTGACTCGCGCGGGTCGGCGCGGCTGGTCAGGATAATCGGCACGCGCGCGCCGAGCACGATACCGGCGCTGGCGGCGCCGCCCAGGTATTCGAGCTGCTTGGCCAGCATGTTGCCGCTCTCCAGGTCGGGCACGACCAAAATGTCGGCCTGCCCCGCCACCGGCGAGGTGATGCCCTTGATGCGCGCAGCTGCGGCCGATACCGCATTGTCAAAAGCGAGCGGGCCGTCCAGCACGCCGCCCTGGATCTGGCCGCGGTCGGCCATCTTGCACAGCGCGGCGGCGTCGAGGGTAGCCGGCATGCCCGGGTTCACCGTCTCCACTGCGGCGAGGATGGCCACGCGCGGTGCTGCGACGCTGATCGCGTGTGCCAGATCGATCGCGTTTCGCACGATGTCGGCCTTTTGCTCCAGAGTCGGTGTGATGCTGATGGCCGCGTCGGTGATGATGAAGGGGCGTGGGTAGGCTGGTGACTGCATCAGGTAGCAGTGTGTGATGCGCCGATCTGTGCGCAGGCCGCCACTGGCCGCCACGACCGCCGACATCAGCTCGTCCGTGTGCAGGCTGCCTTTCATCAGGGCATCAACCTTGCCCCGTGCAGCGAGTTCGACCGCTCGCGCCGCCGCAGCGTGGCTGTGTGGCACATCTTCGATGGTGATCCCCGAGAGGTCGATGCTCGCCGCCAGGGCCACCGCGCGCAGCTTCTGCACTGGCGCCACCAGCACGGGCTCGATCAATCCCGCAGCGCGAGCGTCGACGGCTGCCTCCAGGCTGGCCTCATTGCAGGGATGAACCACCGCTACGCGGATCGCACCGAGCGGGCGCACGGCGTCGAGCAGGCGTCGAATGCCACCTCTGCCATCGATCAGACGTACTTCCGGCATGGTGGCACGTGGACGCACAATCTTCTCGGTCGGTGCGACGACGCGTGCCTCGCCGGAGATCACGCGTCGGCCGTCCTGGTTGGTACAGGCGCAGGCCAGGGTCAACCGGTGACTGTCAGAATCCCGCGCGGTGACCGTGACTGAAACATCGAGCGTGTCGCCGATATGCACGGGCGCGAGGAACTCCAGCGTCTGGTCGAGGTAGATCGTGCCCGGCCCCGGCAGACGCGTGCCGAGCACCGCCGAAATCAGTGCGCCGCCCCACATGCCGTGCGCTATCACACTGTGAAAGCGGCTGCTGGCGGCGAACTGCGGGTCAAGGTGCTGCGGATTGACGTCACCCGACAGCACCGCAAACAGCTGGATGTCGGTCTCTGTGAGGGTGCGTTGTATCGTCGCCGTCGCGCCGAGTGCAATTTCGTCGAACACGAGATTGCTCACCAGCGAGAGATCGTCCGCAGGCGCCGGTTGACTTGTGGGTGGTGGCAGAGAGGGTTCGTTCATGAACGTCCTTTTTGGCGGGTGGGCGTTGTCTCGGCGGTGTCGGGTGATGTTACAGCCAGGATGCGGAACGGTTTCGGGAATTCGTCGAGACCGGTGGCAAAAGGCGGCGCCAGCAGTTATCTCGGCACCATGATCGGCTAAAGTACGTGGCACCATGTACATGCCTCCCCAATTCAACGCCAAGGACCGGGTCCATGCGCTCGCGATCATGCGCAGCCACCCGTTTGCGAGTTTGATCAGCACGGACGACGACGGCTTGCCTTATGTGACGCATCTGCCGCTCCATCTTGAAGAGCGTGGCGAGCAGCTCGTGCTCCTGGGCCATGTCGCCAAACCCAACAGCCATTGGCGTTACCTGCAGTCCCGCCCGCCTGCCGTGGTGACATTTTTGGGACCTCACTCTTACCTGTCGCCCAGGGTGTACCCCGACGTCGCGCGCGTGCCGAGCTGGAATTACCTGGCGGTGCATTGCACGGTGCAGGCCACGCTCATCGAAGATCCAGAAGGCAAAGACGCGTTGCTCAAGATCTTGATCGGCGACCATGAGCCTGCCTATGTCGCGCAGTGGAATGGACTGCCGCGCGAGTTCCAACTCAAGATGCTCGCCGGTATCGTGGGCTTTGAATTGAAGGTCACCGACTTTCAATGCAAGCTCAAACTCAATCAGCACCGGCCCGAGGCGTTTGCCCGCATGCGCGAAATTTACGCAGCCGGCGGCGAGGATGACCGTGCATTGGGCGAGTGGATGGACCGGCTGAGCCTGCGCGCGCCGGCCGAACCGGGCGCCGCATCGTGAAGGGTTTTTTCGGCCTGGCCGGGCTGCTGATCGCACTGGCCCTCGTGGGGCTGCTGGTCAAGAAGCAACTGGCCGCCCTGCACCAGCCCGTGCCGGCACTGCAGCCGGCTGCGCAGGGTTCGGCAAATCCGGACGGTGCTCCGGCCGCCACGGTCAAGGAACAAAGCCGGCAGATCGAGCAGCAATACAAGCAGGCCCTGCAGGGTGCGATGCAGAAGGCGCGGCCTGCGGGCGACGGAAATTAACAACAAAACCAGCCTCTAGCCCATACGGGACAATGGCAGTCAGCTATTAAAGCTGTAGTAATTCATGGTGGATTCCGCTTTCATGCAACTGGCGCTGGCGCAGGCGCGCGAGGCGTTCGCGGCTGGCGAGGTGCCGGTGGGTGCCGTGGTGGTCGGGGACGGGCAGGTGATTGCCACGGGCCGCAACAATCCGGTCGCGGCGCACGACCCGACCGCGCACGCCGAGATCAATGCCCTGCGCGCCGCGGCGCAGGCGCTGGGCAACTACCGGCTCGACGGCTGCGAGCTGTTCGTGACGCTGGAGCCCTGTGCCATGTGCTCTGGCGCGATGCTGCATGCTCGGCTCAAGCGCGTGGTGTTCGGCGCGGCCGACCCGAAGACCGGTGCGGCCGGCTCGGTCATCGACCTGTTCGGGCAGGCGCAGATCAATCACCAGACCGCTGTAAGGGGTGGCGTGTTGGCCGGCGAATGCAGCGCTCTGCTGCAGGATTTTTTTCAACAAAGGAGGCAAGCCATGCGCGATGAGGCATCAAGCAGCCACCCGCTGCGCGAGGACGCACTGCGCACGCCCGAGGCGCGCTTTGCGGGCCCGCCCGGCTACCCGTGGGCGCCGCATTACCTGAGCGATCTGCCGGCATTGAATGGGCTGCGCCTGCATTATCTGGACGAGGGCGTCCGCGATGCGCCACGGACCTGGCTGTGCCTGCACGGCAACCCGAGCTGGAGCTACCTGTACCGCAAGATGATCCCGGCATTCACAGCAAAGGGGCACCGGGTCGTGGCGCCGGACCTGATCGGCTTTGGCAAGAGCGACAAGCCCAAGAAAGAGGGCGCGCACACGTTCGGCTGGCATCGCCAGGTGCTGCTCGAATTCGTCGAGCGGCTCGATTTGCACAATGTCGTGCTCGTGGTGCAG
>SCRR01000001.1 GCA_004322085.1 Burkholderiaceae bacterium
GGGCAACATCAGCCGCACCAGCTACCCGATGACGCGCGAGCATCTTTATGGACGGCACGCGCCCTGAAATTCTGGCTCACGCCGAGCGCGCCGCGCAGGCGGCGGCGCAAATGCGGGCGCAGGCCTCGGCGCCCGAACCGATCGTGTTGCGCAAGAGTACCTCCAACCTATTCCGCGATCGCCGCGAGAACCGGCGGCGCAGGCTCGACCTCGGCGACATGCGCCACGTGATCGGCGCCGATGCGCAGGCCGGTTGGGTCGACGTCGAAGGCATGGTCACCTACGAGGACCTGGTGGCATGGACGCTGCCGCGCGGCGGCATGCCGGCCGTGGTGCCCCAGCTCAAGACCATCACGGTCGGCGGCGCTTGTGCCGGCGTGGGTATCGAGGCCACATCGTTCCGGCACGGCCTGGTGCATGACACGCTGCAGGAGATCGAGGTGCTGCTGCCGCAGGGCGAGATTGTGCTCTGCACGCCCGGCAACGAGCACAGCGACCTGTTCTTCGGTTTTCCCAATTCCTACGGCACGCTCGGCTATGCGCTGCGTCTGCGGATAGGCATGCTCGACGTGCAGCCCATGGTGCACGTCGAATACCAGGCGTGCGCCGACGGCGCGGCATTTTTCGAGGCACTGGCCGTCCAGTGTCGCGGCGACGCCGATTTTGTGGACGCGGTGGTGTTTGGCGAGCACGAGCACGTCCTGAGCGTGGGCCGCTTCACGCGCGAGGCGCCATGGCGCAGCGATTACAGCTTCGAAAATATTTATTACCAGTCGCTGCGCTCGCGCCAGCAAGATTACCTGAGCACGCAGGACTACCTCTGGCGCTGGGACACGGACTGGTTCTGGTGCTCGAAGAATTTCGGGGCGCAGCACCCGCTGGTGCGCCGCCTGCTCGGGCGCGAACGCCTGAATTCACGCACCTACACGCGCTGGATGCGCCTGAACGCACGCTGGCAGCTGACCCAGCGCCTGGCACGCTGGCGCGGCCGCTACCGCGAGAGCGTGATCCAGGACGTGGACATTCCCCTGCAGCGCGCCGCGGAATTCCTCGCCTTCCTGCAGCGCGAGATCGGTATTCTGCCCATCTGGGTCTGCCCGGTGCGCGGCGAGGTGGCAGGGCGGCAATTCCCTCTGTATCGGCTGGCTGCGTCGCCCCTTTACATCAACTTCGGCTTCTGGGATGTGATCGAGTCGTCCCCGTCCTTCGAGCCGGGACATTTCAACCGCCTGATCGAAGGGGAAGTGATGCGACTAGGCGGCATCAAGTCGCTTTATTCGGAGAGTTTCTTTACACCCGGGGAATTCGCGGAAGCCTACGACCTGGTCGAGTACGAGCGGCTCAAGGCCCGGTACGACCCGCGGGGCCGCGCACCGCATCTGTATGACAAATGCGTGCTGCGCGCATGAGCGCATGAGCGCATGAGCAGATGATGCGCGACGCGCGGGCAGCTCTCGCGGGCGAGGGGTCGAGCGGCCGCTCGGACAATTCCTAGGCGCCCCCGGCGCAGCGGAAGTCCCGATACGGATTTATCCGAGGGGCGGATTCGGCCTTCGCCGATGTCGCAACGGTGCACTGGCAGACATAGTAGAGGCATGCCTGAGCGCCATATCCCTGTCAAAGTTTTTCTTGCCGACGATTGGGCGCCCATCCGGACACGCGTCGCGGCGATTCTCCAGGCCAGCGCCATGACCATTGTCGGTCAGGCCCAAACGCCGCAGGGCGCCATTGACAGCATCCTGTCCACCCTACCCGATGTGGTGGTGCTGGATGTTCAACTCGCGGGTGGCTCCGGCCTGGACGTGTTGCGCACCGTGCGCCGGGCCGCCCCCGAAATCGCCTTCGTCGTTTTCAGCAACAACTCGGGTCTGGCGTTCCGCAAGCGCTACCTGGGGGGCG
>SCRR01000121.1 GCA_004322085.1 Burkholderiaceae bacterium
GAGGAGGCATGAGTGCGTTCGTGCCAGAGCTGGTAGTACATCAGTTGCGGAAATTCGATCGGGCAGGGCAGGATTTTGACCGGCAGCCATTCAGTGAATCGCTCGCAATACTGGCGCCCCGTGGTCAGCACCAGCAAGCTCGACGCCACCATGGCTGGAAACAGTCCGAAGTGCGGGCAGCGCGCCGTGATATTGCGCTGCAAGCCCAGCGAATCGAGGTGGTCGTCGATCACGCCGCGCGCGCCCGGGTGCAGCGGCACTGGGGCAATGTGTTCGCACTGGAGCCAACTCGTGGCGTCCCAGGGACGGCGTACGGCCGGATGCTCCTTGCTGACCAGGCACACCACCTCGTCACCGAACAGGCGGCCCATGTGCAGGTCGTCCGGCGCCTTGAGCCAGTTGCCGATCACCACATCCACCTCGCCTTGCGCCAGATGCGTGTGGTAGTCGGAGTCGGCCGACAAAGGGTGGATTTCGATGTGGCACAGCGGCGCCTGAGCCTTGATCTGAGCCACCAACTGCGGCAGGAAAAACGGGTCGAGGTAGTCGCTCGCGGCCACGCGAAAGGTGGTGCGCGCCGTCTGCGGCTCGAATCCGCGCGCCTCGGTGAACAACACCTCGGCTGCGCGCAGGATGCCCGCGCTGGGCTGGATCATGCGCAGGCCGGCGTCGGTCGGCACCATCGCGGCACCCGAGCGTACCAGCAGCGGGTCACCGGCCAGTTCGCGCAGGCGCTTGAGCACTGCGCTGACCGCCGGCTGGGACATGCCCAGCCGGATGGCAGCTCGCGAAACATTGCGTTCAGTCAGCACGGTATACAAGACCCTGATCAAATGG
Organism: Burkholderiaceae bacterium; assembly: GCA_004322085.1. GTDB lineage: Bacteria > Pseudomonadota > Gammaproteobacteria > Burkholderiales > Burkholderiaceae_C > Rhodoferax_A. Next base: position 838 of record SCRR01000121.1, read on the forward strand.
AGGTCTATCTTGTCGAATAGCGCCTGATCTCTCATATGAGTCTGAACATTGTTGTCATACGCTGATGCTTATGCCGGATTGTCGCCACGGGCTTAACACTGGTGCGCAGCATCCCTGTCATCCTTTAGAGCCGATGCATCCAGGCCGCCATCTCGTCGGCCACCAACGTTATCAGGCCTGCCTGGCCCGCTAGATAGTGATTACCCCCACGGATATCCACGTTGCGGATGCGCGAGCCGCCGGCCGTCATCCACGCATCGCGCGTGCTCGGAAAGGTGGACTGGTCCGCGGTATAGGTACACAGGAGCACGGGCACACTGGTCAGCGCCAGGTTGGCCGGGCCGTCGGCCCGGCTGCGCGATGACCACTGTGACAGGAACGCGGTGAGCGACGTGACGCGCCCCATCTGGCTAGCCGCGTAGTTGACGGCGCGCACGCCGTCGAACCCGTTGCCCCAGACGCTACCAGGTTCGCGGTCGTTCGCATCGAGCGAGAGGTCGAGGCAGCGCGGATCGGCATGGGTCCGGTAGATGATGAAAGTCTGGTCGCGTGCGCCACCGGGCAGGCCGCCTTGCCCCTGCGAGTCCCGCAGCAGCCGCAGGCGCGCCCAGACCCAGTCCTCGATGCGTGCCAGTCGCGCACGCTGCGCGGCCTTGAAGCGTGCCAGGAACTCCGCCGTGTACGGCGGTGTGTTGGCCGCACCGTAGAGGTCCAGCGCCGGATCGGCGGCCAGAGGATCATGCTCGTCGATGACCGAGGGATCGATCCAGTTGCGCATGAGCGCGCAGCGGCCCTCGTGCGCGGCACAAAGTGCCAGTCCCTCCACCGGCGGCAGGTCGGCGGGCGACAGGCCAGCCGGGCCGCCGTCGACCAGGGTCTTGATGGTGAGATGCTCGGCCTGTGCCTGGTAGAAGCTCGCGAGCGCCGCACCCCCCGAATTGCCGATCAGCACGACCTTGCCGTAACCCTGCGCGCGCAGCCATTGCACGCCCGCGCCCAGGTCCTGGATCACGCGCTCCATCAACAGCAACGTATCGTTGCCCGCGTAGCGCGAGTTCAACCCCAGGCAGCCGATACCGCGCGCGGCCAGGGGCTGCAGCAGATAGTGGCCCATGAAGTTGCTGGCCGGGTGCATCACGATGGCGGCAATCTTTTTGGGGCCGGCCGGTGCCGCATGGGCGCCGTAAATGCGCGGACGCAGCATTTGCAG
>SCRR01000122.1 GCA_004322085.1 Burkholderiaceae bacterium
GGCGACGGTGCCTTGGGAACGATCTCGCGCGTGAGCATCGGGGCGACCATCGGCCGCAGTACGGAGGGCCGTTGCCAGTGGCTGGCCAGCCAGGCCAGCACGGCCCAGTGCGCCAGCAGCACGACTAGCGTGAGCAGGGCGACCGTACGGCCTAGTCTTGGGGTGCGAGCCACGGCTTGGCCAGTGCGGCGTCGCGCAAGGCCAGGCGCCACGTGGTGACGGCGGGGGGCAGGGCCAGCGCCAGCCGCAGCAGACGCTTGTCGCGCGCGACGATGACGGTCACCTTGCGCGCGGGCCCGGCATACAGCAGCAGCTCGTCGAGCTTGCCCATGCGCCAGCCGGTGGCCGCGGCCCGGGTGCCGACCTCGATGCCCAGCCACTCGTCGCCCGCGGCCAGACCCGCGCGCTCTGCGGCACCGCCGCGCAGCACGGTCTTGATCTGGATGCCGCCCGTTTCGCTCACGCGCAAGCCAAGTCGCTGCGCCAGCTGGGCCGGCTCCGCCAGCACCACCACACCGTGGCGCTCCAGCAAGTCCTGCAGCGGCAGATCGCGGGTGCTGTGCACCCACTGCGCCAGCTCCTTCGAGAAGCTGCGTCCGCCCAGTTCCAGCAGTACCGCGGCGAAGTCGGCCTCGGTCATGGGGCCGGCCTGGCAGCGCCGCCACAGCGCGCGCATCACGTGGTCCAGCGTGGTCTTGCCTTCCAGCCGCAAGGTCAGGTCGAAACACAGCGCGACCAGCGCGCCCTTGGTGTAGTAGCTCACCGTGGCATTGGGCGTGTTCTCGTCCACCCGGTAGTACTTGACCCAGGCGTCAAAACTGGCCTGTGCGACCGACTGCAGTTTGCGCCCCGGCGCCTGCTGCACCTGGTTGAGGGTCTTGTTCAGCAGGCGCAGGTAGCCAGCGTCGTCGACCAGGCCGGCGCGGCGCAGCAGCAGGTCGTCGTAGTAACTGGTGAAGCCTTCGAAGAACCACAGCAGTTGCGTGTAGTTCTCCTGCATGTAGTCGTAGCGTGCGAACTCGGCCGGGCGCAGGCGCTTGACGTTCCAGGTGTGGAAGTATTCGTGGCTGATCAGGCCCTGCAGCGTGGTGTAGCCGTCCGGCGGCTTTTTCTCACCGAGCCGTGGCAGATCGCGGCGGTTGCAGATCAGCGCGGTGCTGGTGCGGTGCTCCAGTCCGCCGTAGCCGTCGTCCACGGCGTTCAGCATGAACAGGTAGTTTTCGTGCGGCGCCTTGGCCCGGGCCCCTTTGCCTGTGGGCCCATGCCAGAAGCGGATTTCGGCCTCGCAGATTTTCTGGGCGTCTGCCAGCAGTCGCTCGAAGTCGAACGACGCCGGCGCGCCAGCCACCACAAACCGGTGCGGCACGCCCTGGGCGACGAAGCTGCCGCTGCGAAAGCTGCCCATTTCCACCGGGCAGTCGACCAACTCGTCGTAATGCGCGGCGAGGTAGGTGCCAAAACCCCTTTTATCAACCTTTTGGGCTGTAGCCGGCGTGGCAACTTGCCAGTGCGCTATGGGTTTACTAGCGACCAGCTCCAGCCCGTGCGGTTGATCTTCCTGCCCCTGGACGCGCAGGCAGACACTGGTGCCGTTGAAAAAGCCGCGCGACCCGTCCAGCCATGCGGTGCGCACCGAAGGGTCCAGCGCATAGATCTCGTAGCCCAATACCAGCGGCTTGCCGGGCGCGCATTCCACCTGCCAGCTGCATTTGTCGAGCTGGCGCAGCGGCGCGGTCTTGCTGCCCTGCAGCGCTCGCAGGTTCTGCAGGTTCCTGGAAAATTCGCGCACCAGGTAGCTGCCCGGAATCCACACCGGCAGCGCCACGCGTTGCTGTGCGGCGGGCTCGGCAATGGTGAGCGTGACCCGGTACAGGTGCGCGTGCAGATCGGCCGCTTCCACGCGGTAGTGGACGGGCGCTGCCTTGGATGCGGACTTCAAGATGCGAGGGTCGGCGTTGTCTATTTGGCGTCGGCCAGGTATTTTTCGACCTGCTGCGCGTCGATATAGCCTGGCACGCGCGTGCCGTTGGCGAAGAACAGGGTCGGCGTGCCCGTGATCTTGTAGCGGTTCGCGAACGCCAGGTTGCGCGTCAGCGCCGTGCTGTCGCAGTTCGCGGCCGGCGGCGCGGCGTCTTTCAGCATCAGGTCCTGCCAGGCCTTGGCGCGGTCTTTGGCGCACCACACATTTTTCGATTTTTCGGGCGAGTCGTGCCCCAGGATGGGCAGCAGGAACATGTGGATGGTGACGTTGTTGACCGACTGCAGGTCGCGCTCGAAGTGCTTGCAATAGGGGCAGTTGGGGTCTTCGAACACCGCCAGCTGGCGTTTGCCGTTGCCGCGCACCACGGTGAAGGCGTCCTTCACCGGCAGCGTCGCGAAGTCCACGGCGGTCAGCTTGTCCACGCGCTCCTCGGTCAGGTTGCGGCGCAGTCGGGTGTCGATCAGGGAACCCTGAATCAGGAAGTTGCCCTGCGCGTCGGTGTACAGAATGTCCGAGCCATTCACCCGCAACTCGTAGAGGCCGGGCATGGCGGTCTTGCTGACTTCGTCGATCTTCGGCATTTGCGGCACACGTTCGGCCAGGTTCTTGCGGATCACGGCCTCTTGGGCGCCGGCGCCCAGGCACGCCGTCAACGCGGCCAGCGCCAGCAAGGCAGGCAGCAGGGCTTTCAGTAACTTCATCGTCTTGTATCCGGTTATGGTCAATTCGTGCCGTGGCGGCAACCCGCTCAGCGCAGGCCCATGGCCCGGCGCGCCAGCCAGGTCTTCAGTGGCCCACTGTGTTCAAACCCGTTCATGCCCCAGTTGCGCAAGGCCTGCCACGGCCCCGTGCCGCGCGCAAACAGCTGCTGCAAGCCGTCGGTGGCCAGCCCCATCGACAGCACGTCAGCCTTGCGCGCACGCTCGTAGCGGCGCAGCAGGCGCGGGTCGCCAACGCTACGCCAGTGTTCGCGCTCCTGCAGCACCCGGGCCAGTTCCGCCGCATCGGCCAAGCCCAGATTCAGTCCCTGTCCGGCCAGCGGATGCACCGTGTGCGCGGCGTCACCGGCCAGCGCCCAGCTTTGGCCCGCCTGCTGGCCGACCCACCGGTTCGCGCGCGCCCATTGCAGTGGCCAGGCGGCGCGTTCGCTGTCCAGCGTGAGCGTGCCCAGGGCGTCGTGACTGGCGGCGCCGAGCTGCCGCGCGAATTCTCCCGGCTCCAGCGCCAGCAACGGCGCAATCCGCTCCTGAGGGACAGACCACACCACGGCGACCGAGTTCCCCTGCTCGCCGCCGAGTGGCAAAAAAGCCAGGATCTCGTTGTCGGCGAACCACTGGTGCGCAATCTGGGCATGCGGCTTTTCGCAGCTCAGCCGCGCGGCAATGGCCTGTTGCGCATAGGGCGTGACGTCAAAGTCCACGCCGAATTCCGTGCGCGCGCGGCTGCCACGGCCTTCGCAGACCACGATCAAAGCGGCGCTTTGCGGCGCCTGCACCACTTCGACCAGGGGCTGGTAGCGCACCGCCTCGGCCAGCCTGGCTTCGAGCGCCGGCACGTCGACGATCCAGGCCAGTGCCGGCGCGCCCTGGATGGCGGCGCTGAAGTTGACCTCGCCGCCATCGTCGCCGCACACCTGCATGCCCAACACGGCCGTCGCGAAAGCATCGTCGGGCCAGCTGCGCAGCGATTCGAGCAGCGCGCGCGCTGCGCCGTTGAGCGCGTAGGCACGCACGTCCGTTTGCGCGGTACCTGCAGCAGCGGGCTCGGCCAGCAGCGCCACGCGCAGGCCGTCGCGCGCCAGCAGCAGCGCCAGCGTGCGGCCCACCACGCCGGCGCCGCGAATGCACACATCAAAGGGTTGAGCCATGGCCGCAATTGTAGGAGGCGAGGCACAATCAGCACTTTGCCCGAGGGAAAGCCCCGTGTCCTCTTCCAGCCCCGATGTAACGGGCCGCATTGCGCGGCTGTTCGTGTACCCCATCAAGTCATGCGCCGGCGTCGAGGTGCAGCAGGCCCTGCTGCTGGAGACCGGGCTGGAGTGGGATCGGGCCTGGATGGTGGTGGACGAGGCGGGCGAGTGCGTGACGCAGCGCACGCTGGCGCGCATGGCGCTGATCCGCCCGCAGCTCAAGAGCGCCGAGATGGTGCTGCGCGCGCCCGGCATGCTGGCCCTGCATGTGGCGCTGGACGCGGTCGAGCAGCCCGCGCGCGTGAAGGTCTGGGACGACGTGGTGGATGCCTGGGACATGGGAGCGCTGGCGGCGCAATGGTTCAGCGACTTTCTGGGCCAAAAGCTCAGGCTGGTGCGGTTCGATCCCGAGGTGCGACGCCTGTCCAGCCCGCAATGGACCGGTGGCGTCGAGGCGCCCATGCAGTTCAACGACGCTTTTGCGCTGCTGGTGATCAGCGATGCGGCGCTGGACGATCTCAACACCCGGCTGCAGGCGGCCCACGATGCGCCGGTGGGCATCGAGCGCTTTCGCCCCAACCTGGTGCTGTCGGGTGTGCATGCGCATGACGAGGACCGCATCGGCGAGATGCAGGTCGCGAGCGAACAAGGTCCGATCCGGCTCAAACCCGTCAAGCCCTGTGTGCGCTGCCCGATTCCGAATATCGACCCTGCCAGCGGCATCCCCAGCCCCGAAGTCGGTGACACCCTGCAAACCTACCGGCAGGACCCGCGCATGAACGGAGGCATCACCTTCGGCATGAATGCCATCGTGCTGGCCGGCGCCGGGCAGGTGCTGCGCGTTGGCCAGAGCGTGGCGGCGGACTACCTGTTCGACTGACCGCATTCGGGCGGGCGTCGCTTACACTGGGCACCCTGATTTCCGAGGTTTGTCATGAGTTTGAAGTGCGGCATCGTGGGCCTGCCCAACGTGGGGAAATCCACCCTTTTCAACGCGCTGACCCGTGCGCACGTCGCGGCCGAGAACTACCCGTTCTGCACCATCGAGCCCAGCGTGGGGGTGGTCGAGGTGCCCGACCCGCGGCTGGCCCAACTGGCCGCCATCGTCCAGCCCGAGCGCATCGTGCCCGCCATCGTCGAATTCGTGGATATCGCGGGCCTGGTGGCCGGCGCAAGCAAGGGCGAAGGCCTGGGCAACCAGTTCCTCGCGCATATCCGCGAGACCGACGCCATCGTCAACGTCGTGCGCTGTTTTGAAGACGACAACGTGATCCACGTCGCCGGCAAGGTGGACCCGATCTCCGACATCGAGATCATCCAGACCGAACTGTGCCTGGCCGACCTGTCGTCGGTCGAGAAAGCGCTGCACCGCCACACCAAGACGGCGCGTTCGGGCGACAAGGAGGCGATCAAGCTGGTGGCACTGCTGGAACAATGCCAGGCGGCGCTGAACCAGGGCCAGCCAGTGCGCACGCTGAGCTTCGCCAAGGAAGACCAGCCGCTTATCAAACAGCTGTTCCTCATCACGGCCAAGCCCGCAATGTTTGTCGCCAACGTGGCCGAGGACGGTTTTGACAACAACCCGTTGCTGGACCGGCTGCGCGACTACGCACAAAAGCAAAACGCGCCCGTGGTGGCGATCTGCGCCAAGATGGAGGCCGAAATGGCCGACATGGAGGATGAAGACAAGCAGATGTTCCTGGCCGAACTCGGCCAGAGCGAGCCGGGCCTGAACCGCCTGGCCCGCTCGGCCTTCAAGCTGCTGGGCCTGCAAACCTACTTCACCGCCGGCGTCAAGGAAGTGCGCGCCTGGACCATTCACGTGGGCGACACCGGCCCGCAGGCCGCGGGCGTGATCCACACCGATTTCGAAAAGGGCTACATCCGCGCCCAGACCATCGCGTTCGATGATTTTATCGCCTTTAAGGGCGAGCAGGGCGCGAAAGACGCGGGCAAGATGCGCGCCGAAGGCAAGGAGTACATCGTCAAGGATGGCGACGTGATGAACTTCCTGTTCAGTTCCTGAGATTTACAGGAAACAGGGCTGTAACCAATGACTGGTATTGGCGGGTAGCTATGTATGAGATAGCACGCCAGCCGCGGATCAAAACGTGAGGCGCCCCGGAAACACCCACAGCAGCGCCGCCGTCATCGCGATGTAGCGCAGGAACTTGCCCACCGCCATCCAGGCCACGCAGGGCCAGAACGGCAGCCGGAGCCAGCCGGCGACGGCGCACAGCGGATCGCCGATGCCGGGCAGCCACGATAGCAGGCAGGCGACGGGTCCGAGCTTTTCGAGCCAGTCGAGGGCCCGCAAATGCATCGGTGATTGACGGTATTTTTCCAGCATCTTGTGCGCGCCATAGCCCATCCACCAGTCCACCGCGCCGCCCAGCGTGTTGCCCAGCGTGGCGACCAGCACCGTGGGCCAGTACAGGTCGGGGTTGAGCTTGATCAGGCCGAACACCACCGGCTCGGAGCCCAGCGGCACCAGTGTGGCCGAGATGAACGACACCAGGAACACCGTGCTCAGTCCCAGCTGCGGCAAGGCCAGCAGGGTGAGCAGTTGTTCGATCCAGTTTGGCATGAGTGCTGCGAGTATAGGCAAGGCGGGGCGCGTGGTTGGAGTCGACCCAACAGGGGACGATTACAATGACAAGCCCCGGTCAACGCCTTGTTTCTCAGCGACACGTCTGCTCTCTCCCCCCATGAATATCGGTCCATTCACCCTGGCGAACCATTTGTTCGCGGCACCGATGGCGGGCGTGACGGACCGGCCGTTTCGCCAGCTTTGCAAGAAGCTCGGCGCCGGTTATGCGGTGAGCGAGATGGTGACCTCGCGCCGCGATCTATGGAACACGCTCAAGACCTCGCGCCGCGCCGACCACGCGGGCGAGCCGGGCCCGATTGCCGTGCAGATTGCCGGCACCGATGCGCCCATGATGGCCGAGGCCGCGCACTACAACATCGACCGCGGCGCGCAGATCATCGACATCAACATGGGTTGCCCGGCCAAGAAGGTCTGCAACAAGTGGGCCGGCTCGGCGCTGATGCAGGACGAGGCGCTGGCCCTGTCCATCGTGCAGGCGGTGGTGGCCGTGTGCGCGCCACGCGGCGTACCGGTCACGCTGAAGATGCGCACCGGCTGGTCTGCGTCGCACAGGAATGCGGTGATTTTGGCGCGCGCCTTCGAGGGCGCTGGCGTGCAGATGCTCGCGGTGCATGGCCGCACGCGCGAGCAGGGCTACAAGGGCCAGGCGGAGTACGACACGATTCGTCAGGTCAAAGCGGCGGTGCGCATTCCGGTGGTGGCCAATGGCGATATCACCACGCCCGAGCAGGCCCGGGATGTGCTAGCAGCCACCGGCGCCGACGCCGTGATGATCGGCCGTGCGGCGCAGGGCCGGCCGTGGATTTTTCGCGAGATCGCGCATTTTCTCGCGACCGGCGAGCACCTGGCGCCCCCGCTGGTGGCCGAGGCGCGGCGCCTGCTGCTGGCGCACTTGCAGGACCACTACGCACTGTACGGCGAATTCAGTGGCGTGCGCACGGCGCGCAAGCACATTGGCTGGTACGTGCGCGCGCTGCCCGGCGGCGAAGCCTTTCGCGCGCGCATGAATTTGCTGGAAGACTGCCGCGCGCAGACGGCGGCAGTGGCCGGTTTTTTTGACGAATTGGGGTCACGCACCGACCGGCTGCCACGGGGTGGGGCCGGCGTGTCGACGACAGACACGGACAAGGAACAAGAGCGACGAGGGGAACAACGGCATGAGCAAGAAGCACATTGAAGAGTGTGTGCGCGCCAGTCTGGAGAGCTATTTCCGGGATTTGCGCGGCACCGAGCCGGACGGCATGTACGAGATGATGGTCAAGGTGGTGGAGCGCCCGCTGCTCGAGGTGGTGATGGACCAGGCCGACCACAACCAGTCCAGGGCCGCCGAATGGCTGGGGCTGAACCGCAACACGTTGCGCAAGAAGCTCGTTGAACACAAATTGATCAAATGAACGCACTGATTTCCGTCTCCGACAAAACCGGCATCGTCGAATTCGCACGGGCGCTGCACGCACTGGGCGTCAAGCTCATCTCCACCGGCGGCACCGCCAGCCTGCTGGCCGGCCAGGGTCTGCCCGTGACCGAGGTGGCGGCACTGACCGGCTTTCCCGAGATGCTGGACGGGCGCGTCAAGACCTTGCACCCCAACGTGCACGGCGCGCTGCTGGCGCGGCGCGACGTGCCTGCCCACATGGCGGCGCTCGCAAAGCACCAGATCGACACCATCGATCTGCTGGTGGTCAACCTGTATCCGTTCGAAGCCACGGTGGCGAAGGCTGGCTGCACGCTCGAAGATGCGATCGAGAACATCGACATCGGCGGCCCGGCGATGGTGCGCTCGGGCGCCAAGAACTGGAAGGACGTGGTGGTGCTGACCGACGCCTCGCAGTACGAAGGCGTGCTGGACGAACTCAGGGCCGGCGGCAAGATCAGCGACACCACGAAATTCGCGCTGTCGGTGGCCGCCTTCAACCGCGTGAGTAGCTATGACGGCGCGATCTCCGACTATCTCTCGCGCATCCAGGGCGACGGCAGTCATGCCTCGTTTCCGGGCCAGGCGAACGGCCGCTTCGTCAAGCTGCAGGACCTGCGCTACGGCGAAAACCCGCACCAGCAGGCCGCGTTCTACCGCGACCTGTACCCGGCGCCGGGTTCGCTGGTGATGGCCAAACAATTACAGGGCAAGGAGCTGAGCTACAACAACATCGCCGATGCCGACGCGGCATGGGAATGCGTCAAGAGCTTCGACGCCCCAGCCTGCGTGATCGTAAAGCACGCCAACCCGTGCGGCGTCGCGCTCGGCAAGGATGTGTTCGAGGCCTACGGCAAGGCCTTGAAGACCGATCCGACCTCGGCCTTCGGCGGCATCATCGCGTTCAATCGGCCGGTGGACCTCGCGACGGCGCAGGCCATCTGCAAGCAGTTCGTCGAAGTGCTCATGGCGCCGGGCTACACGCCCGAAGCGCTCGAAGTTTTTCAGGCCACCAAGGCCAAGCAGAACGTGCGCATTCTCGAGATCGCGCTGCCGCCGGGTGGCGCGACCGACTGGGACAACGGGCGCAATGCGGTCGACGTCAAGCGCGTCGGCTCGGGCCTGTTGATGCAGACCGCGGACAACCACGTGCTGTCGCGCAGCGACCTCAAGGTGGTCAGCAAGAAGCAGCCGACAGCGCAGCAGCTCGAAGATTTGCTGTTTGCCTGGAAAGTCGCCAAGTTCGTCAAGAGCAACGCCATCGTGTTCTGCAAGGATGGCATGACGATGGGCGTCGGCGCCGGCCAGATGAGCCGGCTCGACTCGGCGCGCATCGCCAGCATCAAGGCGCAGCATGCGGGGCTGTCGTTGCAGGGCACGGCAGTCGCGAGCGACGCCTTCTTCCCGTTCCGCGACGGACTCGATGTGGTGGTGGACGCGGGGGCTACCAGCGTGATCCAGCCGGGTGGCTCGATGCGCGATCAGGAGGTCATCGATGCCGCCGACGAGCGCGGCGTGGCCATGGTGTTCAGCGGCGTGCGCCATTTCCGGCATTGACCCGCCAAGTTTCAAGGAAAAAGTGCCTCTGCCCCTTGATTGGTATGCGCTGATAGCTTCAATTTCAATAGTGAACCGTCAATCAGAAAAATCGATGCCGGCATAACAAAATTTAGCGTTTGCCCCGCTGCGCCGTCCGATCGATACTGCGCAACATCTGTCACCGTGCAGCCCCGCGCACATCACGAACAGCAGGAGACAAACTTGACTGCCATCGATTCGTCCCCGTCGGCCACCGCCGAACGCCCTTCGTTCGCGAGCGCCCGCGAAGCGCGTCAGGCGATCCGCGCCGGCCTCTGGCGTAGCCACACCAGCGGCCTGGCGCCAGCCAATGTGCAGGGCAACGTGGTGATTTTGCCGGTGGCGCTGGCCTCCGATTTCCTGCGTTTTTGCCAGCGCAATCCCAAGCCGTGTCCGTTGCTGGCCGTTTCCGAGCCCGGCGACCCGATGCTGCCGACTTTGGGTGCCGACATCGATATCCGCAGCGACGTACCGCTCTATCGCGTCTGGCGCGACGGTGAACTGATCGACTCGCCGGCCGACATCGGCGCCTTGTGGCAGGGCGATCTGGTGAGTTTCGTGCTCGGTTGCTCGTTTTCGTTCGAGCGCGCGCTGATCGATGCCGGTATCGAGCTGCGCCATGTGCGCCAGGGCAGGAACGTGGCGATGTACCGCACCAACATCCCGACCACGCCGGCCGGCTCGTTCCGCGGCCCGTTGGTGGTGTCGATGCGTCCGATGAAGGCAGCCGACGCGATTCGTGCCGTGCAGATCACGGCGCGCGTGCCGGCCGTGCATGGCGCACCGGTGCACCTGGGCGATCCGGCCTTGATCGGCATTGCCGACATCGGGCACCCCGATTTCGGCGATCCGGTCGACATCGAGCCCGGCGAGCTGCCGGTGTTCTGGGCCTGCGGCGTGACGCCGCAGGCCGTGGTGATGGCAGCAAAGCCCGCGCTGTGCATCACCCACGCACCGGGTTGCATGCTGATCACGGACCGGCTCAACAGCGATCTGCCGTTCGCCTGAAAATGCCGGGCCACAACGTCCGGTAGGAGCTTCCCGAAACGACCACCGTCCAATTTTTAAAGGAGACTGAGCATGAAAAAACTATTTGCAATATTGATCTGGTGTCTTGGGATCGCGCTGATGCAAAACGCATCGGCCCAGGACAAGGTCATCAAGATCGGGGCTATTTATCCATTGAGCGGTGCCTTGGCTTCAACCGGCCTTGAACTCAAGAACGCCATCGAGCTGGCCGTTGATATCGTCAACAACGAGCATCCCGAGCTCAAGGGGATACCGCTGGCGGCCGGTGCTGGCCTGCCTCGTCTGGGCGGCGCCAAGATCCAGGTCATCTTTGCCGATTCGCAGGGCGACCCCAGCGTGGGACAGGCCGAGGCGCAGCGCCTGATCGACCACGAGCATGTCGTGGCGCTCATCGGCGCCTACCAGTCGGCCGTCACCAAAACCACCAGCCGGATTGCCGAGCAGCGCGAAATTCCCTTTATGAACCCCGAATCCAGCAGCCCCCAGCTGACGGAGCAAAGCTACAAATGGTTCTTTCGCACGACACCGAACGATGAAACCTTCATCCACAACATGATGGAGTTTCTGGACGGCGTGAAAACGATGCCGACCAAGAAAATCGCCGTGGTCTACGAAAATACGGATTTTGGCGTCAACACCTACAAGGCGCTGGAAAAATTCGCCACGCAATCAGGCCGAACCATTGTCGCCAACATCGCCTATTCGGCCGGCTCGCCTTCGCTGAATGCAGAAACGCAGAAGCTGGCCGCGGCCAAGCCGGATGTCGCCATCTTTGCCAGCTATACGTCCGACGCAATGCTCTTCGTGCGCACCATGCGTCAAATGAAATACGCGCCGCCGATTTTCCTGGCCAACGATGCAGGTTTCATCGACCCGCGCTTCGTCGCCGAGGTCGGCCCGCAGGTGCAGGGCGTGCTGACGCGCGACGTGTGGTCGAACGACCTGTACACGATTAAACCCGTGATCAAGCAGGTGAACGATTTGTTCAGACCCCGTTCCGGCGGCAAGGATCTGAACGGCAACAGTGCGCGTTCGTTGCAAGGCTTGCTGACGCTGGCCGATGCGATCAACCGGGCTGGTTCCACCCAGCCCGAGGCCATCCGCAAGGCACTGGCCGCCACCGATCTGAGCGCGGACCAGATCATCATGCCGTGGGCTGGTGTCAAATTCGACAGCAAAGGGCAGAACGTGAACGGGCAAGGCCTGATCCTGCAATTGGTGGGAAAGGACTATCAAACCGTGTGGCCCACACGCTACAAGAAAATGGAAAACCTGCCGACGCTTCCGTTTACCTGGAAGTGATTCATTTTGACGGATGCCCAACCGCGGCAGCAAGGAGAGCAAAGTGTTCGAAGCACTCGCCACGGGTTTACTCAACGGTCTGATCTATGCCTTGATTGCGGTGGGTCTGGCACTGATTTGGGGAATTACCGACGTGATCAATTTCGCGCACGGCGAGTTCCTGATGCTGGGCATGTATGCGGCCTATTGGCTGTTCACCCTCGGGCATCTTGATCCGACGCTCTCGGCACCGCTGGTGGCCTGCGCGCTGGGGTTTGTTGGCTTTCTTGCCTATGCCCTCATCATCCGTCCGTTGCAACGTGCCCCGGCGATGATCGTGATTTTGGCGACGTTCGGCCTGGGGCTGGTGCTGCGCCAGATTGCCTTCATCTGTTTTTCGCCCGACTACCGCAACCTGCCGGACACGTGGCTGTCGGGCAGTGTGAGCGCCGCAGGCGTTTCGTTTGGGCTGCCCCAAGTCGCCACCGGTGGGGTCTCACTGGTGGTGATCGCCCTGCTGTTTGTGCTGGTGTATCGCACGCGTTGGGGGCAAGCATTGCAGGCGGTCGCGGAAGATCGCCAGGCCGCCTCCTTCATGGGCATTGCGGCCGATCGCATCAATGCCCAGGTCTGGATTCTGGGGAGTGCGGCGGTCGGCCTGGCCGGCGCGCTGCTCACCACTTTTTTCTACGTGTTTCCCTCGGTCGGCAGTGTATTTGGACTGATGGCTTTCGTTGCCGTGGCCATGGGCGGGTTCGGATCCCTGCCAGGGGCGTTCATCTCCGGCGTTCTGATTGGGGTCATCGAGGCGATGACCGGCTACTGGTTGGAGCCCGCCTACAAGACGGTGAGTATTTTCCTGATATTCCTGCTGGTTCTCTGGTATCGGCCACGGGGCCTTTTCGGGCGGTGGTGAAATGAAAAATCAAAATGCCCAGACCCGGCTGCAAGCTGCGCAGGCGCGGGTAACCGACCTGCCGCGGACTGCGCGCTGGCTCCTGCTGGTGCTGGTTGTACTGGCCATATTTCCGCTGCTGGTGGCCGATCCGTTTTCGCAGCAAATCGTGGTCATGACGCTGATGTTTGGCGCGCTGGGCGCCGCGTGGAATCTGGTGGGCGGTTTCCTTGGCCGCGTTTCGTTCGGGCACGCGGTATTCCTGGGGGTGGGCGCCTATACAACCCTGTTGCTGTTGAATGTCCTGCATCTGAGCCCGTGGCTTGGGATTCCTTTGGGTGGCATCGTGGCGGCGGCAGTGGCGTTTATCGTTGGCAAACCCACGTTGCGGTTGACGGGGCACTATTTTGCGATGGCGACGATCGCTTTGCTCGCCGTGGCCCAACTGCTGGTGGTCAACTGGAGCTGGGCGGGCGGCGCAACCGGCATCGAGGCGCCCATCGCCAACAACGCCTGGCTGCTGCTGTTTCGCAGCAGGGCGCCCTACTACTGGATCGCATTGGGGCTGGCCCTGTTGACCCTGTGGGCGACATTCGTGCTGGTTCGCTCCAAGACAGGGTATTACTGGCGCGCGATCAATGGCGACGAGGCTGCGGCGCGCAGTCTGGGCGTGCCCGCTGAACGCTACAAGATGCGTGCTTTTGTGCTGTCGGCGGCGCTGACCGGAATGTGGGGTGGGTTTTATGCAATTTATATCGGTTTCATCGATCCCGATTCGGCGTTCAATCTGACACTGTCCATCCAGATCGTGCTGGTGGCGATTTTGGGCGGCGTCGGCACAATTGCCGGCCCGTGGCTGGGAGCCGCATTGCTGATCCCTTTTGCCCAGGGCATGCGTGTGGCCATGGGAAGCTCGGGCCAGGGCATCGATTTGCTGCTCTATGGGTTGGCGATCATCCTCGTGAGCCTGTTCCTGCCGAAAGGCCTGATTACGCTGAGGCTGCGCCGTGGCTCTTCTGGAAGTTAGAAACCTGACCAAGCGCTTCGGCGGCCTGATCGCCAACCGTGACATCAGCCTACAGGTCGATGCCGGCGAGATCGTCGCCATCATTGGTCCCAATGGAGCGGGCAAGAGCACGCTGTTCAATGGTCTGGCGGGTCATCATGCGCCGACATCGGGCAGCGTGACCTTCGATGGCACCGAGCTGGTCGGCCACACCCCAGAAGCCATCGCCGCCATGGGGCTGATGCGCACTTATCAGATTCCGCGCAGTTTTGCCGCGATGACCGTGCTTGAAAACGTAATGGTGGGCGCGCTGCTGCGCCACCCCACGCTCGCCGCCGCGCGCGCTGCGGCGCAGCGCGTGCTCGACACGGTGGGGCTGGGTGGCCGCAGCATGGTTCTTGCCGGGAAGTTGAACGTGGCCGGGCAAAAACGGGTCGAACTGGCGCGCGCTCTGGCAACATCCCCCAAATTGCTGCTGCTCGACGAAGTGGCTGGCGGGCTCAATCCCAGCGAAGCGCTGGATCTGGCGGAAATATTGCGTTCAATTCATGCCAGTGGCGTGACGCTGGTGATTGTCGAGCACGTGCTGGAAGTGGTGATGCGGCTGGCACACCGGGTTCTGGTGCTCAATTTCGGACAGCTCATCGCATCGGGCACACCGCAGGACGTCGTGCGAGATCCCGAAGTGATCGAAGCCTACCTGGGGAGAAAATACCGTGCGTGACAGCGCGTTGCTGAAGGTCGATCAACTGTGCGTGAGTTACGGAGGCGTGCAAGCGGTGCGAGGCATCTCGCTTGAAATTCGGGCGGGCGAGATTACGGCGCTGCTTGGCGCAAACGGTGCCGGCAAATCGAGCACGCTGCTGTCCATTGTCGGCTCGGTCAAACCCAAAGCCGGGTCCGTGACGTTCGGTGGAAGTGACGTCACGGGACTGACCCCCGACGCACTGGTACGGCGCGGCATTGCGCTGATTCCGGAGGGTGGACGCGTGTTTGCGCGGCAAACTGTCGAACAGAACCTGCGACTGGGTGCCTATGCCGTTGCCGACGACACCGTTTATCGCCAGCGCCTGGATCAGGTGTTGACGTTGTTCCCGCGGCTGGCCGAACGACGTACCCAGGTCGCGGGGACGCTGTCGGGTGGCGAGCGGCAGATGCTGGCGATCGGGCGTGCGCTCATGAGCTGCCCGCGGCTCTTGCTGGTGGACGAGCCCAGTCTGGGCTTGTCCCCGTTATTGGTCGAGACGGTGTTCGATACGCTGGCCAGCCTGAACCGCAGCGGCACGTCCATTTTGCTGGTCGAGCAGAACATGGCGCAAGCCCTGGAAGTGGCAGCCCGGGCCTACGTGATGCAAAGCGGCGCGATTGTCATGCACGGCAGTGCGCAGGAAATCAGCTCATCCGACCAGGTCAGGCAAGCCTATCTCGGTTTGTGAGCCATGGCAGGCCAGCACGGCATGAATGCCTCCCCGTCAGCGCTGCCGCCGGCGCGCCTGCTGCCGCTCGGCGACGCCGCGCTCACGGTGGAGTTCGGCAGCGCGATCGAGCCGCAGATCCACGCCCGCGTGCTCGGCTTCGCGCGCGAACTGGAGCAGCTCGCCGCGAGCGGCCGGATGGATGGCGTGGTCGAATGGGTGCCGACATTCCGTTCAGTCACGGTGTATTTCGAGCCCGACCGCATCGATGCCGAAGCCCTGGGCACCACCCTGCTGGCGCTCGCGCGCACCAGCCCCAGCCTGACGGTGGCCGGCGCGCGCTGGCGCATTCCGGTGTGTTTCGAGCCCGAGTTCGCGCCCGATCTGGACGAGCTCGCGGTGGCCCGGGCCCTGCCGCGCGATCGCGTCGTCGAGCTCATGACGCAGACCGTGTTCAGCGTCTACATGCTGGGCTTTCAGCCCGGCTTCAGCTACATGGGCGGCTTGCCCGAGGCGCTGGAAATGCCGCGCCTGGCGTCGCCGCGCAAGCGCGTGCCGGCCGGCTCGGTGGCCGTGGCGCAGCGCATGTGCGCGGCCTATCCATGGGATAGCCCGGGCGGCTGGCAGTTGCTCGGGCGCACGCCGGTCCCGCTGTTCGATGCGGCCAATGCCAAGCGGCCGGCGCTGCTCGCCCCCGGGGATCAGGTGCTGTGGCAGGCGGTCGATCGCGGCGCCTACGAAGCGCTGTTGGCGCGCTGCGTGGCGGGAACCTTCGATCGCGAGGGCTTGCGCATCGAAGCAAGGCCGGGCGGGGGCGTGTTATGAGCGCCCAACTCGAAGTGGTCACTGCCGGGCTGGTCGTGGCGCTGCAGGACCGTGGCCGCTTCGGCTACCGGCAACTGGGTGTGCCGGTGTCCGGCGCGCTCGACCCCATGCTGCTGGCGGCGGCGAACGCGCTCGTGGGCAACGCGGCCGACGCCGCGGCGTTTGAGATCCTGCTCACCGGACCCACGCTCAAGGTGCGTGCGGGCCGCGTGCGGTTTTCGCTCGCGGGCGAGATCGACGCCAGTCTGCAAAACACCCGGGGCAAACCATTGCGCATCGAGCCCTGGCGCACCGTCACGCTCGGCCCCGGCGACACGATCCGCATCGGCGCCGTCGCGCCACCCCAATCCGGCGGCCCGGGCATCGCCTATGTTGGCATCAGCGGCGGGGTCGAGGTGCCGGCCGTGCTGGCGAGTCGTTCGACCTATGCGCGTGCCGGGCTCGGGGGCGTGCACGGGCGCGCCCTCGCTGCAGGCGACCTGTTGCCGTGCCGCGGGATCGCGGGCGACGCGTGGCTCGAATTTCGCGCCCCCGGGCCTTGGGTCCACGCCGAGGGGCCGATCCGCGTGGTGCCGGGGCCGCAAGCCGACCACTTCACCGACGAAGCCTTGCAAGCCTTTTTCAGCCAGCCCTTCACGGTCACGCGCGACAGCGACCGCATGGGCATGCGGCTCGAAGGCCCAGCGCTGGCGCACAGCGCGCTCGGTGCCGATATCGCGTCCGACGGCGTGACGCCGGGCGCGATCCAGGTACCGGCCAACGGCCAGCCGATCATCCTGATGGCCGATTGCCAGACGGTGGGTGGCTACCCCAAGATCGCGACGGTGATCCGTGCCGATCTGGCGCGGCTGGCGCACGTGCGTCCGGGCATGTCATTGCATTTTCAAGGCGTGAGTCTGGCCGAGGCGGCAGCCGCGCGCGCAGCGCAGGCACAGCAGTTGGCGCTCTGGATCGGCCGCATCGCCCGCTTTCGCCCGCCCGGCGCCTTCGACGAAGCCGCGCTGTACGGCGGCAACCTGGTCAGCGGCATGATCCGGGCCGATCCCCGCGATTGAACAGCACCCTCATTTTTTGGAGCCACCGACATGTCAAAAATCGTCAACCTGAATGCCGACCTGGGCGAGAGCTTTGGCGCCTGGAGCATGGGTTCGGACCGCGAGTTGCTGCAGTCGGTCGGTTCGGCCAACGTGGCCTGCGGCTTCCACGCGGGCGACCCCCTGGTCATGCGCAACACGCTGCGGCTGGCCAAGGCGGCCGGAGTCAGCGTCGGTGCCCATCCGTCGTTCCCCGATTTGCAGGGCTTCGGCCGGCGCCGCATGCAGCTCGATGCGGCCGAGCTCGAGGCGCTGCTGATCTACCAGATCGCCGCGTTGGACGGCATGGCGCGCACCGAGGGTCTGCGGGTCGGCCACGTCAAGGCGCACGGTGCGCTCAGCAACATGGCCTGCGCCGATCTTGCGCTGGCGCGCACCGTGGCCGGTGCCGTCAAGGCCTACGACCCGGCGCTGATCCTGCTCGCGCCCGCGCTGTCCTGCCTGTGCACGGCGGGGCGCGAGGCCGGGCTGGCGGTGGTCGAGGAAATCTTCGCCGACCGGGCCTATCTGGACGACGGCCAACTGGTGCCACGCAGCCGCGCCGACGCCATGATCCACGGCGCCGACCGTTCGCTCGCGCACGTCGAGGCCATGCTCGAAGAACAGGCCTTGATCTCGGTCAGCGGCAAGCGTTTGCCAACGGCCATTGGCAGCATCTGCGTGCACGGCGACGGTGTAGAGGCCGTCGCCACCGCAGCCTATCTGCGCACTGAGCTGGAACGCAAAGGCTATCAGCTGCGGCCGCTCGGCGCCCTCGTAGCGTGATTTTTCGGGGTGCTCGAAGATTGTAGTTTGCTATGAATTAAATACCTGTAAAGCCATGAAACAAAAGGACTTCAGGCGAATTCTTCTCATGACGGCAGGGACGTGGCAACGAGGTGTCCCGAGGGTGACCCGATCACGACCCGGCTACTGGGCGCGTACAAACGCCAACGCTTCATGCAATGCCTTCGCGAGTTCTGGCGCCGCCGGGTCGCGCCAGTAACTCGCGACCATCGGCAGCGGCGCCAGCGCGCAATCGCAGCGCAGGATCGCGAGGCGGCTGCGCGGCAGCATCTGCACGATCGCTGCGCGCGGCAGGGCGGCGATGCCGAAGCCGCCTTCGACCAGCCGCACCATCGCCGAGATCGACGACACGGTGTGCACGCGCTTGCCGGCGGCGTCGAGCGAGCGCAGCAGATCGAGCAACGCGACGTGTGGCGCCGAACCGCGCTGAAAGGTCATCAGGTCGCATGCCAGCAGTTCGCGCACGCTCAGCGCTCGCTTGCGCGTCATGCTGGCGGGGCCAACGAACACCATCTCGAGCGGTGTCAGTGTCTCGTGCTCGATTTGCTCGCCGAGCGCGGGCAGCACGGTGAACGTCAGATCCAGTCCGCCGCGACGCAGTTGCTCGACCAGCACCGGTGTCGTCTCGATGGTGAGGTCCAGTTCGAGCTGCGGGTTCGATTTTTTCAACAGGTCGATCATCGGGATCAACCAGGTGTGCAGCGCGGTCTCGTTACCGCCGATGCGCAGCGACAGCGGCAACTGCTCGGGGCTGCCCAGCTCGGTCTTGATCTCGCGCTGCAGCGCCAGCAGGCGCTCGGCGTACTGCAGAAAGCGCGCGCCCGCAAGCGTCAGCTTGAAACTGCGTTCGCGCCGGTCGAGCAGGGTAATGCCGAGCTCCTGCTCCAGCGCGGCCACGCGGTTAGAGACCGCCGACTGCGTCAGGAAGAGTCTTTCGGCGCCGCGCGTGATGCTCTTGAGCCGGGCGACCCAGACGAAGGCTTCGACGAAGCGCAGGTTCATGGCGCCGCTCCCAATCCCCGAAAATCAAGCGGGAAGTGCTTGAGGCGCCAGTGCATCGGTCTTTTTTTGCTACGAATTTTGCAATATCTGGAAGACTTCGCGCGCCGCGCCGACCGTCTCGGCGATATCCTGTGCGCTGTGCGCGGCGCTGACAAAGCCGGCCTCATACAGCGCCGGCGCGATGTACACGCCGCGCTCGAGCAAGCCGTGGAACAGCCGATTGAACTTTGCGCCGTCGCTCTTCATCACGGCTGTGTAGTTCTGCGGCAGCGCATCGAGCAGAAAGAAGCCGAACATGCCACCTTCGCTGTCGGCGCTGAAGTCCACACCGGTGTCGCGCGCGGCCGCGCCCAGGCCGTCGACCAGCGCGCGCGTCTTGCGCGACAGGTCTTCAAAAAAGCCCGGCTTGCCTATTTCCCGCAGCGTGGCCAGTCCGCAGGCGGTCGCGACCGGATTGCCCGACAAGGTCCCGGCCTGGTACACCGGACCGAGGGGCGCGAGCTGCTCCATGACGGCGCGCGAGCCACCGAACGCGGCCAGCGGCATGCCGCCACCGATCACCTTGCCGAGCACCGTCATGTCCGGCGCAAAGCCCGGGATGTCGCGTGCATAGACGCTTTGCGCGCCGCCCAGCGCGACGCGGCAGCCGGTCATCACTTCGTCGAACACCAGCAGCGCGCCATGCTCGCTGCACAGCTCGCGGCAGCGCTTCATGAACGGCACCGAGGCACGCACGAAGTTCATGTTGCCCGCGATCGGCTCGATGATCACGCAGGCCAGCGCGTGGCCGTGCAGCGCGAAGGCTTCCTCCAGTTGCGCGACGTTGTTGTACTCCAGCACCAGCGTGTCGTGCACTACTTCAGGGGGCACGCCGGCACTGGTCGGATTGCCGAAGGTGGCCAGGCCCGAGCCGGCCTTGACCAAGAGCGCGTCGGCGTGGCCGTGGTAGCAGCCTTCGAACTTGATGAACTTGCTGCGCCCGGTGGCGCCGCGTGCCAGCCGAATCGCGCTCATGCCAGCCTCGGTGCCCGAGCTGACCAGACGCAGCATCTCGATCGAGGGCACGAGGCCGATGATGGCTTCGGCCAGCTCGACCTCGCGCTCGGTCGGCGCGCCAAATGAGAAGCCTTCGGCGATGGCCTTTTGCACCGCCTCCACCACCGCCGGGTGGCCGTGGCCCAGAATCATCGGCCCCCAGGAGCCGATGTAGTCGATGTAGCGCCGACCGTTGGCATCCCAGAAGTACGCGCCTTGCGCGCGCTGCACAAAACGCGGCGTGCCGCCGACCGCCTTGAAGGCGCGCACCGGCGAATTCACGCCGCCCGGGATGAGGCGTTTGGCGCGCTCGAACAGGACTTCGTTGTGATCAGTGTTTGGTTTCATGGGGGGGCATCGCAAAGCCTTGCAGATCGGAAATGTCGGGGTCGGGCGAATCGTCGGATTCCGGTTCCGGCTGGGCCCAGAACATGCGGTCCGGCAG
>SCRR01000123.1 GCA_004322085.1 Burkholderiaceae bacterium
GGTCGGCGTCACACTCTCGTCGATCGCCCGGAACCAGTTGCAGGCGATGCAGCTGGCGATGTTCTATTTCCTGCCGAACCTGCTGCTGTCGGGCTTCATGTTCCCGTTCGCGGGCATGCCAGCCTGGGCGCGCTTCATCGGCGACCTGCTGCCGCTGACCTATTTCAACCGGCTAATTCGCGGCATTCTGCTCAAGGGCAACGGCTGGGTCGACCTGTGGCAGTCGGTCTGGCCGATGGCGTTGTTCATGGTCATCGTGATGGGCATTGCGCTGCGCTTTTACCGGCGCACGCTCGACTGAGGGGACCGGCCAATGAAGCCGCTCGCTCTTCTCGTCACCCTCGCGCTGTGCGGCTGCACGGTGGGACCGGATTTTCGGCCGCCTGCCGCGCCGGACACCCAGACCTACACCCGCGAAGCCTCGCCCGCGGCAACGGTGGCGGCCGGTGGCGCGGCGGGGGCATCCCAGACCTTTGTCACCGCGCCACACGCCGTCCCGATGTGGTGGACCCGGTTTCACTGCGATGCGCTCAATCGCCTGGTTGATCACGCGCTGCAGCACAGCCCGACGCTCGTGCAAGCCCGCGCAAAACTCACCGAGGCGCGCGAAAACTACATGGCACAGGCCGGCGCGACCGACTTCCCGAAGATCGACGCGACGCTCGGCGGCGCGCGGCAGCAGGTCGATATCGCGGCGTTCGGCATCCAGAATGTGCCGAATCCCGGCCCGTTTTCGTTGTACAACGCGTCGGTCAGCGTGTCGTATGCGCTCGATATCTTCGGCGGCAATCGCCGCGCGCTGGAAGCCTTGAAGGCGCAGGTCGACTACCAGTCCTTCGAACTCGAAGCGGCGCGGCTCACGCTGGCAGGCAACGTCGTCTCGGCCGCCGTTCGGCGCGCGTCGCTGGCGCAGCAGATCGCGCTGGCGCAGCGCCTTGCCGACGCCCAGGCGCAACAACTGGCGATCACCGAGGGACGCTTCGCGGCCGGCGGCGTGGCGCAGTTCAACGTGCGCAGCCAGCGTACGCTGCTGGCGCAGACCCGGGCGTCGCTGCCGCCGCTCGCAACGCAACTCGCGCAGACCGATCACCAGCTCGCGATCCTGCTGGGCAGCGTGCCGTCCAAGGCGGATTTCGGCGCCATCACGCTCGATGCGCTGCAGTTGCCGGACACGCTGGCGCTCACCCTGCCGTCCACGCTGGCGCGCGAGCGCCCCGACATCCGCGCATCGCAAGCGCTGCTGGACCAGGCCAGCGCGAATGTCGGCGTGGCGACGGCAAACCTGTATCCGCAGTTCATGATTTCCGCCGGGATCGGCTCGGAGCGCACCCGCATCGAAGATGTCGTGAACGGGCTGAATATCTGGAATGTGGGCTTGGCCCTCACGCAGCCGATTTTTCATGGGGGCGCACTGCAGGCGAAGAAACGCTCGGCGCAGGCGGCGTACGACGCAGCGGTCGCCGGCTACCAGCAGACGGTATTGCAGGCGCTGCAGCAGGTTGCGGACACGTTGACGGCGCTGGGCAACGACGCGCGCGAACTGCAGGCCCGCGATGAAGCCGCGCGGCAGGCGCAGGCGAGTCTAGCGATCGCGCAGGCGCGTTATTCAGTCGGTGGCGTCAGCCGGTTCGATCAACTCGATACGCAGCGCCAGGTGCTGCAGACGGCGCTGGAGCGGACCCGCGCACAGGCCGACCGGCTCGCCGATACGGCGGCGCTGTTTCAGGCGCTGGGCGGCGGATGGGTGTCTGCGCCCCTTGCCAACTCGTTGGAATAATGAGACTTTGACACAGGCATCAGCATGACTCGACAACTCATCAGCTCCGGATCGACCTTTGAGCAGGAAATTGGCTACTCGCGCGCCGTGGTGAGCCCGGACCCGGGCGGCGACTGGATTTTTGTCTCGGGCACCACCGGCTTCGACTACGCCGCCATGACCATCTCGGACGACGTGGTCATGCAAACCGACCAGTGCCTGCGCAACATCCAGTCCGCGCTGGCACAAGCTGGCAGCAGCCTGGCCGACGTGGTGCGCGTCACCTATGTGCTGCCCGACGTGGCTGACTTTCCGCTGTGCTGGCCTACCTTGCGCCGCTACTTCGGCGAGATTCGCCCCGCCGCCATGATGATCTCGGCGGGCCTGGCCGATCCGCGCATGAAAATCGAGATCGAGGTGACGGCGCGCAAACCGGGCCCGGTATCCACGTTGATATAGAGATGATAGCTACCTGGCCCCTGTTTCAAAGGGCGTCAGCATGAAATCTCTCAAACTTTGAGCGCGAACGCCGGTCAATGGCGCGTGCACTGTCGAGACCGGTCGATTGTTGCGCGTTGAACTATCGGTTTGCCACGCTGAAAACACCCAATTGGTGGGCTGAGGGTCAATGATCGTGATCCTCGTCGCCACGGTCATGATCCCGGTCACGCCAATGATGCTCTTGCCACTCGTCGCGGTGATGCCATCCGTCACCATAGTAGCCCGGACGAACCCAGCCGGCGCGGTACACCGGGTAGGGCGCAACCACCACGGGAGGCGGCCCGTAATACCTCTGCGGCACCACATAGACGGGCGACGGCGGGTAATACACGGGCGGGGGCGCCACATACACCGGCCCGGGGACGCCGATGGCAATCCCCGGAAAGCCTATGCCGACGGACACATCCACATGCGCCTGGGCTGCGCCGGTAAAGCCAAGTGCGGCGACAGACAGAACCACTGCAGTTGCAGTGGTGTAAACGGAACGGTTGTTTTTCATTGAAATCTCCTCGACGGGGCAGGCATCTGCCTTTGCCTTAATTAAACGCATGAGCGCTCGCTCCGACGACCGCATTGGCAGTAAAGATGGTTACCAGTGGTAATGATCACTGTGGACATGGTCCGACAACAGGAAAAGCATGGCGTACGGGTCTTGTGGCCGTTTTGACGGTACCGTTCTCTCAAGGGACGATCGTGATGCACCCGGTGTCAGTGGCTGCTATCAGCAGCCCCGTTGCGTCGTACCCCTGTACCTGATAACAATATGTTCCGTTGAAAAGGACCGTATTGTCGATCACGCTCAACGTGTTCACCGTCGCCAGCAGGTTGCCATCGCGCAACACATCGAAGGTGTAGACATACGGGTCGTCACCCCAGTCCACCTGGACCGCTTGGGGCCCCACGCGGGTCAGCGCCAGCGGCAGTTGCGTGATGGCGGGCGGCGTCGAAGCGACCACGGCCACACTGCCGTCACCGCAAGCGGTGAGGCTCCCCAAAATGATCAATGCGGCTGCGCTGCGCAGTACAAAGCCGCGCGTGAATGTGGTCATGTTTAGCATCTGTGACTCCTCACGGTGCCGTGGCGGGGCCGGCCGTCACCGATAGCTTGGATGAGCTGAGGTAAAGCAGCGGTTGCGAGCTAACGCCCCGGCTGTCGATACGCAGTTCCAAGTATCGGTCGAATGGGCTGGTGACGGGCAGATTGGCGATTTTCGCGTAAGGCGGAAGAGCGTCGCTCGCCAGCACCCCGGCGGGGCCACGCAGATCCGTGCCCTGAGGTTGCTGATTGATCTGAATCCAACTCAGATGCACGAGGCCGCAAGGCATCGAGGTCGTCGCTTCCAGTCGAATCGACTCGCGGTTGGGAAAGCCGCCCCCGCCGTCACTCACGAGAATCAGCGCCTGGTCAACCGGAAAATTGATGGTGGTGCCGCCCAGGACCAGGCTAAATGCGTGGAACGCGCCACCATAGCGTCCCAAATAAGGGTCGGGGTTGGAGTCGGTCATGCTGTCGTTGTAACGCACCGAAAACGACCACTTGCCCGATGCCAGGTCGGCTCGGGAAAGACATGAATCGTCGGGTAGCGGCGCGAGTTGCTGGGCGGACGGCGGTTTGAAGCTGCCGCTGCCCGACACCACCATCTCGGCGGCAACGCTGGTTTGCGGCATGGCGAGACTTGCCGTCAAAACCAGAGCCACAGTGGCTAGAAGACAACCCGCCATGGAGCGGCGTTGGGTCGGACGCGGTACGTGTTGCTGGATGGTTTGCATGGTTGATCGAGTGGCCTTTGAGGTGAAGCCCGATTCAAGCGGGCTCCCTATTGAACGCATGACGTGGGCTTTCGATGACAGGCGACACGTTCGACATGTTACGCACTGTTATTCGTGCTGGCCGATGCCGTTCACAACACCGCCGGCCTGGACGGCACGGGGTTCCCGGTCGTTGAATTGCCCGTCCGCGGAAACATGACCGTCACCCGAAGTCCCGACCGCGCCGGTTCGTTGGCATACGCCAGGCTAATTTTTGCGTTGAGCCGGTCAGCGATGTTTCGCACGATGGACAGGCCCAACCCCGACCCGGCTTCGTCCTGACCCAGCACACGGTAAAAGGCATCGAACACGCGCTCACGTTCTTCGAGTGCGATACCGGGCCCGGCATCGACGACCTGCAAGATCACACCTCGCGCATCGCTTTCGGCGGACAGATTGACTTGTCCGTCCCTTGGTGTGTAGCGAATGGCGTTGTCCACCAGATTCTTCACCAGCGTCTGCAGGTCGCTTTGCGGGGCCATCACGCGCGCATCCTGATGGCCGACGACGCCTACGTCGACGTTTTTCGCGTTCGCCAATGGCATCAAGTCTTCCAGCACCTGACGGAAAACCTGCTGCAACGAAACCGTCTGGATATTTTCGTGGGAAACATCCTGCGCCCGCGCCAGCGTCAGTAATTGGTTCAGCAAGCTGCGCGCACGCCGGATCCCCAGTCGCAGTGATGCCAGCCGCTCCCGGGCCGGGGCGGGCAGGTCTGCGGCGTCCAGTTGCTCCGCCTGCAGCGACAGTGCCGTCAGCGGCGAGCGCAGTTCGTGCGCCGCATCGGCGACAAAGCGCCGTTGCGCCGCCACCGACTGGCCGACGCGTGCCAGCAGCCGGTTGATGGCCAGCACAAATGGGCGGAGCTCAGAGGGCAGATTCGCATCGGCCACTTCGTGCAGATCCTGCTCGGAGCGTCGATCCAGATCCAGGGCCGCGGCTTTGAGTGG
>SCRR01000124.1 GCA_004322085.1 Burkholderiaceae bacterium
TACAAGGCGAAGAACCTGATCGACGTGGTGGTCTACCGCGGCTCCGACGCGTTGTACGGCTGGGTGTTCAACACCGTACAGGCGCTTGGGCTGAAGATTGGTGCGATCGCGCTGCTTGCGCTGCCCGTGGTGGCCGGCTGGCTGGTGTTGTCAGCGGTGCTGGGGCGTACCCACGAGCGCCGCGCCGCCCGGTTGCTGGTGCCGGCTTCAGGAGAATGAGCATGACTGTCAATACTTCCGGCGTCACTTCGAACCTGTCCCGGCGTGAATTTTCTGCGCTCTCGGCCGCGGCGTTCCTGCCGCCGGCCGCGGCTGCGCAAACCGACGCGGCCGAGCCGCTCATCAGCGGGACCATACCGGGTACGGGTGAAAATCTCCCTGCGGTGGGACTGGGCACGGCGAGCGTGTTCAACAACGACGACGAGCAGACCCGGCGCGCGGCGGCGCAAGTGCTGAAGACGCTAGTTGGCGGGGGTGGCCGGCTGATCGATACCGCGTCGTCCTATGGTGGCGCCGAGAGCGTGCTCGGCAGCGTCATTGCCACCGAAGCTCTGCGTGACAAGGTGTTCCTGGCGACCAAGCTGGAGGCACCGGACGCCGCGGAACTGCAACGCTCGCTCGAGCGCCTCAGGATGGAGAAGGTCGACCTGCTGCAACTGCACAACGTGACCGATCCGCGGCAATCGCTGGCGCAGTTCAAGGCATGGAAGGCACAGGGACTGTGCCGTTACATTGGCATCACATCCACCTACCATGGCGAATTCGCGGCACTGGCGACGGTGCTGGGGCGCGAGAAGCCGGATTTCGTGCAGGTCGACTATTCGCTCGACAATCGCAAGGCGCAGGAGCGCATCCTGCCGCTGGCGGCCGAAGTGGGGGCGGCCGTGCTGACGGCCCTGCCGTTCGGTCGTGGGCGCCTGTTCCGGGCAGTGCGCGGCAAGCAGCTCCCCGATTGGGCGCAGGATTTTGCCGCCAGCTGGGCGCAGTTCTTCCTCAAGTACCTGCTGGGCGATGAGCGTGTCACCGCCGTCATCCCCGGTACCTCGGATGCAGCGCACATGGCGGACAACCTGGGCGCCATGCGCGGGTATCTGCCCGGCGCGCAGGAGCGTCAGCGCATGGTCAGTTTCGTCAGTAATTTGTAGCGTGCAGGGCGCGGCGATGCGGCGAAACATCTGTCCCCGTGTTTTCCCTTGGCTGAACTTGTCGGTAATGAACGTAGCATGTAGGTCATAAAAGAGAATGATCGTGCTGTTTTCAACCTGGGAACAATATGAAAAGATGGATGCGGGCTTTGACGGTAGCGGGGGCGACAATCCTTTTGGCCAGCTGCGGTGGAGGCGACAACGACTTCAGATTTAACCAGATGGTCGTTTTTGGCGACAGCCTGAGCGATATCGGTACCTACCGGGTCGGTACTGTCGCCGCAGTGGGCGGCGGCAGATGGACGGTCAATCTGCCTGGTGCCAAAAACTGGACCGAGCTGATCGCCGCCCAGTACAACCTGCCCACGCCTTGTCCGGCCCAGACCGGCCTGCCGTCCGTGCTGTTTACGGGTTTCGCCGGGGCTCCGGTTCAGAATTTCCCGGACTGCCGCAACTACGCGCAGGGCAGTTCTCGCGTGACGCTTCCTTTCAGTCCTAGCAGCCTTGGCGTACAGGAGGCGGTGTATCAGGTTAACGGTGGTCCTGCGGGTCTGCCGGCAGCCACGGCTGCGGGCTATCCGGTTGCGGCCACGGCCGCCGCGAACGCCGCTGGTTTGGGCTTGATGGCCGTGCCGGTCGTGACGCAGATGAACACCTTTCTGAGCAATGTGGGGGGCAGCTACACGGGTAAGGAACTGGTGTCTGTTATGGCGGGCGGCAATGACTTCTTCATGAACCTGAACGGGGTCTCCAGCGCGGCTGGCGGTGGCGCTGGTGCTGTCGCAGCCGCACAGTTTGCGGGCTGGTCCAGCAGCGTGCAAACCGCTGTATCAGCTGGTGGCACCGCGGCCACCACGGCTGCGGCCAGCGCGGCGGTGGCGGGCATGGCGCAGGCTGCCACGGAACTGGTCACCGACATCAAGGCGCTGGTGCTGGCCAAGGGGGCTACCCATGTCGTCGTGGTGAATCTGCCGGACGTGACACAGACTCCCTATCTGTTGTCCGCTGCTGCCAGTACCAATGCGCTGGGCGAACAAATGATTGCCGCCTTCAACTCCACCCTGCAGTCCGGCCTGGCAGGAGTGCCGGGCGTTCTCCTGGTGGACGCGTATACGCAGGGCCGACTTCAGGCGGCCAATCCGGCGCAATTTGGCTTGACCAATGTGACTACACCCGCCTGCAGCACGACATCGTCCGCGAACCCTCTGGCGGGCAGTTCGATCACTTGTACCGCGGCCAGCACCATCCCGGGCGACACCAGCCACTACAGTTATGCCGATGACGTACACCCGACCCCTTACGGCTACCAGCTTCTGGCACAGTATGTGACGCTCAAACTGACCGCGGCCGGCTGGAAATAAACGCAACAACCATCGCGCACACGCTGGCCGTCGGTTACAAGTTCTGAGGTACACCGGGCAATGAAAAAGAGCAGCCCTGGCTGCTCTTTTTTGTTGAAGAAGGTGACGAGCCTTGACCCCGGCACTGACTCCACAGTTAGGGCTGCTTGGTTCCCCACCTGACCCGGTTGGCCGCTTTACCATGCGGGAAGGCCCGTCACCGCCGATTGTAGGCGATTGGGCCGGGTTCAAGCGTGATCAGCGGCGCTGCAGCAGCATGCGCCGCAAGGTGTTGTCACGCTGGACGTAGTGGTGAAACAGCGCCGCCGCGGCGTGCAGGCCGATCAGGAAGTAGCCCACGGTGGCGATGGTCTCGTGGATGTTCTTGATCTGCTTGCCCAAGGCCTTGTCTTCGGTCAGCAGCGCGGGCAGTGTCAGGCCGAAAAAAGGAATGTCCTCGCCCTGGGCGCTCAACGTCAGCCAGCCAAGTAGCGGCATTCCGATCATGAACACATAGAGCGCCACATGCATGAGTTTCGCCGCGTGCTCCTGCCAGCGCGGCAGCGCGGGCTCGATGCGTGGCGTCGTGGTGCCCAAGCGCGCGAGCAGGCGCAGCCAGACCAGCACGAACACGGTCAGGCCCAGCATGTAGTGCCAGGTCTTGAGGCCATTGCGGGCCGCGCTGCCCTTGGGGAAAAAGTCCGCGATGTCCATGCAGACGTATACGGCGACGATGAGCACCAGCATGAGCCAGTGCAAACCGATGCTGGCTGTGTTGTAGCGTTTGGAGAAGGCTTGAATCATTTGGGCTCCAACTTCGAGCTTTGGATCGGGGAATCATAGGCGGCAAACCTGACCGCGCACTTGCTTAGAATCAACCAATGTCCTATCTCGTGCTCGCCCGCAAGTACCGCCCCAAGACGTTTACGGAACTGGTGGGGCAGGAGCATGTGGTGCAGGCACTGACCAATGCGCTCACCACGCAGCGGCTGCACCATGCCTACCTGTTCACCGGCACGCGCGGCGTCGGCAAGACCACAGTGTCGCGCATCCTGGCCAAGTCGCTCAACTGCCTGGGCCCGGACGGCAATGGCGGAATCACCGCCAGCCCTTGCGGGGTTTGCCAGGCGTGTACAGATATTGATAGCGGCCGGTTTGTCGACTACACCGAGCTCGACGCCGCCTCAAACCGCGGCGTGGACGAGGTGCAGACGCTGCTGGAGCAGGCCGTGTACAAGCCGGTGCAGGGCCGCTTCAAGGTCTTCATGATCGACGAAGTGCACATGCTGACCAATACCGCGTTCAACGCGATGCTCAAGACGCTGGAAGAGCCGCCCGAGTATCTCAAGTTCGTGCTGGCCACGACTGACCCACAAAAGGTGCCGGTCACGGTGCTGTCACGCTGCCTGCAGTTCAATCTGCGTCCGATGGCGCCCGAGACGATGCTGGAGCACCTGGGCCATGTGCTGCAGCAGGAGGGTGTGCCGGCCGACACCCCGGCACTGCGACTGCTGGCGCGGGCGGCGCACGGCTCCATGCGCGATGCGCTGTCGCTCACCGACCAGGCGATTGCCTTTGGCAGCGGCAAGCTCGAAGAGGCCAGCGTGCGCCTGATGCTGGGCAGCGTGGACCGCAGCTACGTGCTGCGCCTGACCGAGGCGCTGGCGCGCGGCGACGGCAAGGCCGTGGTCGAGATCTGCGAGGAATTGCGCGTGCACGGCCTGAGCGCGGCCTCCACGCTGGAAGAGATGAGCATGCTGCTGCAGCGCATGGCGGTGCTGCAGGCGGTGCCGGGCGCAGCACAGGAGTCGCTTGACGCGAGCGACCCCGATGCACCCGAGGTTGCGCGCCTGGCCGCACTGATGCCGCCCGACGAGACGCAACTGCTCTACAGCATGTGCCTGCATGGCCGTGCCGAACTGGGTCTGGCGCCCGACGAATACGCAGCGCTGACCATGGTGCTGCTACGGTTGCTGGCGTTCAAGCCGGCTGAAAAAAAAACTCTGATTGACGCACCCACGGTGGCGCCCGCGACGGTGCCGACGGCGACCCAACCTGTGACCCGGTCGAGTGTGCCTGCCGCGGCATCCGCTACGGCGCCCGATCCGGCGCTCGCACCCGTCCGGCCTGCGGGCTACGTGCTGCCCGTCGTCGTGCCACCCGTTTCTGCATCAAAACAGGCGCAAGCCCTTGTTGCACCTGCGCAATCAGCTACCAAAGTGGTAGCAGTCCCGGTGCGGGTGCAGGCCGAACCCGGCGAGCGCATGCAGCAGCGCCAGGAGGCAGCGCCCGCGCATCGTCTGGCATCGGCGAGCTTCACGGCCACGCCCGAGGGCGACTTCTGGCATGCCACCGTGCAGCAACTGATTGCCGATGAGGCCATCACCGCGCTGGTGCGCGAACTGGCGCTGCAATCGCAGCTGGTGGCGCGTGACAGTGACCACTGGATGCTGCGCGTGCAGCGCGAGTCGCTGAACCAGCCCGCCAGCCGTGAGCGCCTGCGCTCCGCCTTGAGCGCGGCCGGCCATGCGGCGACGATCAGCGTGGAAGTCGGCATGGTGAGCGACAGCCCGGCCCGGCGCAACGCGGCAGCGGTTGCACAGAAGCAGCGCACCGCCGAAGAAATCATCCTGGGCGATCCGCTGGTGCAATCCATGATGCGCGACTTTGGCGCGAAAATCGTACCGGGCAGCATCAAACCCCTTTAATCCATTTACCCAGACCACTTACCGCAGGAACAAACATGTTCAACAAAGGACAACTCGCCGGCCTCATGAAGCAGGCCCAGGCCATGCAGGACAACCTGAAAAAAGCGCAGGACGAGCTCGCTTTTATCGAGGTCACCGCCGAATCGGGCGCCGGGCTGGTCAAGGTCAC
>SCRR01000009.1 GCA_004322085.1 Burkholderiaceae bacterium
GCGCGATGCGCTCGATCCCAGGAAGGCCGAGAAATGAGCGAACCGCTCCTCGATGTCAATAGCTTGCGCGTCGCCTTCAACGGCAACGAGGTCGTGCATGGCATCGACTTCCGGATCGCCACCGGCGAGAAGTTCGCGCTGGTGGGCGAATCGGGTTCGGGCAAGACCGTCACGGCGCTCAGCCTGCTGCGTCTCGCGCATGATGCCGAGGTCTCGGGTGTTGTGAGTCTTTTCGGCCTCAAACCCTCGTCAGACAATCGCAACCTGCTCTCTATTTCAGAGCGCGCCCTGTGCGGCATCCGGGGTAAGGAGATCGCCATGATCTTCCAGGAACCGATGACGGCGCTCAATCCGCTGTATAGCGTGGGCGAGCAGATCGCCGAGGTGCTCGAACTGCACGAGGGCCTGTCGCGCCGCGCCGCGCACGCGGCCGCGGTGCAGCTGCTGGCCGACACCGGCATTCCCGAGCCGGCGCGCCGGGCCGGGGCATTCCCGCATCAACTCTCGGGCGGCCAGCGCCAGCGCGCCATGATCGCCATGGCGCTGGCCTGCAAGCCGAAATTGCTGCTGGCCGACGAGCCCACCACCGCACTGGACGTGACCGTGCGCGGCCAAATCCTTGATTTGCTCTCCAGCCTGCAAAGGCAATTCCGCATGGCGGTGCTGATGATCACGCACGACCTCAACCTGGTGCACCGCTTTGCCGACCGCGTGGCAGTGATGGAGGCCGGCCATATCGTGGAGCATGGTCCTGTGGCCGACGTTTTCGCCCACCCGCGCCATGCCTACACGCGCAAACTGATCGACAGCCGCCCCACGCGCGATCCGGCGCAAGTGCCCCCCGACGTGGGTGCGCCGCCCGTGATGCGGGCCGAAGGGCTGCGGGTCAGCTATCACGTGCCGCTGCCGGGACTGCGCGGGTGGTTGAAAAAGGGCGAATTTGTGGCCGTCAGTGGGGCTGATTTCAGCGTCCCCGCGGGGCAGACACTCGGTGTGGTGGGGGAGTCCGGCTCGGGCAAGTCCACGCTGGCATTGGCGGCTCTGGGCCTGCTGCCGTATCAGGGCAGGCTGCAGGTGTCGGGTCAGACCTGGAGCCGCGATGCCACGCGCAACAAGACCCTGCGCAGGACTGTGCAAGTGGTGTTTCAGGATCCGTTTTCCTCGCTCTCACCGCGCATGACGGTCGAGGAGATCGTGGGTGAAGGTTTGCGGGTTCATGCGCCGGAGCTGAGCGCGGCCGAGCGCCGGCTGCGGGTGGCAACGGCGCTGGCCGACGTGGGCATGAGCACTGAGCAGTTTCCCGGCCTGCCCCAGCGCTATCCGCACGAGTTCTCGGGCGGACAGCGCCAGCGCCTGGCCATTGCACGGGCGCTGATCATCGGGCCGCAGCTGCTGGTGCTCGACGAGCCCACCAGCGCGCTGGACGTGACCATCCAGAAGCAGGTGCTGCAACTGCTGCAGCGCCTGCAACGAGAGCATGCCTTGAGCTATCTGCTGATTACCCACGATGTGGACGTGATCCGTGCGATGGCGCACCGCGTGATCGTCATGAAGGATGGCGCGATCGTCGAATCCGGCCCGGTCGAGCAAGTTTTTGCTGCGCCGCAGCATGCCTACACCCGGATTTTGGTCGCCGCCGTTGCCGGCCGAGAGTGAAGGCCATACAAATCAACGCACTTGCACGCGTATTTGCGTTACAATAGCAGGCTCACGACCAAGCGGGCGGGTACCAACCGCCCGTTTTTTTTGGGCGATTGTTTTTGGCTCTCATTTTTGGGAAACGACAGAGGCATTAGGGTCGAAGTGGCGTTACAGGACATTGTGGAACAAACCGTGACCGGCTTCGGTTACGAGCTGGTGGAGATCGAGCGATCCGCCGGGGGACTCCTGCGCATCACGATCGACCTGCCCTGGGTGGCAGGCCTTGATCAGTTCATCAATGTCGAGGATTGCGAGAAGGTTACGCGCCAGTTGCACTTCGCGCTGGAGGTCGACGCCGTCGAATACAAGCGGCTCGAGGTGTCCTCGCCCGGTATCGACCGGCCCTTGAAGCGTGAGCAGGATTTTGAGCGGTTCGCTGGCGAGGTGGTCGACGTCACCCTGAAGGCCCCGATCGGCAAGGATGCGGGTGCGCCGGGTGCAGCCCCGGTCCATGCCAACCGGAAAAAGTTTCGTGGAACGCTTCAGCGTGTCGAGGCGGATGGCGCGGTGAGTTGGCAAATCGTCTGGCGCGACGAGGCGCCCGTCAAACCCGGGCAAAAGGTCAGCAAGAAGAGGGTGCCGGCGCCGCTGCAGGCACTTGGGTTCACGCTGGATGAGTTGCGTGAGGCGCGCCTCGCGCCCATCGTCGATTTCAAGGGCCGCAAGGCCAGGGTCACCGCGGGCGGTGGCGAGGTTCAAGTTCTAGACAGGAGATTCATGACATGAATCGCGAAATGTTGATGCTGGTGGATGCCATCTCGCGCGAGAAGAGCGTCGAGCGTGATGTGGTTTTTGGTGCGGTCGAAGCGGCCTTGGCGCAAGCGACCAAGAAAATCTATACCGGCGCCGAAGTCGATATTCGTGTCGCGGTGGACCGCGACAGCGGTGACTATGAAACCTTTCGTCGCTGGCATGTGGTGCCTGATGAGGCTGGGTTGCAGTTGCCCGACGCGGAGATCCTGCTGTTCGAGGCGAAGGAGCAGATTGCCGACATCGAGGTCGACGACTACATCGAGGAACCCGTCGAGTCGGTGCCCATCGGGCGCATTGGCGCGATGGCCGCCAAACAGGTCATTTTGCAGAAAATCCGTGACGCCGAGCGCGAAATGCTGCTCAACGACTTCATGTCGCGCGGCGACAAGATCTTTGTCGGCACGGTCAAGCGCATGGACAAGGGCGACATCATCGTCGAAAGCGGGCGCGTCGAAGGCCGCCTGCGCCGCAGCGAGATGATCCCGAAAGAGAATTTGCGCTCGGGCGACCGGGTGCGCGCCATGATCATGGAGGTGGACCTGACTCTGCGCGGCGCGCCCATCATCCTGTCACGCTCCGCCCCGGAATTCATGATCGAGCTGTTCCGCCAGGAGGTGCCCGAGATCGAGCAGGGGCTGCTGGAGATCAAGAGTTGCGCCCGTGACCCGGGCTCACGCGCCAAGATCGCCGTGCAGAGCCACGACAAGCGGGTGGACCCGATCGGTACCTGCGTCGGCGTGCGCGGCACCCGCGTCAATGGCGTGACCAACGAACTGGCGGGCGAACGCGTCGACATCGTGCTGTGGAGCGAAGATCCGGCGCAGTTCGTGATTGGTGCGCTGGCGCCGGCCAACGTGTCGTCCATCGTGGTCGACGAAGAGCGCCATGCCATGGATGTGGTGGTCGATGAAGAAAACCTCGCGATCGCGATTGGCCGGGGTGGCCAGAACGTGCGCCTGGCGTCCGACCTCACGGGCTGGAAGATCAACATCATGGATGCGGCCGAATCGGCCCAGAAGCAGGCCAGCGAAACCGACACCAGCCGCAAGCTGTTCATGGACAAACTCGACGTCGACGAGGAAATCGCCGACATCCTGATCCACGAGGGCTTCACCAGCCTCGAAGAAGTGGCCTATGTGCCGCTGCAGGAGATGCTGGAGATTGAGAGCTTCGATGAGGATACGGTGACCGAACTCCGCACACGCGCCAAGGATGCCCTGCTCACGATGGAAATCGCCAGGGAAGAAAGTGACGGGGCTGTCTCGCAGGATCTGCAGGACCTGGAAGGCCTCACACCCGAGCTGATCACCAAGCTGACCGAGGCCGGCGTCCACACCCGTGACGACCTGGCGGACCTCGCGGTCGACGAGCTCATCGATATCACCGGCCAGTCTGAGGATGAAGCCAAAGCGTTGATCATGAAGGCGCGCGAGCATTGGTTCGCGGGTCAAGAGTAATGGTCATGGAGGCACGAACCGAATATGTCCAGTACTACAGTCGCCGAGTTTGCAACCGAACTCAAAAAATCAACCGCAACCCTGCTTGAGCAGCTCAAGCTGGCCGGAGTGTCCAAGGTGGCCGCGTCCGACCCGCTGACCGAGACCGACAAGCACAAGCTGCTGGTTCACCTGCAGGCCAGCCATGGCACTGCGAGCGCAGAGCGCAAGAAGATCACGCTGGTGAAAAAATCCACCAGCGAGATCAAGCAGGCCGACGCCACCGGCAAGGCCCGCACGATTCAGGTGGAAGTGCGCAAGAAGCGCACTTTCGTGAAACGTGATGACGGCCCCGATACCGCGGCGGAAGTTGCCGCAGCGGTCGAAGAGGCGCCGGCGCATTCGGTGATCGATGAGGCAGAGTTGGCGCGGCGCGAGGAAGAGGCACGCCGCCAGGCCGAGTTGATCCGTCGCCAGGAAGAAGAGCTGGCCGAAAAGCGCCGCCAGCGCGAGGCGCAGGAAGAACGCGAGCGCGAAGTGGCGCAAGAGGCTGCCCACGCGGCCGCAAATGCCGAGGCGGCAACCCGGCAGCAAGAGCCTGCCATGGTGCAGGCCGGGGACGCCGGGACCAACGCCGCCGATGACGCGGTGGTGAAGGCGCAGAGCGCCAAGCACGCCGAAGCGCTGGCCCTTGCGCAGACGCGGGCGCGCGAAAAGGCCGCGAGTGAATCGAAGGCTCGCGCTGCCGAAGATACGGCCCGCGCGGCAGACCTGGGCACCCGCCGGCGCAAGGCTGAAGCCGAGGCTGCAGCGATCCGCTCGATGTTGTCCACGCCTCAAAAGGTGCTGGTGGCCAAGAAGCCTGAACCCAAGGTGGCGGCGAAGCCTGGTGCGGTCGACGCCAAAGGCGTAATCAAGGGGACGCTGCACAAACCTGCAGGGGCGCCGGCCAAGGCCGGTGCAGCGCCGGCCCCCGCGGGCGCGGGCGGCAAGGAAATCAAGTCAGCCAAGCTGTCTTCCAGCTGGGCCGGTGATCCTGCAAAGAAAAAGGCGATTCCAACGCGCGGCGACAGCAGCGGTGGCGTGGGCCGTGGCGGCTGGCGCGGTGGACCGCGTGGCCGGCGTGGCAATGAGCGCGGTGGCCGCGAAGAATATGTGCACAGCGCACCGGTGGAGGCGCGCGTGATCGAGGTGCACGTCCCCGAAACCATCACGGTGGCCGAACTCGCGCACAAGATGGCGGTCAAGGCCTCCGAGGTGATCAAGCAGTTGATGAAGCTGGGGCAGATGGTCACCATCAACCAGCCATTGGACCAGGACACCGCCATGATTGTGGTGGAAGAAATGGGACACAAGGCGATCATTGCCGCGCTCGACGACCCCGAAGCGTTCACCGATGAAGAGGTATCGCAGCAGGAGGCCGAGTCCGTGCCGCGGGCGCCGGTGGTGACCGTCATGGGTCACGTCGACCATGGCAAAACTTCGCTGCTCGATTACATCCGGCGATCCAAGGTGGCGGCGGGGGAGGCCGGCGGCATCACGCAACACATCGGCGCCTATCACGTGGAAACATCGCGCGGCGTGATTTCGTTCCTGGACACGCCGGGACACGAGGCGTTCACCGCCATGCGGGCACGGGGCGCGCAGGCGACTGACATCGTGGTGCTGGTGGTGGCAGCCGATGACGGTGTCATGCCGCAGACCCGCGAGGCGATCAAGCACGCGAAGGCAGCCGGTGTGCCGATCGTGGTGGCGATCAACAAGATCGACAAGCCTGACGCCAATCTGGAGCGCGTGAAAGGCGAGCTGGTGACCGAGCAGGTGATTCCAGAAGAATTCGGCGGTGAATCGCCGTTTGTCGGCGTCTCTGCCAGGACTGGCGAAGGCATAGATGCGCTGCTCGAGCAGGTGCTGCTGCAGGCCGAGGTGCTCGAACTCAAGGCGCCGGTGGACGCGATGGCCAAGGGCCTGGTGATCGAGGCGCAACTCGACAAGGGCCGCGGGCCCGTGGCCACCGTGCTGGTGCAGTCGGGAACGCTCAAGACGGGTGACGTGGTGCTGGCCGGTTCGACCTATGGCCGCGTGCGCGCCATGTTGGACGAGGACGGCAAGACCGCCAAAACGGCAGGCCCGTCGATTCCGGTCGAAATTCAGGGCTTGACTGAGGTGCCACAGGCCGGCGATGAGTTCATGGTGATGTCGGACGAGCGCCGTGCCCGCGAGATCGCCACCTACCGGGCCGGCAAGTTCCGCAACACCAAGCTGGCCAAGCAGCAGGCCGCCAAGCTGGAGAATATGTTCTCCGACATGGCCGCTGGCGAGGTCAAGATGCTGCCCATCATCGTCAAGGCCGACGTCCAGGGTTCGCAGGAAGCGCTGTCGCAGTCACTGCTCAAGCTCTCCACCGACGAGGTCAAGGTGCAGATGGTCTATACCGCAGTGGGTGGCATCAGCGAGTCGGATGTGAATCTGGCGATTGCGTCCAAGGCCGTGATCATCGGCTTCAACACGCGCGCCGATGCGGGAGCGCGCAAGCTTGCCGAGAGCAACGGCGTCGACATCCGTTACTACAGCATCATCTACGACGCGGTCGATGAGCTCAAGGTGGCGATGTCGGGCATGCTCACGCCGGACAAGAAGGAAGAGGTCATCGGGACCGCCGAGATCCGCCAGGTGTTCAAGGTCAGCAAGATCGGCTCGATCGCCGGCTGCATGGTCACGTCGGGGCTGGTGCGACGTACCGCGCGGCTGCGCCTGCTGCGCGACAACGTGGTCGTCTTCACGGGCGAGCTCGACTCGCTCAAACGCTTCAAGGACGACGTCCGGGAAGTCAAGGAAGGCTTCGAGTGCGGCTTGAACATCAAGAACTACAACGACATCCAGGAAGGTGACTTGTTGGAGTTCTTCGAGATCAAGGAAGTCGCCCGAACTTTGTGATGGCTTTGGGGCAGACACGGTGAAGAAGCAGACAGGCAAGCCCAATCGCGGATTCCAGGTGGCCGATCAGATCCAGCGCGATCTGACGGAGTTGATCGCGCGCGAGTTGAAAGACCCGCGCGTGGGCATGGTGACGATCCAGGCAGTGGAAGTCACGCCCGACTACGCGCACGCCAAGGTGTTTTTCAGCGTGCTGCAGGGTGACCCGAAGGAGTGCGAAGAAGGTTTGAATCAGGCGGCAGGCTTCTTGCGTGCCGGGTTGTTCAAGCGTTTGCACATCCATACGGTGCCGACGCTGCACTTCCAGTTTGACCGCACCACCGAGCACGCGGCCGACATGAATGCGCTGATCGCGCGTGCCGTGTCGTCCCGGGCCAAAGAGGACTGATTCCCATGAATGCGCCGCGTGCACGGGTTGCCAGGCGCCCCGTGCAGGGGGTGCTGCTGCTCGACAAGCCCCTGGGCCTGTCGAGCAACAACGCGTTGCAAAAAGCGAAGTGGCTATTGCACGCGGAAAAGGCCGGCCACACGGGCACGCTCGATCCGCTGGCCACCGGCGTGTTGCCCTTGTGCTTTGGCGCGGCGACCAAGTTCAGCCAACTGCATCTGGATGCCGACAAGACTTACGAGGCCACTGCCTTGCTGGGTGTCAAGACCAGCACGGGCGACGCTGAGGGCGAAGTGATTGCACGGCGCCCGGTGCACGTCACCGAAGCGCAGATCGACGGCGTCACGCGCCGCTTCACTGGGCGTCTGCGGCAACTGCCACCGATGCACAG
>SCRR01000125.1 GCA_004322085.1 Burkholderiaceae bacterium
CCCTCGGGCAGGTCCAGCGAAATCCAGTTGTGCGGCAGGCGCGGACCGGTCAGCACCAGATGGCCAGGCTGGAAGTAGCCGATGTAATCGCCCACGAAAGCCTTGCCGGACGATGCCACGATCAGGTGCAATTCGTACTCGTCGTGACAGTGCCAGCGCGCCAGCGGCGTGGGGAAGCCGTGCGCCAGGCAGCGAATGAAGCCCGTCGTGTCCGGCGGCTCGTAGCCGAGCGCGGGGCTGCGCCCGCGGTCGTGCTCCAGTTCGGGCTGACGCTGGCGCGGCAGGGTGCGGTGGCGAGCGGGCATGGCGGCAAGAATGCGGTGAAGTCGGTGGCACCAGCCTAGCTCATGACGGAGCCGCCGTCCACATTGAGGGTTTGCGCCGTGATGTAGGACGACTCGTCGCTGGCCAGAAAGACGGCGGCACCCGCAATGTCGGCCGGAGCACCCATGTAGCCCATTGGCACCGCCGCCCCGACCTGCTTTTTCTTTTCCCCCAGAGGCAGTTTCTCGTAACGCGCGAACAATGCATCCACTTGCTGCCACATCGGCGTGTCGATCACACCCGGCGAGATCGCATTCACGCGGATGCGGTGTGGCGCCATCGCGAGCGCGGCGCTCTGGGTGTAGCTGATGACCGCGGCTTTGGTCGCGCAGTAGTGCGCCACGAGCGCCTCGCCGCGCCGCCCGGCTTGCGAGGCCATGTTGATCACGGCGCCGTGCACCCCGTGCTTGACCATGCGCGCGAGCACCTTCTGCATCACGAAGAACATGCCCTTGACGTTGACGGCGAACAAGCGGTCGTACATGGCCTCGTCGCTGTCCAGCAGGGGTGCCAGGTCGAATACCGCGGCGTTGTTGAACAGTACGTCGGGCACGCCAAAGCGGCTGTCTGCCGCGTCCAGCAGGGTCTCGATCTGCCCGGGCTGGGTGATGTCGGCACTGACGTACTGCAAGCGCGCCGCTTGGGCTTTGAGCAGCTGCGCCAGTGCGGCGGGCGCGGCGGGCGCGATGTCCACCACCGTGCAGCGCGCGCCCTGCGCCAGATAGGCCTCGGTAACGGCCAGGCCAATACCGCCGCCCGCGCCGGTCAACAAGGCGTGCCGGTCCTGCAAACGTCCGTTCATACATGGTCCTTTTCAAAAACAGAAACTCGCTCAGCGGCGCGGTGCAATGCGTTGATCAGTCGCTCGTCGCCTGCCACGCTGCCCCACAGCGTTGTGTCGGCCGCCAGTGCCGCTACCGGGTCAAAGGCGCCGCAGATGGCGTGCGCCACGGCCGGGTCCATGGCCTGGTCCTGATACTCATAGGGCAACTGGCCGCGGTGCCAGCGTTGCAGAAAAGCCAGGAACAGCGCGGGCAGCATGGCGACGGCGTCGATGCTGTTGCCCTGCGTCAGGCGCTCGCGCACGGTGGGCGCGATCATGCCCGGGATCTTGGCGAAACCATCCATCGCAACGCGCTGGTTGGTGTCGCGAATGGCGGGGTTGCCAAAGCGCTCCAGCACGACGTCGCAGTATTTCGGCAGGTCGACCGGGCTTTTCACGCCGGGGCGGTCCAGGCAAGGGATGGCATCCCGCGTGACGTAGTCGTACGCCATCTGCCGGATCGCCGGTGTGTGCGTGCTCTCGTGGATGGTCGTCAGGCCGATCAGCGTGCCGGCCCAGGCGATACAACTGTGGGTCGCGTTGAGCAGGCGAATCTTGGCTTCTTCATAGGGTTGCACCGAGTCGACCAGTTGCACGCCGACCTTCTCCCATTCGGGCCGGCCGGCGATGAAGTCGTCCTCGATCACCCACTGGATGAAGCTCTCGCCACTCACCGGCGCGGCATCATCCCAACCCGTGGCCTGCCGCACGCGCGCACGCAGTTCGGGTGGCGGGCGCGGTGTGATGCGATCCACCATCGCATTCGGGCAGGTGGTGTGGGTCTGCACCCAGGCCAGCAGCTTGGCATCACCCACCGCGTCGATGAATTCCAGCAGGCCGCCGCGAAAACGCTCGCCATTGTGGCGCAGGTTGTCGCAGTTCAGCAGCGTGACAGGGCCGGCGCCGGCCACCAGGCGCGCACGCAGGATCGCCGTCATGGCACCGTAAATGCTGCGCCCGGCCTGGTCCTTGCGCGCGGCGGCCAGGTCGGCAGCGATGTCGGACGCGCTCCGGTCCAGTTTGTTGTCGGGTGTGAGCGAGTAGCCCGCCTCGGTCACCGTGAACGAGATGATGCGCGTGGCCGGGTGCGCTCCGCGCGCGATCACGGGCGCGAGCGAGGGCTCATAGGGCAGCACCTCGCGGATCGATTCGATGCGCTGGTAGCTGCACGTGCCGTCGGGGGTGACCGTCTCCAGCGTGTACGCACCACCCTGCGTGGCCAGCGCAGCCATGAGTTCGGGCGCATCCGGGCGCAGATTGGCGCCGCTGATGGACCAGCGCTTGTC
The DNA here is from genome assembly GCA_004322085.1 of Burkholderiaceae bacterium. Taxonomy (GTDB): domain Bacteria; phylum Pseudomonadota; class Gammaproteobacteria; order Burkholderiales; family Burkholderiaceae_C; genus Rhodoferax_A. The sequence continues at coordinate 2,434 of SCRR01000125.1, forward strand.
GCCGGTCTCTATCAACTGCTGCAGGTAAACCGCCTGGTGGGCGCGGTGAAAAGAGCCAAGCCCGAGGTGAAGCACAACCCATTGGGTGGCCGGCGCTGCGGTCGTTGTCACGTCAGATTCTCCCGAAAATTCTCAGGCGGCGAGTGCGCGGCCTTCGCGATTGAACAGGTGCAGCACTGCGGGGTTGAGCTCCACGCCCACATCGTCTCCCACCCTCAAGGGTGTGCGCTCGTTCTGGCGCGCGATCAGCTGCACACCGCCGACGTCCACGTGGATCAGGGTGTCGTTGCCGAGCGACTCGATCAGGTCGACGCGGCCCGGTACGCCGGCGCCATGGCCCGGGTATACGTGCAGGCCCTCCGGGCGCACGCCCAGAAAGCCGTCGCCCGGCAGGCGTCCGCCGGTCTGTGCCGCGAAGCTGGGAATGGCTCCCGCAGCCACCATGTTCATGGAGGGCATGCCGATGAATTGCGCCACGAACTGGCTGGCCGGACGGTCGTATAAATCGAGCGGAGAGCCGACCTGCTCGATCAGGCCGTCGCGCAGCACCACCACGCGGTCGGCCAATGTCATCGCTTCGACCTGGTCGTGCGTGACGTAAATGGTGGTCGCGCCCAGGGCCACGTGCAGCTTGTGGATTTCCACGCGCGTGTTGCCGCGCAGTGCCGCGTCCAGGTTGGACAGGGGCTCGTCGAACAGGAACACCTTGGGCGAGCGCACGATCGCGCGGCCAATCGCGACCCGCTGACGTTGGCCACCCGACAGCTCCTTGGGTGTGCGCTCCAGATACTGTGCCAGGTTCAGCTGCCGTGCCGCGTGTTCGACCTTGGTTTTGATCTCGGCTTTTGGCACGCCCGCCAGCCGCAGCGCGAACGACATGTTGTCGTACACCGTCATGTGCGGATACAGCGCATAGCTCTGGAACACCATCGCGAGGCCGCGTTTGCCCGAGGGCGCATACGTGATGTCGCGTCCGTCGAGCAGCACCTTGCCGCTGGTGACAGGCTCCAGTCCGGCGACCAGGCGCAGCAAGGTCGATTTGCCGCAACCCGACGGGCCCACAAACACGATGAACTCGCCCTTGTTGATCTCCAGGTCGACGCCCTTGATGATGTGTGCGTCGTCGAAGCTTTTCCGGATGTCCTGTAGTTGCAGGTAAGCCATGGAGAGTCTCCTTGCGGGGTTATTTCACGGCGCCGAAGGTCAGGCCCTGGACCAGTTGCTTCTGGCACAACCAGCCGAACACGATGATGGGTGCGATCGCCATCGTCGAGGCTGCCGAGAGCTTGGCCCAGAAGAGCCCCTCGGGGCTCGAATAGGACGCGATCATGACGGCCAGCGTGCCGGCATTCGCCGACGTGAGGTTCAGCGACCAGAAAGCCTCGTTCCAGCTCAGCACCAGGCACAGCAGTCCGGTGGAGGCGAGGCCGCCGATCGTCAGCGGCAGCACGACGTGGCGGAATTCCTTCCACAGGTTGGCGCCATCCATGCGCGCCGCCTCCAGGATCTCGCCGGGGACTTCCTTGTAACTCGTGAAGAGTATCCAGACCATGATCGGCAGGTTCGACAGCGTGAACACGATGATCAGCGCGGGCACCGAGTCCAGCATGCCGGCGGTCTGGCACAGCACGTAGACCGGAATCAGGGCACCCACCGCCGGCATCATCTTGGTCGAGAGCATCCACAGCAAAATGCCGCGGGTAGCCGGGGTCTTGAAGAACGCCATCGAATAGGCTGCCGGCGCCGCGATCAGCAAGCCCAGGATGGTCGAGCCCAGGCTCGTGACGAGCGAGTTGCGCGCAAACAGCAGGTAGTCGCTGCGACTCTGCACCAGGCTGAAGTTTTCCATCGTTGGATGGAATACGAACAAGGGCGGCACACTGATGGCCTGCAGTTCGGTCTTGAACGATGTGAGGAACAACCAGCCGAGCGGAAAGAACAGCAGCAGCGTGACGACCCAGGCGACCACGGTGCGCAGCGTGACAGGCAGGAGATTGCTGGGTGGCATGGTGCGTCCCTTTCAGTCCAGGTTCTTGCCGATGATGCGGACCAGAAAGACCGCCACGATATTTGCAAGCACGACCGCAAACAGTGCGCCCGCGGACGCGACGCCCACGTTGAAACCCAGCAGCGCCTGCTTGTAGATCATGTAGGTGATGTTGGTGCTCGCGTTGCCCGGCCCGCCGCTGGTGGTGATGGCGATCTCCGCAAAAATGCTGAGCAGGAAGATCATCTCGATCATGATCACGACCGACATCGGCCGGCCCAGGTGCGGCAGGGTCAGGTAGTAGAAGCGCTGCGGCGCACTGGCGCCGTCCATGCGTGCCGCTTCCATCTGCTCACGATCGAGCGACTGCAACGAGGTGATGAAGATCAGGCAGGCGAAGGGCAACCATTGCCACGCGACGATGATGATCACCGACAAGAGCGGCCAGTTCGTCATCCAGTCCACCGGCGTGGCACCGAAGGCGCGCCAGAGATCGGCCAGCACGCCGTAGATCGGATTCATCATCATGTTCTTCCACAAGAGCGCGTTCACCGTGGGCATGACGAAAAACGGGGAAATCAGCAGCACGCGCACGACGCCGCGTCCCGGAAACGGTTCGTTGACGAGCAATGCCAGCCCGATGCCGAACACGACCGTGATCACGATCACGGTGCCGATCAGGAGGAGCGTGTTCCAGACCGCGGGCCAGAAGTCCGGGTCGGTCACGAAATACCGGAAATCATCGAGGCCGGCAAACGTGTGCGCGCCCGGCTGCAGCAGGTTGTAGTTGACGAACGCGTAATAAATCGTCATCACCAGCGGCACGATCATCCACAGGAAGAGCGTGAGCACGGCAGGCGCCATCAGCGTTCTCGGCATCAGTCGTTTCATGACGTGAGTCCCGGTGGGCGAGGGGGCACCGGGCAGGCGCTCTCGCTTCCTGCCCGGCGTGCTGGCCAGCGACTTACTTGTAGTAGCCGGCCTGGCGCATGTCGCGCTCGGCAAGTTCCTGCGAGGTCTTCAGTGCCTGGTCGACCGTTACCGTGCCGGCCAGCGCCGCGCTCATCTGCTGGCCGACTGCCGTGCCGATGGCCTGGAACTCCGGAATGGCGACATACTGAATTCCGGTATACGGCGACTTCGGCAGCGTGGACTCGTCCGGATTGGCGCTGTCAATGGCCGCCAGCTCGGCCGGGGCGAAGACGGCGACCTTCTTGAATTCCGGGTTGGCGTAGGTCGACTTGCGAGTGCCGGTCGGTACGCGTGCCCAGCCCTCTTGCTGCGCCACGAGGTCGATATAGGCCTTGGACGTTGCCCAGGTCACGAACTTCTCCGCCGCGTCGGCCTTCTTGGTGCTGGCGGGGACGGCCAGAGCCCAGGACCACAGCCAGTTGGCACCCTTCGGGGTGACGCCAACGGGCGCCTGCGCAAACGCCACATCGCTGGCGACTTTCGACTGCTTCGGATCGCTGATGAACGAGGCCGCGATGGTGGCGTCCACCCATTGGGCGCATTTGCCCTGGTTGAAGAGCGCCAGGTTCTCGTTGAAGCCGTTCGCGGACGCGCCAGGTGGGCCGTATTTCTTCATCATGTCGACGTAGAAGCTGACCGCGTCATGCCACGGCTTGCTCTGCAGTTGGGGCTGCCACTTCATGTTGAACCACTGGCCGCCAAAGGTGTTGACCATGGTGCTGAGCAGCGCCATGTTCTCGCCCCAGCCCGCCTTGCCACGCAGGCAGATGCCATAGACACCCGCCTTGGGATCGGCCATCTTGGCAGCAGCGTCACGCACCTCGTCCCAGGTCGGACGTCCGGTGAACTTCACACCGGCCTTGTCCGCCAGGTCCTTGCGGTACATCAGCATCGAGCTCTCGCCGTAAAACGGTGCGGCGTAGAGTGCGCCCTCGTAGCTCAGAGCGGAGCGGATGGGGGGCAACAGATCGTTGACGTCATAAGCCGCGTCGGTCTTGAGGGGCAGGATCCACTTGCGCTTGGCCCAGATCGGCACCTCGTACGAACCGATCGTCATCACGTCAAACTGGCCACCGTGCGTAGCGACGTCGGTCGTGACACGCTGGCGCAGCGTGTTCTCTTCCAGGGTGACCCACTTGAGCTTGATGTCGGGATACACCTTCTCGAAGAAGGGCGTGAGCTTTTGCATCTCGATCATGTGCCCGTTGTTCACGGTCGCGATCACGAGTTCGGTGGCGGCGTGTGCCGTGCCCGCCACGGCCATCGCCGCGGCCAGGGCGAGTGTCGCTGAAAGTTTCATGAGCGTATCTCCTGATGGTTGTGATGGGAACGGTCTGCAAGGCGTCGACAACACCGCGCTGACACCTCGGAGATTAGGTGTTCAGTGTTGCTGCACAAATACTCGAACAGGGAAAAAATGTACTTTGTTGCGGTAATTCATCAGGGATTTCACCAATATGGCGCCAGAGCGTACCTGCCTTGAGAGCTTTGCGTCCCTGAAGATCGATCGAAATTTAGGAAAATCGGGCTCCAGCCCATATCCCATATTGAACAGACGCTATGGATTCAGTAGTTCCTGGGGCGCCCTACCCAGGCCGCCAAGCCGAACCCCAACACCGGCAACAGCCACTGCAGCCAGGCGTAGGCGGCAGTCAATGAGCGCTGTGCGCTCGAGGCCAGTGTGATGGCCTCGGTGGTCACGGTGCTGTAGCGGCCCGCGCCGATGAACACCGTGGGCAAATACTGCGCGACGCTCACGGCAAAACCGACGGCCAGCGCGGCGGCGAGCGCGGCGCGCAACAGTGGCCATTTGACGCGCGCGAGGAACACCCAGCGGCCGTGCCCGAGCGAGGCCGTGAGCTGGCGGTAGCGCGCATCAAAACCCTGGTAGGCGGGGCTCAGCGCGATCAGCACATAGGGCACGGCGGCCAGCGTATGCGCTAGCCACAGGCCGGACCAGCGCGCATCGATGCCCCAGCTGATGCACAGCCGCTCCAGGCCCAGTACCCACAGCACCGGAGGCAGCACCAGCGGCAGGTAGATGGCGCGGCGCAGCGCCGCGTCCCAGCGTGGCGGCGCGTATTCGAGCCAGCCGACGGACCAGACGAGCGCTGCTGCGGCGCTGGCCAGCGCCAGGGTGAGCGTGGTTCCCACGGTGGCACTGCTGGCGCCGACCGACGCCCAGGCGCGCCACGTGAGGGTCTGCGGCCACAGCGCCGGAAACGGCCACAGGCCCGAGACGCTGCCCACGGCCAGCGCCAGCATCACGGCCAGATACAGTGCCACCAGTGCGGCAAGGCCCCAGGCGCGCGCTTGCGGCGGCCTCTTGCGCAGTGTCTCGCGCAGAGATGCGCCGCGCGCGCCGCTAGTCCAGCGCCCGCGCCACAGCGCGAGCCGGGGCAGCCGCCAGAGCAGCCCTGCCAGCAGGGCCAGCACCCCAGCCAGCAACCAGGCGGCCGCCGCGCCTTGGGCGTTCACGCGCGTATCGGCGTCCAGCAGCCATTGCCAGGCCAACACCGACAGCGTGGGGGGCGAGGTCGGGCCGATCACCAACGTCATGTCGACCACCGTGACGCTGTACGCCAGCACGGCCAGCAGTGGCAACGTCAGGCGTGGCCACAGCTGCGGCCACAGCACACGCCACCACGCGGCCCGCGCGCCATAGCCCAGGCTGCGCGCCAGCTGCAACTCGCGCGTCCAGCGCTGGGCGACCTCGGCGCGCTGCAGCTGGGTGGCGGCGGTCCACAGCAGGAATGGCACCTCCTTGGCCACCAGCACGGCGATCAGGCCCAGGCCCCAGGGATCCTGCGTCGTCGGCCAGGGCGGTGGTGCCGCGAAGCCGGTGGCCCAGGGCGAGAGCGCGCGCAGCAGCCAGCCACTCGGTGAGATCAGGAATGCAAGCCCGATCGCAAACGCCGCGTGCGGGATGGCCAGCATGGGCGACAGCCAGCGCACCAGACGCGCCCAGGCCGGGGACGGGAACGTGCGTGACAGCAGCCACGCCGCCAGTGCCAGCGCCAGCGCGCTGGCGGTCAGCCCCGTCCACAGCGTCATGCCCAAGGCCCTGGCGGTTTGCGGATTCGCGGCCAGCGCGCGCCAGGCCGCACCATCCAGACCGGCCGCCGCCGCGGCCCACGCGGCCCAGAGCAAGGGCAGACCCAGGGCCGCGGCGAGCACGGCGCACAGCAGCCGGTCGTGCCGTGCGGCCGGGGCGCTGCCGGTTGTCTTCAGGTGGTGGATCCCAGCACCTCGCGCAAGAACCGGCTGATATCGGCAATCTCCTGCGGGTGCACGCTGTGCGGCATCGGATAAGTGTGCCACTGCACCGCGTAACCCAGTTCCAGCAGGGCCTGGCGCGAGGCCTCGGCGCGCGCAATCGGCACCACCGGATCGGCCAGGCCATGCCCCATGAAAATCGGCGTGGCGGTATTGGCCGCGCTGCGCTCGGCGGCCACGGTGCCCGCGAGCGGCAGGTAGCCCGACAGCGCCATGATGCCGGCCAGAGGCGCGTCATGACGCAGGCCAACTTGCAGCGCCATGGCACAGCCCTGAGAAAAACCTGCCAGCACGATGGCACTGGGGGCGATGCCGCGCGCTACCTCGTGCGCGATCAGCGCCTCGATGGTGCGCGCCGAGTGCGCGATGCCAGCCGCGTCTTCGCGCTTGGCCAGGTCGGTGCCCAGGATGTCGTACCAGGCCGGCATCACGTAGCCACCGTTGATCGTGACCGGCATGCTAGGCGCGTGCGGGAAAACAAAACGGATCGGCGCGCAGCCTTGCAGGTCCAGTTCGGGCACGATGGCCGCAAAGTCATTGCCGTCGGCGCCCAGGCCATGCAGCCAGATGACGGCGGCAGTGGGTTGCGGGGCGCTCTCAAGCTCGATGCGTGGCAGCAGAGGGGTCATGGTGTTGTGTGATCCTGGTTTCGATTGGAGGGTGGGGCGGTTCATTGTCCGTAGCGCCTGAGCCATTCGCGCGTCAAGGGCTCGACCCAGCTCGCGTGCGGCTCGGGCAGGGCGGGCCTGACGTGATCGACCTGGCCGGGCATAGTGTGCGCGGTGAACAAGGCGCGCTCATCGGTCGGCAGTTTGTTCATGGCCAGCACGGTCGGATCGCCCCAATACCGGATGTCCGCCTTGCGCGCCTGCGCCCTGGGCGAGAGCAGGAAGTTGGCCGCGACCTGCGCGCCGGCCTTCGCCGTGGCATTGAACGGGATCGCGAGGAAATGTGTGTTGCCAATTGTGCCACTATCGTATTGATAGCTGTACACGCTTTTGGCGAGACGGCCCGCGGCGATTTCGTTTGCTGCCTCGTTGGGATTGAAGGTGAGCCCGAGCAGCAGCTCGCCGTCCGCCATCATCTGCAGCACCGCCGGCGCGCTCTGCGGAAACTGCCGGCCCGCGCGCCACAGGTGCGGGTGCAGTGCATCCAGGTAAGACCACAGCGGTGCGCCGACTCTAGCCAGCGCGCCGGGCGTGACCGGCTGGTACAGCGGCGCGCGATCCGTGCTGGCGTCCAGCAGCGTCTGTTTGACAAAGGTGGTTCCCACAAAATCGGGCAGGCGCGGATACGTTACCCGGCCCGGCTGGGCGCGCGCAAACGCCAGCAGCGCCTGACTGCTGCGCGGGGCCTCGGGGACGCGCTTGCGATCTGCAAAAAAGGTGAACTGCGCCATGCCCCAGGGTGCTTCCATGCCCTGCACCGGCTCCGAGAAGTCGACGAGCGTGGTGGGCTTGCCGACCACATCGACGTAGGCAAAGTTCGGCAGGCTCCCGGCAAACGGACCGAACAACAGGCCTGCGCGCTTCATCGCGACGAAATTTTCGCCGTTGATCCAGATCAGGTCCACCGTGCCGCCCTCCAGCTTGCCGGCGGCCTTCTCGCTGCGCACGCGTTTCACGGCCTCGGAGGTGTCGGCGATCTTGACGTGAATCAGCCGGACGCCGTAACGCTTTTCCAACTCGGCCGCCGCCCATTGCACATAGTTGTTGATGTGCTCGCTGCCGGCCCAGGCGTTGAAGTACACGGTCTGGCCCCGGGACTGGGTTTCGACGAGACGCCACGCCGCACTCGATGCTGCATCGGATGCTGCATCGGCACGCGCCCGCAGCGGCGCCGCCAGCCCCAGCCCGAGTGCCGCGAGCGCCTGACGGCGCGACGGCGCGGGCCGTGTTGCGCGAGTGCCTGTCATGCGAGCAGCGCCTGCGCAAACTCGCGCGCGCTGAAAGTTTCCAGGTCTTCGATTTTTTCACCGACGCCGATGAAATATACGGGCACGGGGTGCTCCTGCGCAATTGCGGCCAGCACGCCGCCCTTGGCGGTGCCGTCGAGCTTGGTGACGATCAGGCCGGTGAGTTTGAGCGCGTCGTCGAACGCGCGCACCTGGGCCAGCGCGTTCTGTCCCGTGTTGCCGTCAATCACCAGCAGCACCTCGTGCGGCGCGCTGCCGTCGGCCTTTTGCACCACGCGCCGGATCTTGCGCAGTTCTTCCATCAGGTGCAGCTGGGTCGGCAGGCGCCCGGCCGTGTCCACCAGCACCACGTCGCGCCCACGCGCCTTGCCCGCGCTCACCGCATCGAAGCTCACGGCGGCCGGGTCGCCGCCTTCCTGACTGATGATCTCCACAGTATTGCGATCGGCCCATACGCCGAGCTGTTCGCGCGCGGCGGCACGGAAGGTGTCAGCTGCGGCCAGCAGCACCGACGCCCCGGCGCCCGAGAAGTGTTTGGTCAGCTTGCCGATCGAGGTGGTCTTGCCCGCGCCGTTGACACCGGCGACCATGATCACGGTCGGCTTGTGCTCGCCGATGACCAGGGCCTTTTCAAGCGGGCGCAGCAACCGGGTCAGCACCTCGATCAGGATGTTCTTGACCGCCACGGGGTGCGTCACGCCGCCCTCCTTGACGCGGCGCCTGACCTCGCCCAGCAGGTACTGCGTGGCCTGCACGCCAGTATCGGCCATCAGCAGCGCTGCCTCCAGGTCTTCATACAGCGCCTCGTCGATTTGCGCGCCCGTGAACACCGTGGAGATGCTGGAGCCGGTCTTGCGCAGTCCGGCCTTGAGCTTGTCGAGCCATTTGGCGCGTTCGGGCGCCGCAGCGTCGGGCAGCGCAATGCCGATCGGCGTGACCAGTGCGCTGCCGATCAGCGAGCCCGGCGCCGTGGGGCCGGAGGTTGCAGCGCCGGGTATCGCTGTACCGGGTACTGGTGTCGCGATTGGGGCTGGTGGTTTTTTCTTGAAAAAGCTGAACATCACGTGGTTCGTAGAATCACTGCATTCTATGAAACGCCTGCTGCCCCTGCTTTGCCTGCTGGCTGGCCTTGCCGCCAGTGCCCAGACGGTACCTCCCCCGGCACCATCCTCCCTACTTCCGGAGCCATCCGAGGCGCTCGTTCAAGCGACGCAGTTCAGGCTGGAGAACGGCCTGACGGTGATCGTCAAGCCCGACCGACGCGCTCCCACGGCGGTGCAGATGCTGTGGGTGCGTGTGGGTTCCATGGACGAGGTCGATGGCACCTCGGGCGTGGCGCATGCGCTGGAACACATGATGTTCAAGGGCACGTGGGATCTCAAGCCCGGCGAGTTCTCCCGCCGCGTGGCCGCTTTGGGCGGGCAGGAGAATGCCTTTACCGGGACGGACAACACCGGCTATTACCAGCAGATCCCCGCCAGCCGGCTGGAGCAGGTGATGAAGCTGGAGGCCGACCGTTTCGCGCACAACCAGTGGCCCGACGAGGAGTTCAAAAAAGAAATCGAGGTGGTGAAGGAAGAGCGCCGCATGCGCACCGAGGACTCGCCGCGCGCGCGCCTGTATGAAGCGTTGAATGCGGCGGTTTTCGAAGCCTCGCCGTACCACCGCCCGGTGGTGGGCTGGATGAGTGACCTGGATGCCATGACGGCGGACGACGTGCGCGACTTCTACCACCGCTGGTATGTGCCCGCTAATGCTGTCCTCGTGGTGGCGGGCGAGGTGGATGTGGCCCAAGTGCGGCGGCTGGCCGAAAAATACTACGGTGGCATCCCGGCGCGGCCCGTGCCGGTGCGCAAGCCGCGCCTGGAACCCCTGCAGATCGGGCTGCGACGCATCGACTTCAAGGCGCCGGCCGAGCAGTCCTATGTGGCGCTGGCGTTCAAGGTGCCGCAGCTGCAAACGCTGGACGGCAGCAACGACGCGTTTGCCCTGACGGTGCTGGCCGCCGTGCTCGATGGCTACAGCGGGGCCCGGCTGGACCGCGCGCTGACGCAGGGACCGGACCGGGTCGCCGACAGTGCGGATGCTTCCTGTGGCCTGGTGGGCCGCGGCCCGCAACTGTGCATCCTCGACGGCGTGCCGGCGCAGGGCAAGACCACAGCGCAGGTCGAGGCTGCGCTGCGTGCGCAGGTTGCTAAAGTTGCGCTGGAGGGCGTCAGCGAGGCCGAGTTGAACCGGGTCAAGACACAATGGATCGCCGGGCGCGTGTATCAGCGCGATTCGTTGATGAGCCAGGCTCGCGAGCTGGGCAGCAACTGGGTGCAGGGTCTGCCGCTGGACGCCGACGAGCGCATCATCGCGCGGCTGCGCGCCGTCACGGCCGATCAGGTGAGGGCGGTGGCCGGCAAATACTTCGGTGATGACCAGCTCACGGTGGCGGTGCTGCTGCCGCAGCCGATGGACAAGAATCGCCAGCCGCGCGCACCTGTGCCGGGTATGCGCGACGACGGAGCGCCGTCATGAAGATTCCTAAAAACATAGCCGCCTTCGCAATGTTGGCATGGGTTGCAGCGCTTTTTCATTCAAATTCTGCGCTGGCGGCCCTGCCCATCGAGCATTGGACCCAGCCCAGTGGCGCGCAGGTCTACCTGGCGCAAAGTCCGGGCATCCCGATGGTCGACGTGGAGATCGACTTCGATGCCGGCGGGCGCCGCGACCCGGCCGGCAAGGCGGGCCTGGCCAGCGTGACAGCCGACATGACCTCCGCGGGTGTGCTGGCTCGCGGCACAGATCCGGCACTCGACGAGAACGCGCTGAGCGATGCCTGGGCCGATCTGGGGGCCGGGTTTGATGGCAGCGCCGGCAGCGACCGCGTGAGCTTTTCGCTGCGCTCGCTGACCTACCCTGATTTGCTGGGCCGCGCCGTGCGGTTGGCGGCGCGCCAGCTGGGCGAGCCGGCCTTTCCGTCAGCCGTGTGGGAGCGCAATCGCCAACGCCTGGACGCCTCGCTCAAGGAGGCGCTGACGCGGCCCGGCACCGTTGCAGGCCGCGCCTTCAGCGCCGCCGTGTACGGCAGCCATCCGTACGGCTACGAGATGACGCAGGCAACGCTGGCGCGCATTGGCGTGGCCGACATGCGGGCCATGTATGCCGGCCTGATTCTGCCCTGCCGCGCCAAGGTCAGCCTGGTCGGCGCCGTCACGCGCGCGCAAGCGGACGCGCTGGTGACGACCCTGCTCTCGCAGCTCCCGGCTACGGCCGCCTGCGCACCGCTGCCAGCGATTCCCGAGGTGCAAGCGCTGGCCAAAGCCCAAGACATCCGCATTCCTTTTGATGCGGCGCAAGCCCAGGTGCTGATCGGCCAGCCTGGCTTCAAGCGCGCGGACCCGGACTATTTCGCCCTGACGGTGGGTAACTACATTCTGGGCGGCGGTGGCTTTGTGTCGCGCCTGTCCAGCGAGGTGCGGCAAAAGCGGGCCCTGAGCTACAGCGTGTACAGCCACTTTACGCCGGGCCTGCATGCGGGCGCCTTCGTGGTGGGCCTGCAAACCCGGCCGGACCAGGCCGACGAGGCCGTGCAGGTGGCGCGCAGCGTGCTGGCGCGCTTTATCGCCGAGGGCCCGACCGAGGCCGAACTCAAGGCCGCCAAGGACAATCTGATCGGCGGCTTTGCGCTGCGCATCGACAGCAACCGCAAGCTGCTGGGCAACATCGCGAACATCGCCTGGAACAACCTGCCGCTCGATTATCTCGACACCTGGACTGAGCAGGTACAAAAGGTGACCGTGACCGACATCAAGGCGGCGTTTACGCGCACGCTGCAGCCCGACAGGATGGTGACCGTGGTGCTGGGGGGCGCGA
>SCRR01000126.1 GCA_004322085.1 Burkholderiaceae bacterium
GTGGCCCAGGTGCCCGCCGCACTGGCTGCACAGCACGGCGGTGCGTCGCATGAACAGGCTGGTGTCGCTTTGCTCCACCACGGCATGGGGCAGCGGTTGCCAGAAGCTGGGCCAGCCGGTACCGCTGTCGAACTTGGTGGCGGACGAGTACAGGGGATGCGCGCAGCCTGCGCAGTTGTAGATGCCGGCGCGCTTTTCCCGGTCCAGCGGACTGCTGAAGGGGGCCTCCGTGCCGGCCTGGCGCAGGATGTGGTACTGGTCGGGTGTCAGCAGCTTTCTCCATTTGGCATCGGTGTGGGTGACTTCGTAGGCCGGCGCCGCGGACGCGTCACTGCCCGGCCAAAGGCCGCGCACGCCTGCCACGGCACCGGTCAAGGCGCCAAGACCCAACAGGATATTTCTTCGGCTCTTCATGGGGCTTCCTTTCGCTCACGCCATCTTGGCGTCAAGGGTTGGTCGCGGCAGCGGGGTACTTCTTACAGCTGCGACCCCACCAGAGGCAATTGGTTCCGGTCAGCGCAGGCCCAGTTCGATGCGGTCCAGACCGAGCCGGTCGAACGGGTCGAGCAGGGCGATTTCTTCCCTGGAGGGTGTACTCTGTTGGATTTGCATGGGACAGCATAGCCGGGCCGGCGCGGTACCATGGCCCATGAAGAAAACATTCCATCTCAACATCGAAGGCAGGCACCGCGACCGGGTGCTCGATGCGGTGAAGCACGAGATTCGCAAATACGTCAAACGCGAGCGCCGGCGCGAATTACCGGAAGGCGTGGATTTTTGGGACTTTGACTGCAAGTTCGGCCCCACGCAAGACGACGCCCAGGCCGTGCACTTCGCCACGCTGACCGGGTTGATCGATACCCTGGCCAAAGAAGGCGCTGCGCAGTTCTACGTGGAGATTCTGGCCAAACACGGCCATCGCAAGGCGCGCCCGCAAGGCACTCGTGGCAGCAAAACTTCGGCGACCTCGGCCGAGTCCGCCGCCAATTTTCTGGACCACGACGATTCGTGAGCTGCCAAGGCACTGTGAACTACGGTTTCTTCTGCGTCGCCAGATGCGCCAAGGCTTCCTGTTCGGTCTCGAACACATGCGGCGCCACGTTGCGCCCCGCCAGCGCCGCGCCAAGCTTGGCGCGCAGGAAGGCGCTGGTGGTGAAGCGGGTCACGCCGGCGTAGTACTGCTGCACCAGCGTGCTGACCATTTCGGCCCAGGCATCCTCGACCTCGCGGTCGAGTTCGAAGCCCTCGTAATTGACGATCGTGTGCACGCGCCGGCCCAGCGGTGCGCAGATCGAGCGCACCTTGGCCTCGACCGCCTGCACCGTCTCCAGCGTCTTGACTTCGAAACGCTCGAAGTTGATGAACAAGGTGTTTTTGGCGGCGTCGTAGACGAAGCGCGCGTCCAGGGGCAGGCGCACCAGTTGCTCGCGCAGCCCCATCGGAACGACGGCGAAGATGCGTGCATCCATTGGCACCAGCTTGTCGATGATGGGCAGGAAGTCCATGCGATCAAGGATGTCGCGCTGCAGATCCACGCCCGGCGCCACCTCGACCAACTCCAGCCCTTCGGGTCGCAGCCTGAAGACACAGCGCTCGGTGACGTAGAGCACCTCCTGGCCGCGCTGCGCCGCGTAATGGCCGGCGAAGGTTCGCTGCTCCACCTCGGCCACGAACTTGCGGGCCGGGCCGTCGCGCACGATACGCAGCGTGTCGTTCTCGACCTTGATCTCGCTGTCTCCGGCACAGAAACTGCCGACGAAAACGACCTTGCGCGCGCTCTGGCTGATGTTGATGAAACCGCCGGCGCCGGCCACGCGCGAGCCAAAGCGCGACACGTTGACGTTGCCCTGCGCGTCGGCCTGGGCCAGCCCGAGGATCGCGATGTCCAACCCGCCGCCGTCATAGAAGTCGAACTGGTAGGGCTGGTCGATGATGGCCTGGGCGTTAGTCGCGGAGCCGAAGTCCAGCCCACCGGCCGGCAGGCCCCCGATGACGCCGGGCTCGGCAGTGAGGGTGAGCAGGTCGGTGATCTTTTCTTCGCCCGCGACCGTGGCCACTCCTTCGGGCATGCCGATGCCCAGGTTGACGACGCTGTTCGACTGCAATTCCATCGCCGCACGGCGCGCCATCACCTTGCGCACGCCAAGCTTGAAAGTGCTGTCATGGGCCGCGGGCACCCGGATTTCACCCGCGTAGGCGGCGCTGTAGACCGTGGAAAAGGTTTGATGGTGATGTTCGGGTGCGGCCAGCACGACGCAATCGACCAGGATGCCGGGAATCTTGACCTGGCGCGGATTGAGTGAGCCGCGCTCGGCAATACGCTCGACCTGGACGATGACCAGGCCGCCGCTATTGTGTGCGGCCATGGCGATCGACAGCGACTCCAGCGTGAGCGCTTCGCGTTCCATGGTGATGTTGCCGTCGGGGTCTGCGGTGGTGCCGCGCACGATGGCCACGTTGATGGGCAGCGCCTTGTAGAACAGGTACTCCTCGCCGCCGATATCCATCAGCGTCACCAGGTCTTGCACGGTTCGCGCATTGAGCTTGCCGCCGCCGTGACGCGGATCGACAAAGGTGTGCAGGCCGATGCGGCTCAAATGGCCGGGTTTGCCGGCGGCTATGTCGCGAAACAGGTGCGTGATAACGCCTTGCGGCAGGTTGTAGGCCTCGATCTGGTTGTCCACCGCGAGGCGCTGCAGTTTGGGCACCAGGCCCCAATGGCCGCCGATGGCACGCCCAACCAGTCCGGGGTACGCCAGATGATTGAGTCCACGCGACTTGCCGTCGCCCTGGCCTGCGGCGTAGACCAGGGTCAGGTTGCCCGGCTTGTCGGGTGCCGGCGGTCGTCCTTCGGGTCGAGGAAGAGGGCTTCCAGCGCCACGGCAATCTCTTCCGCGAAACCGATGCCGACGAAGCCGCCGGTCGCCACGGTGTCCCCATGGCGAATCAGCTTTACCGCGTCCAGCGCCGAGACGAGCTTGCCTTGTTCCGCGCGCGGAGATAGGGTGTGGCGCACGATCAGCGAGGGTTCGGGCTGGGCAGGACCGTGCCGCTGACCTCGCCAAATCCGATGCGTGCCGCCCCCGCGCGCTCGCACCAGCCGCGCAGCGTGAGCGTGTCGCCGTCTTCCAGGAAGGCGCGCTGCTGCCCGTTGGGCAGCGCGATCGGGTTCTTGCCGCCCTGGCTTAGTTCGAGCAGC
>SCRR01000127.1 GCA_004322085.1 Burkholderiaceae bacterium
CCGCGGAGACTCGCGCCTTCTGGGCCAAGCCGCCCCAATCCGTCTCGCCCATGCCCCAGCCGTTGACGACGACGCGGTCGCCGGGCTTCCAGGCCGGATCGTCGCTCCGCTCGACGCTGCCTGCCAGGTCGATGCCCGGCACCAAGGGCCACTTCTTGATGATTGCACCGCGACCCGTGATCGCCAGCGCGTCCTTGAAGTTCAGACTCGAGTACTCCACGCGCACCGTCACGTCGCCGGACGGCAAGCGGGCGTCATCCAGGGGTGCGAGTGTCGCGACGGTTCGCTTGCCATCTTGCGTGAGCAGCAGGGCCTGGAACATGATGCAATCCTTATTCCAGACAGGGGTCAGCGCATGTCGCCCGCGGCTTGCGATGCTTTCGCTTCACTCGTAGACCTCAACGACGCAAAATCCTCTTCGAAAAACTCCCACGGCCCCTTCTCGTTCGCGGCGCGGCGCCTAGCCTCTTCGTGGCGCAGGTCCACGCGGCGGATCTTGCCGGAGATGGTCTTGGGCAGCTCTGCAAACTCCAGCCGGCGGATGCGCTTGTAGGGTGCCAGCTTGGTGCGCAAAAAGGTGAGGATACCTTCGGCCAACTCGGCAGACGGGCTGTAGCCCTGGCGCAGCGCAACGAACACCTTGGGCACCGCCATACGCAATGGATCGGGGCTGGGCACCACCGCCGCCTCGGCCACGGCCGCATGCTCGATCGCAACCGACTCCAGCTCGAACGGCGAGATGCGATAGTCCGCCGCCTTGAACACGTCGTCGGCGCGGCCCACATAGGTGATGTAGCCATCGCCGTCGCGCACGCCGACGTCGCCCGTGCGGTACACCCCCCCGCGCGTGACCGCAGCATTCTTGTCGACGTCTGCGAGATAGCTGTCCATCAGCCCCACCGGGCGCGGATCGAGCTCCAGCGCGATCTCACCCTCGTCGCCACGCTGGCCATTGGCATCGATCAACACCATGTGAAAACCCGGCAGCGGGCGCCCCATGGAGCCCGCTTTCACCGGCTGGCCCGGCGGATTGCCAACTTGCGCCGTGGTCTCCGTCTGGCCATAACCGTCGCGCACCGTGATGCCCCAGGCGGTATTGATCTGCCCGATGACCTCGGGGTTCAGCGGCTCGCCCGCGCCGACCAGCTCGCGAATGCAGATGCGGTCGCGATGCTTTGCGAGGTCCTCCTGGATCAGCATGCGCCACACCGTGGGTGGCGCGCACATCGTGGTGACCTGGCACCGTTCCAGCACGGCCAGCAGCGCCGGTGCGTTGAAGCGCGCGTAGTTGTAGATGAACACGCAGGCGCCGGCATTCCACGGCGCAAAGAAGCAGCTCCAGGCGTGCTTGGCCCAGCCCGGTGAAGAGATATTGAGATGGATGTCGCCGGGCTGCAGACCAATCCAGTACATGGTGGACAGATGACCGACCGGATAACTCTGGTGCGTGTGCAGCACGAGCTTGGGCTGGGACGTCGTGCCTGAGGTGAAATAAAGCAGCAAGGGGTCGCTCGCTCGCGTCACACCGTCCGGCGTGAAGCGGGTTGCGGCCTGCGTCGAATCGGCAAAATCCACCCAGCCGGTGGCCACCTTGCCAACGCACACGCGGGTGTAGGTGCCCGGCACGTCGCTGAATTTATCGACGTTCGCTGCACCCACGACCGCATGTTTGATGTCACCACGCACCATCCGGTCGCGCAGGTCCTGCGGCGTGAGCAGGTTGGAGCAGGGAATCAGCACGGCCCCCAGCTTGATGCAGGCCAGCATGCTTTCCCACAGCGGCACTTCGTTGCTCAGCATCAGGAGCACGCGGTCGCCGCGTCGCACGCCCAGTTGGCGCAGCCAGTTCGCCACCTGGTTGGAGCGCGCCGCCATCTGCGCGAACGAAATCTTTCTCTCCTCGCCCGACTCCTCGACGATCCACAGCGCGGGGCTGTCGTTGCCTGCTGCCATGCGATCGAAATGGTCGAGCGCCCAGTTGAAATCGGTCAGCTCGGGCCACGCAAAATCGCGATATGCGGTGGCATAGTCGGTGCGGTGCTCCAGCAGAAAATCTCGGGCTCGCAGGAAAGCGTCGGCAGCGGTCATTGTGTCTCCTTCAATATCGGTCAGTGGGCTGGAACTCATTGGAACTTTACTCCCGCCGCGCGGGCAACTCAAACGCCTTGCGTCGCGACCAGCAGGGATTTGGCCGTGCGCGCACGCAGCGCACGCAGCGGCAGGTACTCGGGCGAGTCCCACCAGGCCTTGAGCCGGTCCATGCTCGGGAATTCAAGCAGCACCCAACGCCCGGGTGCCTCGCCTTCGAGAACCTCGGTGGCGCCACCGCGCACGATGGAGCGACCACCGTACGCCGCGATCGTGGCCGACACCTTCTGGTTGTATTCCTCGTACGCGATGCCATCGATAACCTCGACGTGCGCAATCACATAGGCGACCATGGCTTCTTCTCCTGAATGGGTGGTGACTCCCTGATTGTGCTGCGTATGGCGTGGCGATGCTGCGCCGTCAGATCATGTCCAATAGGGGCATGGATAATCCGCACAACATCGAGCAGCGCCTGACCGACCTGGAGATCAAGGCCACCTTCACCGAAGACCTGCTGGAACAGCTGGACCAGGTCATCGTGCGCCAGCAGCAGCAAATCGAACTGCTGATTCGCGAGATCGGCCACCTGCGCCAGCCCGCTGCCGACGCGCAGGACGGCACCCCACGCAACCTGCGCGACGAGCTGCCACCTCATTACTGATTACGGGTCACGCGGCCATTTCACCGACAATGGCGGGTTGATCAAAGGCCCCATCGCATGACTCCCAGTTCTTCCGAAGCACTCGCCCCGTCAGCCGAACCCGTACCGCCCGAGGTTGCGGTCAAACGGCCCGTGCGCGCACCCTCCATCCAGCCCGTGCTGGAGAAGCTGTTCGAGCTCTATCCCCATCTGTTCGGCGCCGAGTTCCTGCCGCTCAAGCTCGGGATCTTTCAGGAACTGCTGGCGGCTCACCCTGAGGATTTCACGCGCGACGCCCTGAAAGCCGCGCTGGGCGTACACACGCGCTCAACGCGTTACCTGCAAGGTGTCGCCGCGGGCAAAAAGCGCCACGACCTGGCCGGCGTTGCCGTGGAATCCGTGGCGCCGGAGCACGTCTGCCTGGCGTTGCTGGAATTGTTTCGCCGCAAGCAAGGCCGCACGCAGGAAGATCTGCAGCCGAAGTTCCGCGCCCAGCTTGTCCGCGCGTTCGAGGCGTCTGGTCTGACACCACAGGAGTACCGCGCCAAAGTCGTCACCAGCGATGCCGCCGCCAACGCATTGCTGGAGCAAGCGTTTGCCGATTACGACGAGCAGCGCGCCCGGCAGGAGGCCCTGTGCCGCGCGCTGGAGGGCAGCGGCAAGACACCCGAGGAGTTTGCCGAGATGTATGGCATGGACAAGCGCGACGTGATCGCGGCACTCGAGCGCCAGCGCCGCCAGCAGGCTCCGGCGGTTCCATCCTGACACCGGTGCACACTGCGGAACCTGCCAGGTCCCGGCGCCATGCGCTTGCAGCACCTCACACCGCGAAGCCGTCTTTACCTGGCCGGGGCCATCATCCTGGCCGTTGGCCTGATCGCCGCCGCGCTGGTCTATTTTCTGGCAGCCAACCCGACGGACACCGGCGCCGCCGGCTACCGCATCGTGGGCGGGAATGTCTACGCGCTCACGCTCGCCGAATCCACGCGCGAATTACAGGAGGTCGAACGCGTCGGCGGCAAGTCTGCCGTGCTGCTGCTTGAATTCCATCGCTGGTTTTTATCGCTGTGGCACGGACGGCGTCTGGCGTACACACTGGCGCTGTTGTCGGCCGCAGTCGCCCTGCTGTGCTTCTACGTCGCCGGCCTGATGGGGGAGGACGTCGGCGACAGGCCGGCGCAATGACCCTGTCAGTGGTGATGACCCTGCTCACCGTGCACGTGCCCGTGCGCAACCTCCTCTTCGGTGGCGGCGCGAACATCGACGACCGCGAGCTTGAAGCGTAAAACCTTTCCCGCAAAAGGGTGGTTGCCGTCCAGAAAAACCTTGTCGCCCTTGATTTTCATGACCGTGAACGCGTGCGCCTGCCCGTCTTCTCCACGGGCCTGCAACTGGCCACCAACCTTCACCCCGGGCGGGAACTGGGTCTTGGGAATGGTCTGCAGCAGGCTCTCGTCGCGCAGACCGAAAGCGTCTTGCGGCTGCAATTCAACGACGGCCTGGTAGCGCGGCTCTTTCCCTTCCAGAGCCTGCTCGATTTTCGGGAAGGTGTTGCCGTAGCCTCCGTGCAGGTAAACCATGGGCTCACTGCTCTCCTCGACCAGCCTGCCAGCGGCGTCCAGCACTTTATAACGCAGGGTGACGGCCGTGTTTTTGTCTATTTTCATGGGGTGAATTCCGATTGAAGGGCCATTATCAATGCGGGATGGCCCCGGCGAGGCGTCGCACCGTCGAACGTGAAATAATCAGGTTCATTGAACTTGTTGGAACCAGGAGTAAGACAACATGAGTGACGCACAACAACGCATCGACGAATTGGTCAAATCCAGCGACGTGCTGCTGTTCATGAAGGGCAACGCCAATTTCCCGATGTGCGGCTTTTCCGGCCGCGCCATCCAGATCCTCAAGGCCTGCGGCGTGGACCCGCAAGCCGTGAAGACGGTGGATGTGCTCTCCGACGACGAGATCCGCCAGGGCATCAAGGAATACAGCAACTGGCCCACCATTCCGCAGCTCTACGTCAAGGGCGAGTTCGTGGGCGGCGCGGACATCATGATGGAGATGTACGAAAAGGGCGAGTTGCAGCAGGTACTGAGCCAGCCGGCCGCCTGAGTTTTCCGGAATTTTCCTCCGATCCGCACCGGCAGGCGAGCGCGCCGCACAGCCACCCCCGGTGGCTGTTTTTTTGGCCGAATCATGGTGTCGCGACCCGAACCGGCCCCTCCTTGATATCCCAGCGCCGGCTGGCGCCCAGCACCGCGTCCGGATACGGCGCCTGCCCACGTGAGCCGTTGTACCGGCCCAGCGCCAGAAACAGGTTGCCACGCTCGCGATCCAGATAGTGGCGCAGGATGACGCAGCCAAAGCGCAGATTGGTCTGCATCCGGAACAGCTTGCTGGCGTCGCCATCGCCAATCAGGCGTGCCCAGAACGGCATGACCTGCATGTAGCCGCGCGCACCCACGCTGGAGACGGCATATTTGCGGAAATTGCTCTCCACCTGGATCAAGCCCAGCACCAGCGACTCGTCGAGCCCGGCGCGGTGACTCTCGTACCAGACGGTTTGCAGGAAATCCTCGCGCACCTGCCGGTCGGGCTGTTTATTGCGCAGCTGCCAGCTCATGGCGACGAGCCAGCGCACATACGCCAGCCGTGCGCCGGTGTCGCTGAACACCGGCAACGGCGGCCCGCGGTCGGCAATCGCGGCGCTCAACGCGGTGCGCACGGCATCGGCCAGCGGCTCCTCGATCTGGCCACCCGCCATGGCAAGCTCTGGTTTCAATAGCAATGAGGCAGCTACCGGTATGGACAAAAGGCTTGTTCGCCTTGTAATTCCCTGACACGCCGGTGCCGATGCCATCACAGCACTCATGGTTGAAGCCGGGTTCCCAAAAAGGCCACCATGTCGAGGACCCCAATCTTGGTGGCGGCGGTGTCGCGCCGGTGCTGGTATTCGAGCTGACCCTCCTTCAGGCCGCGATCGCCGATCGTGATGCGATGCGGCACGCCGATCAATTCCCAGTCCGCAAACATCGCGCCCGGACGCTCGCCGCGGTCGTCCAGTATCACATCGACACCCGCGGCCAGCAGCTCCGCGTACAGCTTGTCGGCAGCGGCCTTCACATCCGGGCTGCGGTCCGGGCCGATCGGGCATACGACTACCGTGAACGGCGCGATCGCGTCGGGCCAGATGATGCCGCGTTCGTCGTGGTTCTGCTCGATCGCGGCCGCCGGCAGGCGCGTGATGCCGATGCCGTAGCAGCCCATCTCCATGAACTGCGGCTTGCCATTCACATCGAGGAAGGTGGCATTCATCGCCCGGCTGTATTTGGTGCCGAGGTAGAACACATGACCGATCTCGATGCCGCGCTCGATCGCGAGCACACCTTTGCCGTCGGGCGAGGCGTCGCCTTCGACCACGTTGCGCAGGTCGGCGACCAAGGTGGGCGCGGGCAGGTCGCGGCCCCAGTTCACGCCGGTCAGGTGGAAGTCCGGCGTGTTGGCGCCGCAAATCCAGTCGCTCATGACCGCCACCTCACGGTCGACGACGAGTTTGACCGGTTTTTTGAGATTGATCGGGCCCAGGTAGCCCGGTTCGCAGCCAAAATGCTCGTCGATTTCGGCCACCGTGGCAAAGCGAAAGCCCGCATCGAGTCCCGGCACCTTGCCGACCTTGATCTCGTTCATGCCGTGGTCGCCGCGCAGCAGCAGCAGCCAGACCTGGCTCTTGATGATCTCACCCTTGTCGTTGACCTGATCGCTGGCCAGCACCAGCGACTTCACCGTGCTGGCCAGTGGCACGCCGAGCAGGTCCGCCACGGCGGCGCAGGTGCTTTTGCCTGGTGTTGGCGTCTTCGCGAGGTCCTGCTGCGGCGCCGGGCGCGGCCCTGCAGGCGCCAGCGCCTCGGCCTTTTCCATATTGGCGGCGTAGTTACTCCCCGGGCAGTAGACGATGGCGTCCTCGCCGGTCGCGGCGATCACCTGGAACTCCTCGCTCAGGTCTCCGCCGATCGCGCCGCTGTCGGCGGCCACAGCGCGGTAGGTCAAGCCGAAGCGGTCGAAGATGCGCCGGTACGCTTGCGCCATCACCTGGTAGCTGGCCTTGGCGGCCTGCGTATCCTGGTCGAAGCTGTAGGCGTCCTTCATGGTGAACTCGCGCCCGCGCATCAGGCCAAAGCGTGGCCGGCGCTCGTCGCGGAACTTGGTCTGGATCTGGTAGAAGTTGCGCGGCAGCTG
>SCRR01000128.1 GCA_004322085.1 Burkholderiaceae bacterium
CCGAACGGGCTGACCACCTTGGCCGTGTCGCCCATGAAGAACACGCGCCCGACGCGCATCTGGTCGACCCACTGGCTGCGGTACGCGTAGGGACCGACCCAGACAATGTCCACCTGCGCGTCCGGGCCGAACTGGTGTGTCAGGCGCTCGCGCACCACGTCTTCGCGGCTGACGTAGCTCGGGTCGGCGTTCGGCGCCATCTGGTAGTCGATGCGCCACACGTTGTCCGCCATCAGGTGCTGCCAGACTGCGCGGTTTTCATTGAACGGGGCCTCGATCCAGGTGTGCCGCTCCACGGGCGGGTGTTTGGAAAAGCGCACGTCCGCGATGCACCAGCGGTCGTCGCCGCGTTTGGTGTGAACAGTGGCGCCGCACCACGCGTGAAAGGGCGTGGTGCAGCCCGTGGCATCGATCACGTGATCGGCCTCGATGTGGTAGCTGCCGGCCGGCGTTTGGACCGTGAGCGCGGCGAACTCGTTGTTCTGCTGAAGGGCCGTGACGCGGCTCTTCCAGCGGATGTCCACGTGGCCGAGCTCATGGATGCGTTCGACCAGAAAACCCTCGATGTAGAACTGCTGGATGTTGATGAACGGTGGCTGGGTCGAGAGATTGAAGTTGCTCTGCTCGCGCAAGTCGAAGGAATAGATCTCGTCCCGACCGGCAAAGGTCCGGCCCACACTCCACTGGATGCCCTTTTTGGCGATGCGCTCGTAAATGCCCAGCCGGTGGAAAATCTCCAGCGACTTTTGCGTGTAGCAGATGCCGCGCGAGGACGCGCCCTTCACGCCCACCGTGTTGTCCTCGTCCAGCAAGACAGCCTGGACGCCCAGACGCGCCAGCGAGCAGGCCAGCGTCAGGCCGGTGATGCCGCCGCCGACGATGACGATAGCGTGCCGCACGACGGCATGGCTCGTGAGTTCGGGGGGCGCCATAAACGGGTATTCGGGCAGCGCGTAGCTCGCGCCGACGGTGAATTCGTAGCCATGAGCGGGAGCGTTCTCGCGCCAGGCGGGATGGGTTGGACTGTTTATCTCTGGCATGGCGAACGCTGCTTCAGTGTCGTGATTGTTAACGAAAACAGGCTCTAGCCCATATGGGGCATACACCAGTAGCTATTAAAAAATTTATGACTAACGGAGGGCACTGTCCTTCAGGAACTCCGGTCGGTCATTTTGCTGCGGTTTGAGCGCGCCCGTCGCCTTGCCAGCGGCGCGCTCGCGGCGCCACTGCTCCTTGCGCGCCGTCCATTCGGCCAGGCGCGCGTGCGCCGTTTTGCTCTCCTGCAGCATCTGGAACTCATCCGCCAGTTGTGCGCTGAGCTCCAGCCGCACGCCGTTCGGGTCGAAGAAATAAATGCTGTGGAAGATGTGGTGGTCGGTGATGCCGAGCACGTCCACGCCGTGCGCCTCGAGTCGCGTCTTCATGTCCTGCAAAGTCTGCATCGAGTCGACCCGGAACGAAATGTGATTGACCCACAGCGGGTTGTTCGGCGAAGGCAGCGCCGCCTCGTCATTGCCCAGATCGAAGAAGGCGATGAACGAGCCGTCCTGCAGGCGAAAGA
This sequence comes from Burkholderiaceae bacterium, assembly GCA_004322085.1. Lineage (GTDB taxonomy): Bacteria > Pseudomonadota > Gammaproteobacteria > Burkholderiales > Burkholderiaceae_C > Rhodoferax_A. Next base: position 1,562 of record SCRR01000128.1, read on the forward strand.
AGAAGTGGGTGTAGGGGCAGTACTCGCCGGTGCTGGGCACCACGTCGCTCTGGATGATGTGGTACAGCGGGAGCCCCAGGATGTCTTCATAGAAGTGGCGGGTCTCCTCGGCATCCTTCGCGCGGTAGGCGACGTGGTGCAACTGCCGAATCGGCGCTGGCGCGGGCAGGTTGGCGGGGTCTTTCGGAAAGGCGGCCATGAGCGTCTCCACAATGAGTTTACTAATACGTAATCGATTTACTATATCGTAATTTCTGCGCCATGCCAATCATGGCGCCCGTACGGTTGGGTTAATATTGAAAATGGTTATCAATGTCATCGATGCAATAGTTGTCCACGATGGGGGGCATTGAGCCAGTCAATTAGACGCGTCTCTCTATCGGGGCTAACCTAGCAGTGTCTTTGAAGTCAATCATTCAAAGCGCTGGTCAATTTGTTCAACCACTTAGGAGAATTCCATGGCAGCACTCAAAGGCTCCAACACGGAGCAATGCCTGAAGGACGCCTTCGCAGGCGAATCCCAGGCGAACCGCCGTTACCTGTATTTCGCAAACAAAGCCGACGTGGAAGGCCAGAACGACGTGGCGGCGCTGTTCCGCTCCACCGCCGAAGGTGAAACCGGCCATGCGCACGGCCATCTAGAGTTTCTCGAACATGGCTCCGGCGACCCGGCCACCGGCTTGCCGATCGGCCCGACCCGCGACAACCTGAAGTCGGCCGTCGCCGGCGAGACCCACGAGTACACCGACATGTACCCCGGCATGGCCAAGACCGCCCGCGGCGAAGGCTTCGACGAGATCGCCGACTGGTTCGAGACCCTGGCCAAGGCCGAACGCTCGCACGCCAACCGTTACGTCAAGGCGCTGGCAGAACTCGTCGACTAAACCCCGAGTTTTGCGTGTTGGGCATTGCCTGTGCAGTGCCCAATGCAGAAAACTGGCGCTCACCAGAAAGAAGACAGAAAGGGATCCGTCATGGCCACCGAAGGCAACTTGCAAGCGCCCACGCGTCACCCCATCGACTGGAAAAACCCCGAGTTCTACAACGAAGACGCTGCATTGCAGGAGATGGAGCGCATCTTCGATATCTGCCACGGTTGCCGCCGCTGCGTGAGCCTGTGCGGCGCGTTTCCCCTGCTGTTCGACCTGGTCGACGAGAACGAGACGATGGAGGTCGAGGGCGTCGCCAAGAAAGACTACTGGAAGGTGGTCGATCAGTGCTACCTGTGCGACCTGTGCTACATGACCAAGTGCCCGTACGTGCCACCGCACCCCTGGAACGTGGACTTCCCGCACACCATGCTGCGCGCCAAAGCCATCAAGTTCAGGAAGGGCGAGGTTGGCTTGGGCGAGAAGTTCCTCGCTTCCACCGACATGCACGGCCAGCTGGCCGGCATCCCGGTCGTGGTGCAGGTTGCGAACACGGTCAACGAGACGAAGGTCGCGCGCGGTCTGATGGAGAAGACACTGGGCGTGGACAGGGATGCCTGGCTGCCGGCGCTGGCCAAACGCAAATTCCGCTCCCGCACGCCAATGTCCAAAGACTACCCGGTGCGCGACGGCGAGAAGACGCCCGGCAAAGTGGCGATCTATGCCACCTGCTATGTCAACTACAACGAACCCGGCATTGGCCACGACCTGTTGAAAATCCTCGATCACAACGAGGTGCCCTACGTCCTGGTCGAAAAGGAAAAATGTTGCGGCATGCCCAAGCTGGAACTGGGCGACCTGGACGGCGTGGACGCGCACAAGCAGGCCAACATCCCGGTGCTGGCGAAGTACGCGAGAGACGGCTACGCCATTCTGGCGGCCGTGCCCAGTTGCGCGCTGATGTTCAAGCAGGAGCTGCCGCTGATGTACCCCGATGAGGCCGACGTGCAGCTCGTCAAGGAACACATGTGGGACCCGTTCGAGTACCTGATGGCGCGCAAGCGCGACGGACTGCTGAAGACCGAATTCAGCACGCCACTAGGCAAGATCAGCTACCAGATTCCGTGCCACGGCCGGGTGCAGAATATCGGCAAGAAAACCGAGGAAATGCTCAAGATGGTGCCGGGCACCAGCGTGCAGACGCACGAGCGCTGCTCGGGCCACGCGGGCACCTTTGGTGTGAAGAAAGCCACCCACCAGCAGGCCATGAAAATCGGCAAGCCGCTGTTCAAGGCGATGGCCGAGCACAAGGACGGCGGCCTGCCCGATGTGATCAGCAGCGACTGCCCGCTGGGCGGCCACCACATCGCGCAGGGTTTTGAGGTCAACCAGCTCGGTGTGCCTGCGCAAAAGCACCCGCTGACCCTGATTCGCACGGCCTACGGCCTGGAGTGAACGACATGCAACTCACCGGAAAGATCACCGCCGACAGCCTCATGAGCCTGGAGGCGTACAGCAAGTGGCGCAAGGCACACAAGGCGGACGTGATGGCGCACCGCGCACTGCGTTCGGTGCACTTGGGCGAGCATGTCAACCTGCAGTTCGAGAGCGAGACCACGATCCGCTACCAGATCCAGGAAATGCTGCGCGTCGAAAAGATCTTCGAAGAGGAGGGCATCGCGCAGGAGATCGAGGCCTATGCGCCACTGGTGCCCGACGGCAGCAACTGGAAGGCCACGATGATGCTGGAGTACACCGACATCAACGAGCGTCGGCGCGAACTGGCGCGCCTGATCGGCGTGGAAGACCGCCTGTTCGTCGAGGTCGAGGGCCATGCGCGCGTCTATGCGATCGCCGACGAAGACATGGATCGCGAGAACGATGAGAAAACCTCGGCCGTGCATTTCGTGCGCTTCGAGTTGACAGCGGCCATGCGTGCCTCGGTCAAGGCCGGCGCCGGCGTCAAGCTGGGCTGCGATCACACGCACTACCCCGCGCACACGCAGATCTCGCCCGAGACGCTGGCTTCGCTGGCTGCAGACCTGCGATAGCCGGCCCGCTTGGCGATTCACGATAATCAAGGCTCGCGGTGTTCCGCCGCCAAGCCGCATGAGTGAATCCATGAGCGCCAGCGTAAAAGTCATGACCCCCGAACTGAGGGAGTGGATCGTGGCGCAAGCTGTGGCGGGGCAGCCGCCCCAAGCCATGGTCGAGTCCATGGTGAGATCTGGCTGGAATGAAGACGTGGCGCTGGTATCCCTGCAAAAGGTCTTGAGCGATCACCTGGCCGCAGAAGCGGCGCAGGCCGAGCAGGCCAGCCTGCCGCCGGCCGTGCCGGTGCCCGAGCCC
>SCRR01000129.1 GCA_004322085.1 Burkholderiaceae bacterium
AGCACTTCTGCGGGTTGGAGTGTTATCAACGCTTCGAAGCGCGTGCCAAGACAGGGAACGAAACCGATGCCGATCCGAACGCCTGCGACTCGCTACCGTCAGATTGAGGCATACCCTAACTGGATGTCAGGCAAGGCCGCGCCGCTTCGTCAGAATAGAGTCATCTTTCGCATTTTTTGACACATGCCCGCGAAGGTCATAGATTTCAGCCTGACAGAAACGGGGTTTGAGGCACAACGGAACAGAAGGAGCACTTAAGCCGCCTTCAACCAAGGAGACATCGTGCAGGGGCACCGCATCGGCTACGTCCGGGTCAGCAGCTTCGACCAGAACCCGGAACGCCAGCTGGAACAGACACAGGTGAGCAAGGTGTTCACCGACAAAGCCTCGGGCAAGGACACCCAGCGCCCCCAGCTCGAAGCGCTACTGAGCTTCGTCCGCGAGGGCGACACCGTGGTGGTGCACAGCATGGATCGTCTGGCCCGCAACCTCGACGACCTGCGCCGCCTTGTACAGAAGCTGACCCAGCGCGGCGTACGCATCGAGTTCTTGAAGGAGGGGCTGGTATTCACCGGCGAGGACTCGCCGATGGCCAACCTGATGCTGTCGGTGATGGGGGCCTTCGCCGAGTTCGAGCGTGCGCTGATCCGTGAGCGGCAGCGCGAAGGGATCGCCTTGGCCAAGCAGCGCGGTGCGTACCGGGGCCGCAAGAAAGCCCTATCCATTGAGCAGGCTGTTACCCTGCGGCAGCGGGCGGCGGCCGGCGAGCCCAAGGCGCAGCTTGCCCGTGAATTCAACATCAGCCGGGAAACCCTCTACCAGTACCTCCGCACGGACGACTGACACATGCCGCGTCGCTTGATCCTCTCGGCCACGGAGCGGGACACCCTGCTCGCGCTGCCGGAAAGCCAGGATGACCTGATCCGCTACTACACCTTCAACGATTCCGACCTGTCGCTAATCCGCCAGCGGCGCGGCGACGCCAACCGCCTCGGTTTTGCGGTGCAACTCTGCCTGCTGCGTTACCCCGGCTATGCGTTAGGCACCGACAGCGAGCTGCCCGAGCCGGTCATCCTGTGGGTGGCCAAGCAAGTCCAGGCCGACCCGGCGAGTTGGGCGAAGTATGGCGAACGAGACGTGACCCGTCGCGAGCACGCCCAGGAACTGCGCACCTACCTGCAACTGGCTCCGTTCGGCCTGTCCGACTTCCGCGCCCTGGTGCGCGAGCTAACCCAACTGGCCCAACAGACCGACAAGGGCTTGCTGCTGGCCGGTCAGGCGCTGGAGAGCCTGCGGCAGAAACGACGCATCCTGCCGGCGTTGAGCGTGATCGACCGGGCTTGCTCGGAGGCCATTGCACGGGCCAATCGGCGGGTCTACCGCGCCTTGGTTGAACCGCTCACGGACTCGCATCGGGCCAAGCTGTACGAGCTGTTGAAGCTCAAGGCCGGCAGCAGCATCACCTGGTTGACCTGGCTGCGCCAGGCACCGCTGAAACCCAACTCTCGGCACATGCTTGAGCACATCGAGCGGCTGAAGACATTTCAGCTGGTGGACTTGCCCGAAGGCCTGGGCCGGCACATCCACCAGAACCGCCTGCTCAAGCTGGCCCGCGAGGGTGGGCAGATGACGCCCAAAGACCTCGGCAAGTTCGAGCCGCAGCGGCGCTATGCGACCCTGGCCGCCGTGGTGCTGGAGAGCACTGCAACCGTGATTGATGAGCTGGTGGATCTGCACGACCGCATCCTAGTCAAGCTGTTCAGCGGCGCGAAGCACAAGCATCAGCAGCAGTTCCAGAAGCAGGGCAAGGCGATCAACGACAAGGTGCGCCTGTACTCCAAGATCGGCCAGGCGCTGCTGGAGGCCAAGGAAGCCGGCAGCGACCCCTATGCCGCCATCGAGGCGGTGATTCCCTGGGACGAGTTCACCGAGAGCGTCAGCGAAGCCGAGCTGCTGGCCCGGCCGGAGGGTTTCGACCACCTGCACTTGGTCGGCGAGAACTTCGCTTCCCTGCGCCGTTACACGCCGGCCTTGCTGGATGTGTTGGAACTGCGCGCCGCTCCGGCCGCGCAAGGTGTACTGGCAGCCGTGCAGACCCTGCGCCAGATGAACGCCGACAACCTGCGCAAGGTGCCGGCCGATGCCCCCACTGCTTTCATCAAGCCTCGCTGGAAGCCGCTGGTGATCACCCCGGAAGGCCTCGACCGGCGCTTCTACGAAATCTGCGCGCTGTCCGAGCTAAAGAACGCCCTGCGCTCCGGCGACATCTGGGTCAAGGGCTCGCGGCAGTTCCGCGACTTCGACGACTACCTGCTGCCGGCAGAGAAGTTCACCGCGCTCAAGCGGGATCAGGCCTTGCCCCTGGCGATCAACCCGAGCAGCGACCAGTACCTGGAAGAGCGTTTGCAGTTGCTGGACGAGCAGTTGGCCACCGTCACCCGCTTGGCCAAGGACAACGAGCTGCCCGATGCCATCCTCACCGAGTCCGGGTTAAAGATCACACCGCTGGATGCGGCGGTGCCGGATCGGGCGCAGGCGCTGATCGACCAGACCAGCCAGTTACTGCCGCGCATCAAGATCACCGAACTGCTGATGGACGTGGACGACTGGACGGGCTTCAGCCGCCACTTCACCCACCTGAAGGACGGGGCTGAGGCCAAAGACAGGACGTTGCTGCTGTCCGCGATCCTCGGTGACGCAATCAACCTCGGACTGACCAAGATGGCCGAGTCGAGCCCCGGCCTGACCTACGCCAAGCTGTCCTGGCTACAAGCCTGGCATATCCGCGATGAAACCTATTCGGCGGCCTTGGCCGAGCTGGTCAATCACCAGTACCGCCATGCCTTCGCTGCCCATTGGGGCGACGGCACCACCTCATCCTCCGATGGCCAGCGCTTCCGCGCTGGCGGCCGGGGTGAGAGCACCGGGCACGTCAACCCGAAGTACGGCAGCGAGCCAGGACGGCTGTTCTACACCCACATCTCCGACCAATACGCGCCGTTCAGCACACGCGTGGTGAATGTCGGCGTCCGAGATTCCACCTATGTGCTCGACGGCCTGCTGTATCACGAGTCCGACCTGCGGATCGAGGAGCACTACACCGACACGGCCGGTTTCACCGATCACGTCTTCGCCCTGATGCACCTGCTGGGCTTCCGCTTCGCGCCACGCATCCGCGACCTCGGCGAAACCAAACTGTACGTGCCGCAGGGCGTGCAGGCCTACCCGACGCTGCGCCCGCTGATCGGTGGCACCCTGAACATCAAGCACGTGCGCGCTCATTGGGACGACATCCTGCGCCTGGCCAGCTCGATCAAGCAGGGCACCGTTACCGCCTCGCTGATGCTGCGCAAGCTCGGCAGCTATCCGCGTCAGAACGGCCTGGCTGTCGCCCTGCGCGAACTGGGCCGGATCGAACGCACGCTGTTCATCCTGGACTGGCTGCAAAGTGTTGAACTGCGCCGCCGCGTGCATGCCGGCCTGAACAAAGGTGAGGCGCGCAACTCGCTGGCCAGGGCGGTGTTCTTCAACCGCCTTGGGGAAATCAGGGATCGGAGCTTCGAGCAGCAGCGCTACCGGGCCAGCGGCCTCAACCTGGTGACGGCGGCTATCGTGCTGTGGAACACGGTGTACCTGGAGCGCGCCACCCAGGGGTTGGTCGAGGCCGGCAAGCCGGTGGACGGCGAGCTGCTGCAATTCCTGTCGCCGCTGGGCTGGGAGCACATCAACCTCACCGGCGATTACGTCTGGCGGCAGAGCCGCAGACTGGAAGACGGGAAGTTTCGGCCCCTACGGATGCCCGGAAAACCTTAGCGTACGATTTTTTCCGAATTCTGCGGGCTCCCCTACATGATCCCCTGCCCATGCCGGGGAAAGGTCGGGCGATAAGCCCGCTACAGGTGCGACATGCTGCCCTGCTGGTACACGCCGCCGGGCGAACCGCAGGGGGCATAGGCGGGTATTGCCGCTACTGCTGCTTGTTGCGCTGGCCCTGGCCAGCCCTCGGCCAGTTGCCAAACCGACCGCAGCCGTCGCCGTCAGACGGTGCCAGTCGGCGCAAAGAGCGCCGTGCACAGGAATAGGCCCGTTACCGGGGGCCTATCTAAGCCCCCACCGGGGGCGTCGATTAAAGGGGGAAGGGGAGCCGCCGCGAAGCGGTGGGGGAACCCCGTAGGGGTGCCCCTTGCTGGGCCGCGTGTTGCGGAAACTTGTCCACTTTTTCGGGCCTCTTACTACAGGATAGATTTAACTACAGGAAAGAACTACAGGAAGGGGCTGGAAACCCGCATGGGCAAAGGCTTTCCAGCCATCGCGGTGACCGTTAATGCGTAACAGACCGCCTTTTGGTGACCGTTAATGCGTGAATAACTCAAAAAACGGTGACCGTTAATGCGTGGATAACTTGCCCCGCCCACAGGCTTATCCCCGCAAGCCTGGGGCATCGGGGTTACGTCGCGCTCCTACCGAGCCTTGAAGGCGACATGTGGGGGGCTGGGCCGTAGGTCCAGGCCTGCCGCAACAGTCTGAACCTTGGCATCCGGGTACATCACCAGCACGGCCCGTAGTTGTTTTTCAAACTTGACGCGGAAGTCGGTCAACCGCCCATAGTCGGACCCAAATTGAAGCCGCAAGGCCTCCCATGGAATGACCGTAGGCCGCTTGAGGTAGCTCAGGCGATAAGTGAGCCAGATATAGATATCCAGCGCCATGGGGGACTTCTTCAACGCCTTGAGCGCCCGCATATCGACCGGCACAGGAGCCTGTGTAACTTCTGCGAAAAACCCCTGCGAAAGGGTCAAGGTGGATTCCCACAATGCAGCCTGATCGGCGGTCTTGGGTTGCCACCAAAGATCATATTTTTCGACCAGGGCGAAGTTGATCCCGGTGTCGCGTTCGTCGTCCGAGTAGCTGGCCGACACGGCGGCAGTAAATAGCCGTTTCATCTGATCGCGCAGCCGGGTGATTGTTCCCCAGCGCCCACCAGTGGGCACCATGTCCAGTTCGCGCATGAACCCAGCTAGAGATTCGCCCAGCACCAGTTCCCGGCTTTTCGTGCGCACCGCCTCCGTCGTGACCCATGCGGTCAACAAGCGGGGGATTGATCCGTAAGGCAGGCCATGCTTGCCCAGCGATGTGATGGACAGCTCAAACGCTCCATTGGTGCGTGTGAACCGCAATTCATCGGTTTTTCTGTGCGGCATGGTGGCCTGGGTCAAGGCGCGGGCCATAAAACCCAGCGCCCCGGCATCCTTTGCCGCCTCGGCCTCGATGGCCAGCGATTCCTCGATAAGCTGGTTGATGCGCTTTGCTTGCGCGGTTTTCTTGATATTCTCGATATTAGCCATGATTGACCCCTAGGTAGTCGGTTGTGGTTAGGCGCTTGTCGGGGCGGCAATCCCCGGCTTGCGCCGCTTTTGAATACTACTCTTGCTGCGCTGGTGGCCACTGCTGCGACGAGTGCAGCACGCGGATAATTTCGATCCTGGCCAGCTTTGGCCGCACCCGGTAGACCACTACCAGCGACGTGCGGCTAATGACCAGTTCGCGGGTGCCGCGCCGCCGTCCAGCGCGGCCCAGCTCGGGGAACTGCGCAAGCTGGCCGGTCTGGCGCTCGATCTGCGCGGCGACATCCCGCGCCGCCTGGATGCTGTCTTGTGCGATATACGTCAATTGCGCGTCCCGTGTGGCGTCGGCTCCGGGAAGCCACTCAATCCTCAATTCTTGCCCCTGGCGCGGGCTTCCAACTGGTCTAGGTGCTTGTGCATGCGGGCCATTGAATCTTCGTGACTGATCCACTTCGTGGCTGGGTCGTCGGCCTCTTTGATGCCGGCGTCCACCTGGGCGCGAAACCAAGCGTCATGCGCGGCGGCTTCATGGGCGCGTTTCATCCGTGCGGCCGCATCGGGCCGACCGGGCCGGTGTACGTCCACGCTGCTATGGTGCGTGGCGTCCACGCTGTCGATGCGCACGATGGATAGATCCTTGCGTAGGTATTCGGTGAGCGTGTCCAGGCTGCGCCAAGTGCGCGGCTTGTCCGTTTTCTGACCGCCCAGGGGCTTTTCGTGAATACCAGTCTTGAGCATGACGCTCCACCCGCCCGGTTGGCCAATGATGGAAACGCCCCGAATGGTGCCTGCTTCGGCCATGCGTCGCGCCGTGGCTGTGTCGATGGTTTGGTTCATGGTAGAAAGCCCTCTCGATGACTGCTGAAAATTACCTAGTAATATTTTCACATTTATTAGGTGTGTTTCCAAGCCCTTTTTACTGCCGATCCTGCCAGCGTGACATAACACCCGTTATGCACCTTGCCTAACCCTGAAAAATGTCACCTTCCAGGGCATTGAAAATGGCCAAATTGATGATGGCAGCGCGGGCCTGTCCGGTGCGCTGGGCAACCTCATCGACCTTGCGCAGCAGCTCGGGGGCAATCGTCAGCGAGATTTGCCGCTTGTGGCCCTTCGCAATACCTTTTTCATAGGTGCTGCTGGCCGCTGCCGTGTCGGCGGTGGGCTGGGCGTCGGGCGCACCCTGAATAAAGGCATCTTGCGCGGCTGTCTTGGACTTTGGTTTACGTTGAATTGACATGTCAATAACTCCTATTAGCCGATTCTTTAAATATTAAAAAGAGATTCTAACAACTGGTCTATTTCCGCAATCGCCTTGTGATCTTTTGGGGTCATTTCGCCCACGGCCAGCCCAGCGCCACCGGCATTACTGAACGCCTTGCGCCGCCGTATAGGGGTGGGTAGGTAGTCGAACTGCGGCACATCGGCCACCGCCGCCGCCGCGTCGCTGTTGTCGGTCGAGTGTTCGCCCGGATCGGCCTGATTCAGTACGGCATAGCATCGCAGGCCGTCGCGCACACTCCGGGCCTCATCCACCAAACCGGCCATGTCATCAAGCGCCCACACGTCATAGGAACGCGGGGCAAAGGGCACCAACAGCACATCGGACAGAATCAAAGCCGCCCGCAAGGCGGTAGAGTCTCGCCCGCCCGCGTCAATGATGATGTCCTGCCACTTGCCGCGCTGCTGCTGTACCTGGCTGCGAAGCTGCGGGCCATCGGCATATTGAGCGCAAGCAATGCCAGGCTGGCGACCGATGTCAGCACGGGCCGCTATCGCCGCAGCCGCGGTGCCCTGCCTGTCGCCATCAATCAGCCAGACCTCACGCCCAGCCAGTGCGCGGGCAATGGCGATCTGGACAGCGAGAGTCGTTTTCCCTACTCCGCCCTTCGTATTACCTACCGTAATAATCACAATAGAACCTTAAAAGAATATTAATAATGATTGTTATAATACCATATCGGATGATACAGAAATCGAAAATATGCGCACCCTCTTCTACGTCTTGGGCGACCCCTACAGCCGGTTCCCCATGAGTAAGATCGGCATCACGCAACAGCTTGATCGCCGCATCACACACATCTTCAGTAACTCCCGCTTCCGCTTACCGGACGGCCTCGCGGTTTTCTCTCTTTATGTCTTACCGGACCGGCAGCAAGCGGCAAACTTGGAAATGGCCTTGCTTCGTTTTTTTGAAGATCACAAGGCCGACCGGCGCACATTGGCTTGGATCGCGCTCAAGCCCGGCATGATCGATCTCTGTGTCGAGCCAGTGGCTGAGCTGTTAGGGCTTGAGTTCGAGCAGATTCATTACCCCTGTGTCCGTTGGCGCAATCAACAACACCTATTCGCTCATGCAAACTGACCAGGGTGGCCATTTATGACCATCGAAAAAGTCAACAAAATAGTACACTCCGAGTCAACACAAAAGTACACTGGTTTGAGCAAAATATAGTATTTTGTTAAAATGATTTCTATTATTTCGGAGCGGCGACAAGTGAAAAAGAAAGACTTTGAACTATTGGTTTCTGTCGGTGATGTGGAGGTTGTCACGATCACCCGCGAATTTCTTACACAGAGCGTTGACCCGGACGGTACGCCGGTTGGCGCTTGGATGCCGTGGGAAATGTGGATTCAGGGCGGGGCAGGCGTGGAACGTGTCGGCCCTTGGATAGAGACAGCACGTAATGAGCGCAGGGGCTGGATGAAGCTGCAAACGGCGGTTGATTTTGCCCGCGATGCCGGGTGGAAGGGTTTGATTCAGTTAGAAGACCGATTCCCACCGGTCAAGTCGAAAAAATAAGTACCACTACAACAAGGAACCATGCAATGAACTTCATTAAAACTGCTGTTTTGCTGTGCGCCGTTGGGGCAAGCCTAACGTTAACGGGCTGCGATAGTGCCGCCTCCAGCCAGGACGAAATCAGAAAGGGCATCCGTGAAAATACGGTTAATGCTTTCCCGCTGGGCGATACGCCATCAGACAAGCCGAATCCGGGTAGTAAATCGAAAAAATAAAGGGGCGACACCATGGGGGTCATTGAAACTAACGCTACGCGGGTGCTAGACATAACCAAGGCATGGGCCGAGATACCGAACACCATCATTACATGGGTGACGCCGGTACTCGTGCTGGGCCTCACTATTTCGATCATGTGGCAGGGCTACAAGATCGTCAGAGGGGCAGGAGGTCAGGACCACCTGTTGGATGTGTTTTTTAGTTCTATGCGGGTGTTCCTGATCTTTTCTCTTTGCATGGTCGGCGGCACTTACGCAACCAACGTGATGGCAGTTGCCCAGGAGCTACGTGATGGGCTGGCTGGGCTTTTCACAAACACGGATGCGAACGTATATACCCAGCTTGACCAGACGCTGAAAATGTCCAGTGACGCCTTCAAGGGCATTCTTGACTACGGTTTAGAGCACTTTAAGGTCGGCGTGACCGGCTCTGATCTATCTGGCATCGTTCCTATCGTGGCAGGCGCGGTAATGGTGGGGGTTGTTGTTCTCTACGCCTTTTTCGCTGCTGTTGAATTGGTTCTGATTGATGTATCCCTGGCCATCATGTTTTCGGTCGGGCCGTTGTTCCTCGCTGCTTTGGCTTTCAATGGGACGGCCTCTTTCTTCAATACGTGGTTAAGCAACATCCTCAAGTACATTTTTACAGCGGTGGCCATTGCCGCTGTCATTGGCTTGGGCCTGAATATTATTCGAGGTTTTGCGGAGCTACTCACTGCCCAGGCCCCGGAGACGATTGACTATGTTGGGCAGGGTATCGGTGCTGCTATCTCGGTTGGATTGCTCATCATCTTGACCAGAAAGGCCGCGCAAATCGGCGCTGATTTGTCTGGTGGGATGGCCTTGCAGATTGCCGGTCTGGCGCAGGCTGCACGGTGGGCTATCAATCCTGCTGGGGCTGCTTTATCGGCGGCTGGCAAGGTGGCTGGTGCGGGTGCTGGCAATGTGGCGGGCCGCGCTGCTGGCGCTATCGCAAAGACCGGCGTAGGGCAAGCGGTAGGGGCTTCGTCGGCAATGAAATACGCCATGACTGGGGCTAATGCCCTATCTCACATGGGCGGTGGAGCAAGGGCCGCAATGAGCCAACGAAGCGTGATCGGTGCAGCCCGCGCCGGGTTTCAGTCGGCCCGTTCAACGGGTCGCGGCACCATCACTAAGTAGGCGGGGCAACATGAACGACACCCTTCGATTGATCCTCTTTTGCGGTGCTGGCGCGTGGGCCTTGATGTCACTGTACAAAGACTTCAAAGATCCGGTACGCAGGCGGAAACTTTTCAGAATCTTCTACTGGCATTCGGCTATCGGAATACCTTTGGCTGTGTATTTCATTTATGCCACGTGGACGACAACGTGAAAGACGAGCAATAGGGGTATTTCAGGTAGATTTGCCCCTATTGGCCGTGCCGTTCCATGAGCCGATACTTACGCATTAGCGGGGTCGTGGCCCGCTGTCGCGTTCTTTGGTGAGTTGTTCAGCACGTGGGCGCTGCTCGGCCTGCTGCTGCACCCGATGGGCTTCAAGCCGCTGGGCGTCGGCCTTGTATTGCGGGCTGCGCATGATCTTTTCCCGGTCGGCCTGGGCCTTCAATACAGCCGCCCGCCATTGGTCATGTTCCTTGCTGTAGGCAGCATCAGCGCGATCCACGGCCTGCCGACGAAACTGCACAGCCTTGGGGCTGTTGCCCATGATTTCCCGCTCGATGGATTCGGCGCGGCGCTCGATGTCGGCACGGTCGCGGCTGTAGGCTTTGGCCTTCATGCCAAAGATGCCGCCCTTTTCCGGGGGATCGCCCAGCGCCTTGATTTCCCGCATACGGAAGGCTTGCACGTAGGCATCCCGTGCGGCCAGCTCGACCAGCTCCGCATTGGGCTGCGGCGGTGGCGGGCGCTGCTCTTGCCGCGCCAGAATTTGAAGCTGCCGGGTAGTGTCCATGTACCGCGCCCGTACCTGCTCGATGGATTCAACGGGCATAGGCGGCACAGGCACAGTCTTGACCGGCTCGACCTGGTGCACCTGGTCGGGTTCAGGTTTGGGCTGCTGCGCCTGGTCAAGCTCGGCCCGCGCCCGTGCCACTATCGCCTCATAGTCGTAGTTGCTCGGTTTGCGCTCGGGTTGGTGGTTCAGCCACTTATCCCGTAGCGCCCGCGCCCGCTCGGCGGCCTGCTTCTGCTGGTCGGCCTTGGCCTTGGCAATGTCGCCGGACAAGTCGATCAGGCCCACGGCCTGCTGGGCGCGTTCGGCCTCGCCCTCGGCGGCGCGACGTTCGAGCAAGGCGCCGATGTCGTCCGGGTGCAGCGCCTTAATGGCTTTCGCCCCGAGGTGCTTTTCAGGCTCCCGGTCGATGCCCTGGTCTTTCAGGCTTAGGTGCGTCACCCGGTCGGTGTGGCCGTGGCGCTCAAGGTGGGCGTTTTGAACATTGGCCCAGCGTTCCCGCGTGGCCAGCAGTTCGGTTTTCAGTTCGGCGGGCGACTTGCCGCCGCTGGCCTTGGCGCATCCCCCGCGCTCCGGCTCCTTCTTGTTTGCCCGCTTGAAATACTGCGCCGGGTCGCGCTCGATCCCGTCGCGGATACGCTCGGAATACATGATGTGGGCGTGCGGCTGCTCGCCACCATCCAGCGCGGCGCGGGGCGTGTGAATCGCCCACTGGTAAGCGTGGCGATCACCGATTTCCTGCGCGATGAAATCCACGACAAGCTCACGGCGCTGGTCAGGGGTCAGCTCGCGGGGCAAGGCGACGACAAGCTCACGGTACACAGAACCGTTAGCGCGTTCGTACTCGTCAGCGGCACGCCAGAAGTAGGCCGGGTTTTCCTCGGCCCACGCTGGCATGTTGCCCGCGCCGGTCGCCTCAAGGTCTTCATAGCGGCGGGCTTTCTCTTTCGAGTATTTCCCCTCACGGGAAATGTACTCGGAATGAGGCCAACCGCTACCCTTGGCACCGATCTTTGCGGAGCAATGAAAAGATGCCAAGGTGCCTCCGCTTTTGACTTTGCCCGGAGGGCCGCACCGTTTCTCGAAGAGAAACGTATAAGTGCGCCCTTCAATAAATTGAAGGGACAGTGTAGCGCATCGGCTGGCCGAAGTCGCTGCTAAAATGAAAGCACCTATACGGCTATTTACTGGAAACAGAAAATGACAAATGAAAACGAGAAAGCCAAAGATGCACCAAAGACGCTGGAGCAATGGCTACGTGACAGAGTGGCACATATTAAGGGCTTGAAGGCTCCCAGCGAGCAACAGCAAATGCTGGTGATCCTGGCTGAAAAGCCCGTGCGCGATGAAATGGACGAACGCAAGTTAACGACCATCATCCGGGCAGAAAAGGCAACAGACAGAGCCGCCAAAGCCCGCCAAGCTGCTACGAAGATGATTCGGGCTGAACATAGGGCAGCCCAAGAGGCCAAGAAAAAAGCCCGAGATCATGAGATGTTCGAAGCCGCTGGTCTTATGTCCATGGCAGGGCTGTTGGATAAGGTGACGGGCAAGCCTCTGCTTGACCGGGCCGAGTTGCTGGGCGCATTGATGGGGCTGGCTGCTGTACCGGCTGACCATCCAAAGCGCAACGAGTGGAAACAGGCCGGGGCTGAAAAGCTGGCCAAAGAGGCAAAACCGAAATGAGCAAATCAACTGAGCGAATCGACAAGCGAATTGCCCGTCTCAAAGAACGGATTTTCATTGAGAAAACCAAAGCCCGTAAGCTCCGGGCCATCAAACGCAAACGGGACGCCGCCGCGCTCGGGGCGATCCTACAGCGCCAACATCCAGAACTGGCAAAGCTGTTGCTGGCTTCCATTGATTCGGCAGGCCGGGGCCGCTCGGATCAATAAAAACGAATGAAAACGAACGAAACGCAACGCAGGCGCAATGAAAACGACCGAAGGCGCATCCCGGCCTTGCCGGGTTATGGCCGACCGTGGCAGTTAGAACCCCCCCTGGTTCTGCAATACAGGCCCGTGGTGGCGTTTTCTACCGTTCCGCACCCCATACCTGCCAAAACAGGATTTAACGCCGCCTAGCGGCTTTTAAACCGCCTAGCCGTACATGGGGAGCCTACAGAATTCGGAAAAAAACGTACGCTAAGCCACCAGGGGTCGCCTCAGAAAACGGAAAATAAAGCACGCTAAGCCGGTTGCAGCGGTCGTAGCGGCCTGAACTTGCCCGCGCCGATCTTGGCGCTGCTGCGCCAGAGGTAATCGCCGGTGAGGTTGATGTGCTCCCAACCGAGCGGCGACAGGTACTGCAACAGCGCGTCATCAACGGCATGGCCGTTGCCACGCAGCGCGTGCGCAGCCCGTTCCAGATAGACCGTGTTCCACAACACGACGGCAGCCGTTACCAGATTGAGGCCGCTAGCCCGGTAGCGCTGCTGCTCGAAACTGCGGTCGCGGATTTCACCCAGGCGGTTGAAAAACACTGCCCTGGCCAGCGCATTGCGCGCCTCGCCCTTGTTCAGGCCGGCATGCACGCGGCGGCGCAGTTCCACGCTTTGCAGCCAGTCCAGGATGAACAGCGTGCGCTCGATGCGGCCCAGCTCGCGGAGCGCCACGGCCAGGCCGTTCTGGCGTGGGTAGCTGCCGAGCTTTCGGAGCATCAGGGAGGCCGTCACCGTGCCCTGCTTGATCGAGGTGGCCAGCCGCAGGATTTCGTCCCAATGGGCGCGGACGTGCTTGATGTTGGGGTCGTCTCAGAAAACGGAAAATAAAGCACGCTAAGGCATAGCCGAACCTGCCAAGCTTGCTCCACCCTGTAGTGACGCGATCAGCGGGCAGGAAACGTTCCCCCTTCGCGCATGGCA